>NC_018027.1:5273516-5583723 GCF_000266905.1 Mycolicibacterium chubuense NBB4 | reverse complement strand
CAAGGAGTGACTGCCGTGGCCAAGGGCAAGCGGACCTTCCAGCCCAACAACCGCCGCCGGGCGAGGGTGCACGGGTTCCGGCTGCGGATGCGCACGCGCGCCGGCCGTGCCATCGTGTCGGACCGGCGCCGCAAGGGCCGTCGTTCACTGACTGCGTGACGCGACCCAAGGTCTGACGCGGTGCTTCCGGCACAGTTCCGGATGACGCGGTCGACCGAGTTCGGTGCCACAGTCAGTCGCGGGACGCGAGCGGCCCAGCCTGACTTGGTCTTGTACACGCTGCGTTCCGACGAGACAGGCGAACCCGGACCCAGGATCGGCCTCGTTGTCTCCAAAGCCGTGGGCAATGCCGTCCAGCGGCATCGGGTGTCGCGGCGGTTGCGCCATGCCGCACGCACGATCCTCGACGATCTCGACCCCGCCGAGCGGGTGGTGATCCGTGCGCTGCCCGGCAGTCGCGATGCGATCTCGCCCCGGCTCGAACAAGAACTCCGCACCGCGCTACAGCGCATCCGGGTGCGCACCGGAGCCGCGTCGTGAGATCACGCGCGGTCCGGGCGGTCGTGTACCTGATCCAGCTGTACCGCCATACGATCTCTCCGCTCCGCCTGCCGACCTGTCGGTTCACGCCGACCTGCAGCCAGTACGCCGTCGACGCCCTCACCGAGTTCGGACTGATCCGGGGCGGATGGCTTGCCCTGGTTCGCCTCGTCAAGTGCGGGCCATGGCATAACGGAGGGTGGGATCCGATACCTGATCGGACAGCCGATCGCGAGAGTCACAGTGACGCAACCGCCGGAGGTAGCCATGGCGGCGGCGCGCACGGTCGCTGTGGCGTAGCCGACCACCGGGACAACCCGGTACTGCAAGGGAAGAGTCAACCGAGTGTTTAACTTCTTCAGCCTCGACATCATCTACTACCCGGTGTCGGCGATCATGTGGCTTTGGTACAAGGCCTTCGCCTTCCTGCTGGGCCCATCGAACTTCTTCGCCTGGGCGCTGTCGGTGATGTTCCTGGTGTTCACCCTGCGCGCGATCCTCTACAAGCCGTTCGTCCGGCAGATCCGCACGACCCGGCAGATGCAGGAGCTGCAGCCGCAGATCAAGGCGCTGCAGAAGAAATACGGCAAGGATCGCCAGCGGATGGCGCTGGAGATGCAGAAGCTGCAGAAGGAACACGGCTTCAATCCGGTGCTGGGGTGCCTGCCGATGCTCGCCCAGATCCCGGTGTTCCTCGGCCTGTACCACGTGCTGATGTCGTTCAACCGAACGCAGACGGGCATCGGCCGACTCGGCTTGTCGGTCGAGGAGAACCGCAGCCTGGGCAACTACGTGTTCAGTGCGACCGACGTCGGGCACTTCCTGGATGCGAACCTGTTCGGTGCTCCGCTGGGTGCCTCGATGATCCAGCATGTCGGTCTGGACGCGTTCACCGAATTCCACCGGCCGGCGGTGATCGCGGTCGGCGTGCCGTTGATGATCGTGGCCGGCATCGCCACCCACTTCAACAGCCGGGCGTCGGTGGCCCGGCAGAGCGTCGAGGCTGCGGCGAATCCGCAGACCGCGATGATGAACAAGCTGGCGCTGTACGTCTTCCCGCTCGGCGTCGTCGTCGGCGGTCCCTTCCTGCCGCTGGCGATCATCCTCTATTGGGTGTCGAACAACATCTGGACTTACGGTCAGCAGCACTACGTGTTCGGCAAGATCGAGAAGGAAGAAGAAGCAAAGAAGCAGGAGGCGCTCGAGCGCCGCGCGTCCAACGCGCCCGCGCCGGGTGCCAAGCCGGCGGCCCGCAAGAAGAAGACGGGCTCCGAGTCCGATGTGGCGGGCACCGCGAAGGGGATCGCGGAGGAGACCGAGGGCGTCGTCGAGGCGCCGGGAACCGAGGGCTCGGACGGCTCCGGATCTGCCGGATCTGCCGGATCTGCCGCGGGCAACGGGGCGGTGAGCCGCACACCCAAACCCGGGGCCCGGCCCAAGAAGCGGAAACGTTGACGCGCGGGCGACCGCGAACGAGGAGAGGTGAGTCGATGACGGAAACCGAAAGCACGCAAGCTGCCGCCACCACCGAGGAGCTCGGCGAGGATGCGCGTCCGGAGGGTGCCGGCGACGGCGCCGTGTCGGGAGGCGACGATCTCGAGGAGAAACTGGTCGCCGAAGGCGAGATCGCCGGCGACTATCTCGAGGAGTTGTTGGACCTGCTCGACTTCGACGGGGACATCGACCTGGACGTCGAGGGCGACCGCGCGGTCGTCAGCATCGATGGCGGTGGCGATCTGACGAAGCTCGTCGGGCGCAAGGGAGAGGTGCTCGACGCCCTGCAGGAGCTGACCCGGCTGGCGGTGCATCAGAAGACCGGTGAGCGCAGCCGGTTGATGCTCGACATCGCGCAGTGGCGGAAGCGTCGGCGCGACGAACTCGCGACCCTGGGGAGCAAGGTGGCCCACCGCGTGTTGGAGACCGGTGAGCGTGAGGAGCTTGCTCCGATGACGCCGTTCGAGCGCAAGATCGTGCACGACGCGGTGGCGGGCGTGCAGGGCGTGCACAGCGAGAGCGAGGGCGTGGAGCCGTCGCGCCGCGTCGTCGTCCTCGTCGACTGAGCCGGGAGTTACACGGATGTAGTTCGTGAGCCGGCTGGCCTCATCGCAATCTGTCGCGTCGATCCGGAGGATGTTTCACGTGAAACGTGCGGAGGTCTTGCCGGCACCCGCGGCGGTCGGCGCGATCTTCGGTGCGGCCACGGACAGGGTGCAGCGCTACGCCGAGATCCTCGCGGGAGCCGGCGTGGAGCGCGGCCTGCTCGGTCCGCGGGAAGTCGAGCGGCTGTGGGAACGGCACGTGCTCAACAGCGCGGTGGTCGCGGAGCTCCTTGAGCCCGGCGAGCGGATCGCCGACATCGGCAGCGGGGCGGGCCTGCCCGGGATCCCGTTGGCGTTGGCCCGGTCGGACATCCATGTCACACTCGTCGAGCCGTTGCTTCGGCGGAGCGATTTCCTGCGGGAGACGATCGCCGAACTCGAGATCGAGTGCGCCGTCGTTCGCGGTCGGGCCGAGGACCGAGTGGTGCGGGAGCAGGTTGGGGAGATGGACGCGGTGGTGTCCCGAGCGGTGGCCTCGCTGGACAAGCTGACGCGATGGAGTGTGCCGCTGCTTCGCCCGGGCGGGCGGATGCTCGCCGTCAAAGGCGAACGTGCGGCCGAGGAAGTTGAGGAGCACCGCCAGGCCATGGCGGCCCTGGGTATGACCGATGTGAAGGTGGCGACATGCGGTGGTCAATACGTGGATCCACCCACGACGGTGGTCGTAGGGTTTCTGAGAACGCCGCCGAAGCAGCGCGCGCCGGGAAGGAGACAGAAGTGATGTCGGTTCCCGACGGGGTGAACAGCTTGCCGGGCGATGTTTCACGTGAAACGTGGAACGCCCAGGAGATCGACACGCCCATCGGGGCGGAGGCCGAACGGGCCGTGAGGCTGATGCACGCCGCGACCGAAGGTCAGCTGCCGCGGCCGGCTCGCCAGCGAGTGTTCACGGTGGCCAACCAGAAGGGCGGCGTCGGCAAGACGACGACGGCGGTGAACATCGCCGCCGCGCTGGCTCTGCAGGGAGCGCGGACGCTCGTCATCGACCTCGACCCGCAGGGCAACGCGAGCACCGCGCTCGGCATCGAGCATCGACCCGGGACCCCGTCGTCGTACGAGGTGCTCATCGGTGAGATCTCCGTCGAGGCCGCGCTGCAGCGGAGCCCGCACAGCGAGCGCCTGTTCTGCGTGCCGGCCACGATCGACCTCGCCGGTGCCGAGATCGAGTTGGTCAGCATGGTCGCCCGCGAGGGTCGGCTACGCACCGCCTTGGCGGAACTCAAGCACCACGACTTCGACTACGTGTTCATCGACTGCCCGCCGTCGCTCGGCCTGCTCACGATCAACGCGTTGGTCGCGGCGCCGGAAGTGATGATCCCGATCCAGTGCGAGTACTACGCGCTCGAAGGCGTGGGCCAGCTGCTGCGCAACATCGAGATGGTCAAGGCGCACCTCAACCCCGAGCTCGACGTCACCACGGTCGTGCTGACGATGTACGACGGCCGCACCAAGTTGGCCGACCAGGTGGCCGTCGACGTGCGGGCACACTTCGGGGACAAGGTGCTGCGGACCGTGATCCCGCGCAGCGTCAAGGTCTCCGAAGCACCCGGGTACGGCATGACGATCATCGATTACGACCCCGGGTCACGCGGCGCGATGAGTTACCTGGACGCCAGCCGCGAATTGGCGCAGCGGGGTCACGCGGGACAGGCCCGGTGAGCGTTCGCGCGACGATCTGCGCGAAGAGGAGAGGGGATCGATGAACAACCCGGCACGTAAGCGCAGCGGTCTCGGCCGCGGACTCGCCTCACTGATTCCGACGGGTCCGGCCGAGAACGGGGAGCCGGCCACGACGGGTCCGCGGATGGGAGCCGCCGCCGCCGACGTCGTCCTCGGCGGTCCGGTCGCGCCACCGACCCCGCCGGCGCCGCCGGAGGAGAACTCCGTGGGCGCGGTGTACCGGGAGATCGCGCCGGCGCAGATCGATCCGAATCCGCGGCAGCCGCGCCAGGTCTTCGACGAGGAGGCGCTCGCCGAACTCGTACACTCGATCCGCGAGTTCGGGTTGATGCAACCGATCGTCGTGCGCGCGACGCCGGGCGGCGACGGTGATGGCGACGGGGCGCCGCGCTATCAGCTGGTGATGGGGGAGCGGCGATGGCGTGCCGCTCAGGAGGCCGGCGTCGCGACGATCCCGGCGATCGTGCGGGAGACCGCCGACGACAGCATGCTCCGCGACGCACTGCTGGAGAACATCCACCGGGTGCAGCTCAATCCTCTGGAAGAGGCGGCGGCCTACCAGCAGCTGCTCGAGGAGTTCGAGGTGACGCACGATGAACTGGCGTCACGCATCGGGCGCTCGCGACCCGTGATCACCAACATGATCCGACTGCTCCGGCTGCCGATCGCGGTGCAGCGGCGAGTCGCGGCAGGCGTGCTATCGGCCGGACATGCCCGCGCTCTGCTGGCCCTCGAGGGTGGGCCCGAGGTGCAGGAGGAACTCGCGGCCCGCATCGTGGCCGAGGGTCTGTCGGTGCGTGCCACCGAAGAGGCGGTGACGCTGGCCAACCGCGAGGGCGGCGGCACGCCCCCGGCACCGCGGCGCAAGCCCATCCAGATGCCGGGTCTGCAGGATGTGGCCGAGCAGTTGTCGACGGCGTTCGACACCCGGGTGACGGTCAGCCTCGGCAAGCGCAAGGGCAAGATCGTGGTGGAATTCGGATCGGTCGACGATCTGCAACGAATTGTGGAGTTGATGAACGCGTCGACCCGGTGACCGACCACACCGGGCAGTTACGTCACTGTGACACCCGATCCGGCGCCGATGTCGGGGGATCGCGAGAGCGAGGGAATTGCCTTGTGATGCACTTGATCTCGCGCCGGGGCGTGCCTGGGCCGGCCGTTGTCGGTGAGAAGGCGCCGAGACCGCGCCGAACTCCTATCCTGGTAGGGCAGTCGTGCACATCTGCACGGCCGAGACATCCGGGAGCGTAGTGGCCGCACGAATCACGCCTCTTCGGCTCGAAGCGTTCGAGCAGTTGCCCAAACACGCGCGCCGCTGCGTGTACTGGGAGGTCGACCCGTCGACGCTGGGCGGGGACGATCACCTGTCCGACGCGGAATTCGAGAAGGAAGCGTGGCTGTCGATGGTCATGCTCGAGTGGGGGTCCTGCGGGCAACTGGCCGTGAAGTGTCGCGAGGCGGCGGTCGACGCGCCGGGGGAGCCGGGGGACGAACCGTGTCTGGGGTACGTCTTCTATGCCCCGCCGCGCAGCGTGCCGCGGGCGACTCGCTTCCCGACGGGACCGGTCAGCGCCGACGCCGTGCTACTGACGTCACTGGGCGTGGAGGCGGGTCAGGCCGCCGACGACATGTCGCGAACACTGATCTCCGGGGTCGTCACTGATCTGGTTCGCCGTGGTGTCCGCGCGCTGGAGGCGTTCGGCCGGACCGCCGAGGCGGACGAACTGGCCGACATGGTGGCGGCGCCGCCCGATGTGCGTCCGGTCCTGGAGACACTGGGCGACTGCTCGGTGGACAACTGCGTGTTGCCGAGCGATCTGCTGTTGGACGCCGGTTTCGTGGTGGTCTCGCACCACACCTACTTCCCGCGGCTGCGGTTGGAACTCGAGCAGGGGCTCGGGTGGAAGGCCGGCGTCGAGGCGGCTCTGGAGCGACTGCTGGAGAGTGCCCAGTTGCAGCAGCCGGTCGGCGCGGCCGCCGGCTCCTCCAGCTAGCTGGTGCGGCGGGTCTGCTCGACGGCCAGTTCGTGAGCCAGCAGCTCGGCGAACGTGAACGTGCCTGTGGGCCGGTCGTTCTTGCCCAGCAGGTAGAGGCGCTTGACCGCGGCCAGCATCCCCTCGGCGATCGAGTCGCGGGCGGCCGCCGACACCAGCGTCGCCCGGTCGCCGGGATTGGTGATGTAGCCGATGTCCACCTGGACCGTGGGCATCCGGGTCAACCGGAGCAGGTCCCACGTCCGGCCGTGCACGCGGCAGTCCCGTAAACCGGTGCGGGCGACCACTTCTCGTTGGATGAAGTCGGCCAGATTCCGGCCGATGGTGGACACCGATCCGTGCGAGTTGCCGAAGTGGAACGACGCGACGCCGCTGGCGGACGGGCTCGACTGGGTCTCGCAGCGCAAGCTGATCATCAGATCCGCGCCGACGGTGTTCGCGGTGGCTGCGCGTTCGGCATCCGACGGGGCTCCGTTGGCGGGCCGGGACAGGAACGTGTCCATGCCGATCGCGGTCATCCGGCCTTCGAGGCGACTTGCCAAGTCCCACAGGATGTCTGCTTCGCTGATCGGACCGGCCGGCCCGTTCATGATCAGACCGTGATCGTCGCCGCCGCGGCCCGGATCGATGATGATCCGTTTACCCGACAGCCGCGGACCCGAGCTGCGGACCAGCTCCTCCTCCCGAATCGCGTGCGGCGAGCCGCCCGTGACGCGGGCCCCGAGAAAGTACAACGAGCGCAACGTCTCCGGACCGCAGATCCCGTCCGGGTACAACCCGTACTCACGCTGGTACGACATCAACGCGTTGTGGGTCTGCAATCCGAAGTGGCCGTCGACCAAGCCGGTGTAGAACCCGAGATCCTGCAGCCGAGCCTGCAACGTCGCGACGTCGTCGCCGTACATTGGGGCACCGAACTGGTGGTTGAGAGTCCGGGCGCCCAGGCGGTAGGACGCTTCCTTGAGCGCGCGGTAGGTGGCCTCACCGACGATTCCGTCCACGAGCAGGCCGCGGTGCTGCTGGAAAGCGCGCACGGCATGGTCGAGGTGCTCGTCGAACACGTCGGCGGCGATGTGCTTGCCCGTGGTCAGGTCTTCGTCGAGGTCGTCGATCATGCCGAGTGCGGACAGCGCGGCCCTGATCTCGGTGACCGCACCTCCGCGATCACCGCGACGCAGAATCGACATAGGCAGCATTGTCTCAGAACTTCGGAGGATTCCGGAAAACCCCAGGCGGGTGTTGGCGCCGCGCGCGGCGGCGCCGAACGACGTCTTGGCAGGTCAGATCACGTCGGAAAGCTCACGCAACAGCGCTGCTTTGCCTTTCGCGCCGACGATCCGCTTCACCGGCCGACCGTCCTTGAACAGGATCATCGTCGGGATCGACACCACCTGGAAGTCGCGGGCGGTGGCGGGGTTCTCGTCGACGTCGATCTTCGCCACGCGCAGCGAACCGGCCTTCTCGGAGGCGATCTCCTCGAGCACCGGGGCGACCATCTTGCACGGTCCGCACCAGGTGGCCCAGAAGTCCACCAGCACCGGCGTGTTGCTCGACAGGACGTCGTCGGTGAACGAATCGTCGGTCACCGCCACCGTTGAGGGTCCGCTCATTGCTGTGCTCCTATCAGATCGCTGTCATCGGTTGTCGTCGAAGTTCTTTCGCCCGGCTCCGCGCGGTCGGCGAGCCAGCGCTCGGCGTCGATCGACGCGGCACAACCACTTCCGGCCGCGGTGATCGCCTGGCGGTAGGTGTGGTCGACGAGATCGCCCGCAGCGAAGACACCTTCGACGGAGGTGTAGGACGTGCGGCCCTCCACCTGCACATACCCCTCGTCGTCGAGGTCGACCTGGCCGCGGACCAGTTCGGAGCGCGGATCATGCCCGATCGCGACGAACACGCCCGTCACCGCCAACGTCGATTCCTCACCGGTGACGGTGTCGCGCAAGCGAATTCCGGTGACCTTCGGCTCACCCTCGATCGCGGTCACCGCGGTGTTCGTGCGGATGGTGATCTTCTCGTTGTTCTGTGCGCGTTCCAGCATGATCTTCGAGGCGCGGAACTCCTCGCGGCGGTGGATCAGCGTGACGCTGCGGGCGAACCGGGTCAGGAAGGTGGCCTCTTCCATCGCGGAGTCGCCGCCGCCGACCACGGCGATGTCCTGGTCACGGAAGAAGAAACCGTCGCAGGTGGCGCAGGTGCTCACACCCATGCCGAGCAGGGTGTCCTCGCCGGGGACCCCGAGGTGGCGCGCTGCCGCGCCCATCGCGAGGATGACGGCGCGCGACTGGTAGGTCTCGTCGCCGACCGTCACGGTCTTGATGGGGCCGGCGAGGTCGACGGCGTCGACGTCTTCCATGTGCAGGTCCGCGCCGAAGCGAAGCGCCTGCTCGCGCATCTGGTCCATCAGTTCGGGGCCGGTGATGCCGTCCCGGAAGCCGGGGTAGTTCTCGACCTCGGTCGTGGTCATCAGCGCGCCGCCGAACTGCGTCCCCTCGAAGACCAGCGGCTGAAGCTGGGCGCGGGCCGCGTACACGGCGGCGGTGTAGCCGGCCGGACCGGAACCGATGATGATCAGGTCATGGACGGTGGGTGAGGAGGTCATGAGAGCCTTTCTACCGAGTGGTCAAACGACCGTATCTGCGTAAACACCAGGGTAGGCGGCGGTGTTCCCGCAGGACGCGGTGGTGCGGTGCCGGCCGGTCACCGGCGGGCCAGGTGTGTTCGTGCGAGCAGACCGCCACGGGTATCGGTGCAGGTCGGCTCGACGATGAGGGCGGTGACCTGCTGTGCGGTGTTCCCGGGAACGATGAGCAGTACACCGGGCCGGCCGGATACGTCGAGTTCCCGGCCGCCGAGGACGTCGACGGTGGGGGAGAGGCCCAGCCCGGCCAGGCACGCGGCACGCCGGTTCGGGTCGGCGAGCGGACCGAGCTGCGCGGGGGTGTCGAGCGTGGCGCGGACCTGCTCGTCGGACAGGGGGAAGTCCCGTGTCGGGGTGACCGTGATCTGTGAGGCGGTGGGACCTGCGGGATACCGCGGGGCGGGGTCCCGGTTCAGCATGACCAGCCCGATACCGGCCGCGAGGACGCCGGCGCCGATCCCGATGGCGAGCACCGCCGCCTGGGCACGGGTGAGTGCGGGCCGCCCTCGCAGGTGATTTCCGGGCGGGGGTGCGGCGCTGCGCAACGCCGCACCGACGCGCGCCGTCACCGCGGCGGGAACCGGCGGCGCGGAGGCCGCATCGGAGCCGAGATGCGCCAACTCCCGCCGGACCGTGTCCAGATTGGCGAGGGCTCGCGCCGCATCCGGATCGGTGCGCGCGGCGTGGCGGACCCGGGCGGCGGTGGCGTCGTCGAGCAGCCCCGCCTGCAGGTCGGCGAGCAGGTCCGGGGTGACCCGGATGGGGGCCGGCTCGGATCCGGCGCCGTCGCCGCTGTCCATCGTTGCCCCCGCTGATCATCCGGCCCACCGAAGATCGTTCGAGGTTAACCGACCGCGCTCAGTCGGCGGGGGCGGCGTCGGCGGCGAACTCGGTCAGCGCGGTCGCGAGCTTGCCGCGGGCACGGGCGCACCGGCTCTTCACGGTGCCCTCGGCGATGCCGAGCATGCGGGCCGTCTCGGCGACCGAATACCCCTGCATGTCGACCGCGACGACCGCCGCGCGCTGCTCGACGGGCAGGCGCAGCAACGCCCGTTCGACGGCGATGCTGGTGTCCACGTGCGTGGTCGGGTCGGCGACCCGGCACCGTCTGTCGTCGAGCTCGTCGCAGCGATGAAATTTGTTGCGCCGCAACCGGTCCACGCACGCGTTCACGACGATGCGGTGGAGCCAGCTGCTGACCGCGGAGTCGTGGCGGAAGGTGCGGGCGGTGCGGTGAGCGGCGAGAAGAGCGTCCTGCAGCGCATCGGCGGCGTCGTCGGGGTCGCGACTGGTGAGCAGCGCCAGTCGGTAGAGCTGGCGGTGGTGGCGGTAGAAGAGCTCCTCGAACGCGTAGCGGTCACCGTCGACGTGTGCGACCAGCAGTTCGGCATCGGTGCGCAACACCCCGGCGCCCTCACGAGATCCCCCGAAAAACCCCACAGCCGAACACTAATCGGCCGTCAGGGAGGGTCAGGACACCAGTTTTGCGGGGGTCAGGACGCAGCCTTCAGGGTGATCTCGGCGACGTCGGTGCGGCTCTGGCCGTTGACCTGCCCGAGTGTGGAGATCCAGACCAGCACGTTGGACGTCGGTTCCGCGTTGTCGACCTGGATGGTGTTGGAGCCGGGTTTGAGCTGTTGGGGCTGTGTCAGCGCGGTGGTGTCGTCCAGCGACGAGGGAGACGCGGTCGTGGCGGACCGGATCTGCACCGCGGTGCCGGTGCTGTCGACGTTGATGGTCACCGAGCCGATCTTGGCCGGCTGCGAGAGCTCCAGCATCAGGCCGACACCGCTCTTGAAGTTCGGGAACGGCACCGAGTCGCTGTAGGTGTCGGTGGGCCACACCGTCGCCGGGTTGCCGTCGATCGCCAGGCCGGCCTGGCCGGGCGAGTCGGCTCCGCCGCCGGGCGAAAACACGGTTGCGCGAACAGGTTTGATCGTCGAGCCGTTGTCACTGGGAGGGCTCTGCTCGGACGACGACGATGACGGTGCGTTGAGGCCGAGTTCGTCGCCGCCGAGTCCGCTGCCGACGTCACCGAAGATCCGGCTCAGCACGGTGGCGAGCAACACGACGGCGATGATGATGATCACCGCCGCGACGGACAGCCCGACGATGAGACCCTTGCGGCGGCGCTGGTCCGCGTCGGGGTCGGTCAGCGTCCGCCAGGCGCTCTCGCGCGGTGGGGGTGCGGCCTCCTGCACCGGCGCGATGTGGTCGGTGCGATCGGCGATCGCCGTCGCCTGCTGCAACAGGTTGAGCAGGGTGGGAGCGCTGCGGATGCCGCCGTTCTCCTGCACGGCCCGCGCGGCGGCGGCCGAGATCTGGAACGGGATGTCGCGGTCGACGGACCGCGGCTCGACGGGCTGGCCCGCCGCGTCCCGGTCGGCGGCCGCCAGACCGCTGGGCTCGCCGGTCTCCGGCAGCGGCCAGCGGTTGATCAGCAGCGCGTACAGCGCCGCACCGATTCCGCGGATGTCGTCGTCGGGAGTCGCTTCGGGCAGGGTCGCCGGGAAGGCCAACGCGACGTCGCCCTCGATGCTGACCCGGATGCGGCTGGGGTGGTCCACCGACAACGCGACACCGTTGCGGTGCGCGGCCTCGGCCGCCGCCGCGAGCGACTGGATCGCGCGAGCACCGCCGATCGGGGACGGCGAGGTCTCGGCGACCTCCGTCAGGGAGCCGCCGCGGATCCACTCCGAGACGACGAGTCCGCCCTTGCCCGTCACCGCGACGTCGAGGACCCGGGCCACGCCGGGCATGTCGATGCGCGACAGCCGCTGGGTGCGGTCCAGGATCTCCTGCACCTGCCGTTCGGGCAGCGTGCCGTCGGGCCCGACGAACGTGAGTGCGACCTGGCGGTCCAGCGCCGTGTCGAGAGCCTGCCAGAACTGCAGATGCGTCGGGCCGCCGTGGAACAGCAGCAGCCGGTAACGACCGCCGGAGATGGTGGCGCCGGGGATGAGGTGCACCTCTTCGGCTGCCGCGGTCGCGGCGCCTGCCGCTTCCAGCGGTGGTTGCCGGGGCGGGTCGAAGGGCATGGTCTCGCGGGTCGGGTCACCGCTGTAGTCCGACCGCGGCTGGGGGGGCTTACCGGCGGACAGCGTCTCGGTGGCCTGGTCGCCGGGGCGAGCGTGCGCCCCGGCGTCGCCGGAACCGGGAGCGTCGGGCTGGACGTCGGGGACGTCGGGCTGGAAGTCGTCTGCCGACGGCCGAGCCGTCGAATCAGACACCGAGGGGCGGTTGATCCGCGTGGTGGCCCCGGCATCGGCACTCGATGGGGAACCGCCGGCGGGTGTGTCGCTCACGGCAGCTCCTTTAACTCTCCAGTTGTCGGCCATCAGTCCCGAAGGTTCCCGCTGTGCCGACGGGGAAAACTGACGCCCGCCTCGCCGAGGCGACGTGAGATCAGGGTACGTGAGGGGTCGGCGCCCACGTCGCGGGACGGAAGCCCCGGCGACGTCGGGTTTCCCGAGACGGCGGCGCACGGCCGCCACTGCCGCCGCGGCGTCCGGCACCCGTGCGGCCACCAGCACCGCCACGATGATCGCCCCCATCACCAGGCCGAGGACGGCCAGCCGCAGCAAAGACCCGCCCGCGCCCCACCAGGTGGTGAGTTTTTCCAGGCCGAGCAGTCGGTCGATCAGGTGGCCGGTCAGACCGGCGCCCAGCGCCGCCGCGATGGTCACCAGGATGGTGCGCACGACGTCGAGGCTGAGCAGTCGACCGCCGGGCGGGTCCAGGCGCGCGCGCAGCAGCACGTACCCGACGGTCGCCCCGGCCAGGAACCCCAGCCCGTTGGCGAGTCCCAGATACCCGGCCACCAGCTCGGGATCGTCGGTCAGGTGGGGCGCCGCGATCGACGCGGCGATCTTGACCGCGGTGATGACGACGATGAGCAGGATCGGAGTCCACGGCTCCTCGCGCGCATAGAACACACGCAGCTGCAGCAGCACCAGGGCGTACGGAATCAGGGTGAAGGAAGACAGCGTGATCGCCATGCCGAGGTAGCCGGCGTCGACGGAGCCGAAGTTGCCGTAGGCGAACAGTGCGCTGCCGATCGCGGGCCCGCCGACGGTCATCATCGCGACGATGGGGATCAGCGTCACCATCGTCAGCCGGGTCGCCAGCGACAGGTCGGCCAGCACCGCGGGACCGTCGGCGGCGGCGGCGTTGCGGGACAGCCGCGGCATCACGACCGTCAGCACCGTGACGCCGATGATGCCGAACGGCAGCTGCAGCACCAGCCACGTGTAGTTGTAGATCGCGGGACCGGAAGCGGCGGCGCTACTGGCGATCTGGTTGCCGACGACCAGCCCGATCTGGCTGATGAGCACGTAGAGCACCATCGCCAGCGCCATCATCCCGAACTTCTTGAGCCGGTCGTCGATGCCCCACAGCGGGCGCAGGCTGACGCGTTGCGCGCGGATCGCGATGAACAGAACGGCGGTCTGCGCCACCACACCCAGCGTGGTGCCGATCCCGAGCACCAACAGTTTGGCGTTGCCCATCTGCACCGGGTCGATCGAGAGCTTGCCGGGCACAAGGAGATACAGCCCGAGGGTGAGAATCGCGACGACGTTGTTGACGACCGGCGCCCACGCCGGCGGACCGAAGACGTTGCGGGTGTTGAGGATCGCCATGAACACCGACGACAGACCGTAGAAGATGATTTGCGGCAGAAGCAGATACGCGAAGGCGGTGGTCAGCGGCCGGTTGACCTGCGGGTCGGAACCGAGCATCAGGTCGACCAGCACCGGCGATGCCAGCGTCGAGACGAGGGTCACCACCAGCAGCAGCGTGGTGGCCAGCGTGAGCAGCCGGCGCACGAATGCCGTTCCGCCGTCGGAGTCGTCGCGTTCGGCGCGCGCGAGCACCGGGACGAAGATCGCGGTGAACGTCGCCTCGAGGACCAGTGCGGCGATCATGTTCGGCAGCTGGTTGGCGACGGTGAACGCGCTCGACAGCGCGGCACCCAGGATCGCGGCCAGCAGCACGATGCGGGCGAATCCGGTCAGCCGGCTGACCAGGGTGGCCACCGCCATGCCCCATGAGCGGGAGACGACCGCGGCGTCGGAGAGCTCCGCGCGCCGGGGCGGTGTCGGCCGCGGCGGCTCTCTCGGCGGCAGTGGGGGAGCGGGTCGGCGCGTGCGCGCCGGACGGGGGGTGGCCGCGCGGGGGCGGCGGATGTCACTCACCGGTGCCACCCGTTGTACTCGGGGCCCTCTGCGGCGCCGGGCCGTCGGTGTCGTCGTCGCGGTAGGCCAGCGCCACCTCGATCGGATCGGGGCGGTCCAGGTCGGCCCGGTCGGGCTGGCCGCGGAACCGGTGCCACAACCGGCGGCCGACGAGCAGCGCGAGGATCACCCCGCCGGACAGCGTGATGAAGAACAGCACCTTGCCGTAGGCGTTGGAGTGGACGGAGAGCCGCACCGGTTCGCCGAGCGGCACCCCGTCGGCGGTGCGCAGCGCGACGTCGACGGCGACCCGCTGGGTGAAGTGGACCTCGATCGGCACCTTGAGCGGGAGGAAGCCGGGTGGCAGCACCATCTCGCCCATGTCGGTCACCGTCATGCCGGGCGGGGCGTCGATGAAGAGGCGGACCCGGATCGGCACCGGCAGGTCGTTGCGCAGGGCCAGCGGCAGGGGGCTGCGTTCGGTCGCCAGGGTGTACGAGCCGCTGGGCTTGACGATCGTCACCGCATGGAAGAGGTCCTCCACGGTCGCCCCGACGGTCGTGAGCCGTTGCTGGGCGAGCCCGTTACGGGCATCCGGAGGCACCGACAGGCTCAGCGCGCGCAGCAGGTCCTCGCGCAGCGGCGCGGTGTACTGGGTGCCGGTGAGGCCGGTGCGCTCGTCGGTGGTCAACGCCGCGTTCAGGCCACGGAGCCGGCTCGTCGTCGCGGTGATGCCGGAGACGACACCGTCGTCGATGCGTCCCCGCGGGTTGCCGAGCGAACCCTGCGGCATCGGTGCGCTACCGTGGACGGCACCGGCCTCGTCGATCAGGGCCCGCAGCGGACGGGGCGCCGCCAGCCCGGAGCGGATCGTGGTGGCCACGGCACCGAGGATCGCCGACGCGTCGTCGGGCGCGAGGTTCCACATCAACGGCGGCATCAGGATCTCGGCGCGCGGGGAGGTCTGCGGGTCGAGGCTTCGCCACAGCAGCGAGCCGAGAGCGTCCTGACGTCGCGCCACCGCGGAGTCGTGCTTGACCGGGATGTCGAACGCCGGGTTCAGGTACGACGGCGTCCCGGGGCTGTTACCGGCACCGGCCAGCGCGGCGCCCACCGTCGGGTCGAACGGCGCGGCCACGACGTTGGGCGTGAACCTCACCGGGGCGGTGCTGGGGGTCTCACCGACACCGCCGCTGGGATCGCGCAGGTTCGCGGCGCCGATCGCGACGGTCGGGCCCTGGCCGGAGAGCAGCTCCACCGCATCGGCGGTGAGGGGCCCGTCGCCGACGAGGGTGGCGCCTCGGGTGGTGGTGACGCCGAGGATCTGGTCGACGATGTCGCCCGCGCCGCGGGTGGCGATCGTCGACAGTCCCGGATCGGCGACCCGCCGCAGCGCGTCGAGGTCGGCCTGCGCGAAGGTCGTCGGCGCCACACACATGCGTTTGGCGAGCCCCTTCAGCCGGTTGAGCCAGTCGATCGCCGCCTGCTGGCCGGTTCCGGGATGCGTCGGGGTGGTGCGCAACCCGGCGTCGGAGGCGTCGTTCACGACGTAGCCGGCGGTCATGGCGTTGATGGTGATGAGCAGATCGGGGTCGACGGCCAGGCACATCGCGCGGGTGACCTCGCCGCCGGGGTCGACCTGGGGACTGGTCGCGAAATCGATCGCCGACAGCAGGGTGTCGAGGCGGCCACCGGCTGCCAGGGATGTGGCGAGGTCGTCGTCGACCAGGCGCACCGGCGTGGTGCCGCCGGGCACGCCGGCCGCCAGGCGGGGCCGGTCGGCGAGCGGCCAGAACATCGTCAGCGCAACGGGTCGGGTGGTGTCGGGCGGTACGGCGGAGTTCAGCGGCTCGGTGTTGGCATCGGCCTCCGCGGGAGGCGGCACCCCGAGCACCGGCAGCAGCAGCCGGGAGTCGTCGAGGCGGGCGGGTGCCCCGTAGTCGGGGGTGCCGTTGACGTTGACCATCAGCGGATACACCCCGGGGGTGTCGATGTTCAGCGAGGGATGGTCCGCCGACCGCAGGGGATAGACCAGCCGGAACGGCACCTCCTGTCCCCGGTTCATGTCGGGAGCGATCGTGATGAAGTCGGCGACCGGCTGGTACTGGTCGACGTTGCCGGCCAGATCGGTGCGAAGAGTGCTCGACGACGCGACGGCCGCAGCCCGTTCGAGGCGGACGACCACGTCGCGGACGGGCCGGTCGCCGACGTTGCGGATCGTGCCGGTGACGGTGATGAGCGGCTCGCTCGTGGTGGTGACGACGTTGGGGGTGATGCTGTCGATCTGCACGTGCAGGAACGCGAGGGAACTCGGCTGGGCGCCGGCGACACCGGACACGGCGAGGGGCGCGATGGCCAGCAGGAGCGCGACGACCGCGGCGAGCAGGCGTGCGCGGGGCCGCGTCACGGACCCTGACCGCAGCCGTTCGTCCGCCGGCCGGGCTGTGGTTGCGCGGCGGGATCGGGCCGGTGGTTACGGGTGTGGGAATGCGTCTGACCGCGCCGTCGCGGTGCGGTGCGCGGCAGCGGCGGCAGCGCCGCGGGGCCGTCGGTGTGCAGCTTGTCGATCAGTTCGTCGGCCACCTCGGCGAGCCGGCGTTCGTCCGCGTAGGCCAGCCGCTTGGGCAGTTCGTGCAGCGGGACCCACGCCACCTCGGTGACTTCGACGTCTTCGTCGGACAGCTCGCCACCGGAGAATCGCATCAGGTAATGGTGCACCGTCTTGTGGACGCGCCTGCCCTCGGTCACGAACCAGTAGTCGATGCTGCCGAGCGCGGCGAGCACGCTGCCCTGGATGCCGGTCTCCTCGGCCACCTCGCGGATCGCGGTCTGTTCGGCGGTCTCGCCGCGCTCGATGTGGCCCTTGGGCAGGGACCACAACATGCGGCCGCGACGGTCGATGCGGCCGATCAGCGCCGCGACCTGACGGTCCTTCGGGCCGTCGATACCGTCGATGACCAAGCCGCCGGCCGAGGTCTCGTGAACCGTCCGCAGCCGATCGGGCTGCCGCCGGGGCCGGGTCTTCTGTGGCTTGGGGGTGATGTCCGATGAGTTGTCGGCGTTCTTGGCGGCGGTCTGCCTGCGCTGGCCGGGGGACTGGTCGGCGCCCCCCTCCGGGGGCCCTGCCGCGCGTCGGCCGCGGCGCCGCCCTCGGCGCCGTCGCGATTTGGGCTGCTCGCCGTCCGACACCCAAGCGATAGTAGCTGGCATGAACAGCGGTCCTCGCCGCACTCGCCGGGAGGTGACACGCCTGTGACCAGTAGGCTCACCGGACGTGCCCGAAGCTAGCCGAGACCGCATCGACAGTGCGTCGGACGCCGAACTGCTGGCCGCCGCGCAGGTGTCGCTGAACCAGCACGGTGAGGTGCTGCGTGGGCTCGGCCGGATGTTCGCCGACAGCGGCCACGAGCTGTATCTGGTCGGGGGTAGCGTCCGCGACGCCCTGCTCGGCCGGCTCGGCTCGGATCTGGACTTCACCACCGACGCCCGCCCCGAGCAGATGCAGGAGTTCCTGCGGGGCTGGGCCGACGCCGTGTGGGACACCGGCATCGCGTTCGGCACGCTGGGGGTAGCCAAAGGCCAGGACCGGCTCGAGCTCACCACGTTCCGTGCCGACACGTACGACCAGGTCTCGCGCCACCCCGAGGTGCGCTTCGGCGACAACCTCGCCGACGACCTGGTGCGCCGCGACTTCACGGTGAACGCCATGGCGGTGCGGATCACGCCTGAGGGGCCGGCGGAGTTCCTCGATCCGCTCGGCGGGCTGGCCGCGCTGCGGGCCGGTGCGCTGGACACACCCGCCGAGCCCGAGGTGTCCTTCGGCGACGACCCGCTGCGGATGCTGCGCGCGGCCCGCTTCGTGTCCCAGCTCGGCTTCACGGTGGCGCCGCGGGTCCGGCGCGCGCTGGAGGAGATGGCGCCGCAGCTGGGCCGCATCTCCGTCGAACGGGTGGCCGCCGAGCTGGACAAGCTGTTGCTCGGTACGGACCCGGTGGCCGGGGTGGACCTGATGGTGGCCAGCGGGCTGGGTGACGTGGTGTTGCCCGAGGTCGGCGCGATGCGGATGGCCATCGACGAGCACCACCAGCACAAGGACGTCTACCAGCATTCGCTGACGGTGCTGCGGCAGGCGATCGATCTGGAAGACGGCGAGCCGGACCTGGTGCTGCGCTGGGCGGCGCTGCTGCACGACATCGGCAAGCCCGCGACCCGCAAACACGAACCCGACGGCGGGGTCAGCTTCCACCACCACGAGGTCGTCGGCGCGAAGATGACGCGCAAGCGCCTGCGCGCGCTGAAGTATTCCAAGCAGATGGTCGACGACGTGTCGCAGCTGGTGTACCTGCACCTGCGGTTCCACGGCTACGGCGACGGGCGGTGGACCGACTCCGCGGTGCGTCGCTACGTCACCGACGCGGGGCCACTGCTGAACCGGCTGCACAAGCTGGTGCGCGCCGACTGCACGACGCGCAACAAGCGCCGCGCCGCTCGGCTGCAGGCCAACTACGACGACCTCGAGCACCGGATCGCCGAGCTGGCGGCCAAGGAGGACCTGGCCCGGGTGCGCCCGGACCTGGACGGCAACGAGATCATGCGGATTCTCGGCATACCCGCGGGGCCGCAGGTCGGCCAGGCCTGGAACCACCTGAAGGAACTCCGCCTCGACCGCGGACCGCTCGAGCACGACGAGGCCGTCGAGGAATTGGTCAAGTGGTGGAACGAGAAGGGCGAGCCGCGCGTCTGACGATGTCTGGAGTACTGCCTGGGGGACCCGGACGGATCGGCGACCATGTGGACGTCGGACCCGGACGCTGATCTCGACGGAGACGGTGTGCTGGATGCGGTCGGCCTGGACGTCGACGGCGACGGCCGCAATGACGATCTGCTCGCCGACCTCGATCATGACGGGCTGGCCGATCACGCCGTGCTGGACCGCGACGGCGACGGGGTTCCGGAGGCGTATGTCACCGACGACGGAACGGGCACGTGGGCGCGCAGCGCCGACCGGGGTGCGGCGCTGCGCTGGTTCGCCCTCGACGGTGTCGAGCAACCTGCGGCGGGGTCGCCGGTCGATCTGGACGGGGACGGCACGGCGGGGGAGAGGTTGGCCGACGTCGACGGGGACGGGCTGGCCGACCGGGCGGTCGGCACCGGTGCGGCGTGGGTGGACACCGATGGCGACGGGCGGTGGGATGTGCGGCTCGGCGACGCCGACGGGGACGGCCGGGCCGACAGCGCCGACTATCTCTGACGGTTGCGGGAGCGCGGTCCGTCAGCCGCGGCCCGGGCCGGGCGGTCCGGCGAACGCCTGCGCGATGGTGAGCCACTGCTCGGCGTCCGGGCCGACGGCGACGACGTCGAGCTCCGCGCGCGGCCGGCGTTGCGTGACGAGCATGCAGAAGTCCTCGGCCGATCCCGTGACCTGCTGTGCGGCGTCTTCGGGCCCCCACACCCACTCGGGCTCAGACGAGCCTTGCGGCGCAGAAAGTTTCACGTGGAACGGTTCGGCCGGCGGGTTCAGGCCGTGCACCGTGTATGCGAAGTCCCGGGTGCGCACGCCGATGTGGGCGATGGAGCGCAACCGCGCTGTCGGCTGCCGCACGGCACCGAGCGCGTCGGCGACGTCGAGCCCATGCGCCCAGGTCTCCATCAACCGCGCGGTGGCCATCGACGCGGCGCTCATCGGCGGCCCGAACCACGGCAGCTTGCGGCCGTCGGCCACCGTCAGCAGCGCGTCGTGCAGAGCGCGGCGGGTGGTGCGCCAGTCCGCCAGCAGCCGCTCGGGCGGGTCGGCCGCGAGCTCCTCGGCCCCGGCGTCGACGAAGCCGGTCGGGTTGCGGGCCGCCCGGGCGAGAACATCGGCGAAGCCGGCCTCGTCGGTCACCGAGATCAGTGCCACCCGATCGGTCCACAGCAGGTGCGCGATCTGATGGGCGATCGTCCAGCCTTCCGCGGGGGTCGGCGTCGCCCACGTCTCGGGCGGGAGGTCGGCGACGAGCGCATCGAGCTCGTCGCTCTCGGCACGCAGATCGGCGACGATCGGGGCTGCTCCGGCCATGCGGGTCACTCTACGGGCGCAGCCTGCTGCCACGGCCGACCGTCGCGTGCACCGCCATGCCCGCCAGGTAGAGGCCCGTACCTGCGACCGCCAGGCCCGGCGACCGGCCGTCGGGCGGGACGAGGGCGGCGGCGCCGGCGATCGCCACGATGAACGCCATCCAGAACAACGAGTCCTGCACCGTGAACACGTGCCCGCGCAGCGCATCGTCGACGTCGATCTGCATCGCGGTGTCGGCACACAGCTTGACCACCTGCCCCGCCGCACCCAGCAGGAACCCGCACGCGAGCATCACCGGGAGGTTCAGCGTCGCGCCGCACAACTGCACGGCCGCGGCGAACACCAGGGCACCGTTGGGTGTCGCGTAGCGGCCCCACCGCTTGACCAGCGACGGAGTGACCACGTTGGCCAGAAAGGCGCCGGTGCCCGCCGCGGCGAGGAATCCCGCCGCGGTGCCCAGGCCCGCGACCGACGCGGTGTCGCTGTGGCGCACCATCACCAGCACCAGCAGTGTGTTGAGACCAAACACCATGCGGTGGGCCGCCAGGCCGGCCAGCGTCGCCGACACCGACGGCACGGACAGCACCGTGCGGGCACCGTGCACCCAGCCGGTGGCCACGGCGTAAGCGACCGACCCGTGCACGGCGCGGGCGCTGTCGTCGGGTCCGAGCATGCGCGGGGGGAACCGCACCGACAGCCACAGCGCCAGGGCCACCGGCGCCGTCACCAGCAGGATGATCACCGAGGCACCGGAGTCGTTGGCCCCGAACAGGAACCGCGGCACCAGCATGAAGTTCGCGCCGAAGAACGCGGCGGCTCCGCCAGTGGCCGTCGCGATCGAGTTCATCGCCACGACCTGGTCGCGCGGCACCACGTGTGGCAGCGCGGCGGACAGGCCCGAGGACACGAACCGGGTGAGCCCGTTGACGATCAACGCGCCCAGCAGAATCGGCAGGTCACCGATCCCGAAGGCCAGCAGCGTGCCGACGCCGACCACCAGTGCCAGCCGGCCCCAGTTGGCGGCGATCAGCACCAGTCGGCGGTCCCAGCGATCCAGCAGGGCGCCGGCGAACGGCCCGAGCAGCGAGTACGGCAGGAACAGCACGGCAAACGACGCGGCGATCTGCCAGGGTCCCGCGGCCCGCTCGGGGTTGAACAGCAATCCCCCCGCGAGCCCGGCCTGGAACAACCCGTCGCCGAACTGGCTGACCGCCCGCAACTCCAGCAGACGCCGGAACTCCGGCAATGCGACCACCGAGCGCCACACGGCGCGGGGTGCGCGGTTGTCGGGCACGGATTTCACGTCCTGTTGGCGGGCTGGGGTGGCGCGGCGGTCGGCGACCCGACCCACAGTACAAATATCCTCACGGGCAGCGGTTGTTCGCCACCATCGTGCGTGGTGGTGACATGATGGTCGGGTGGCGCAGCCAGACGACCCGGAGGACTTCAGGGACGCACCCGTGGCTCCGCGGGTGCGCTCGGGCACGCTGCTGCTGGCGAACACCGACCTGCTGGAACCGACGTTCCGGCGCAGCGTGATCTATGTCGTCGAGCACAACGACGGCGGCACCCTCGGCGTCGTGCTCAACCGGCCCAGCGAGACGGCGGTGTACAACGTGTTGCCGCAGTGGGCGAAGCTGGCGACCAAACCCAAGACGATGTTCATCGGCGGCCCGGTCAAGCGGGACGCCGCGCTGTGTCTGGGCACGCTGCGCGTCGGCGCGGACGCCAGGGGTGTCGCGGGGCTGCGGCACGTCCAGGGCCGCATGGTGATGGTGGACCTCGACGCCGATCCGGATTCCGTCGCACCGGTCGTCGAGGGCGTGCGGATCTTCGCCGGATACTCGGGCTGGACGATCGGTCAGCTGGAGGGTGAGATCGAGCGCGACGATTGGATCGTGCTGTCCGCGTTGCCCTCTGACGTGCTGGTCGAGCCCCGGGTCGACCTGTGGGCGCGGGTGCTGCGCCGCCAGCCGATGCCGCTGTCGCTGCTGGCCACCCATCCCATCGACGTCAGCCGCAACTGAGCTAGCCGCAGGACAGCGTGCAGCTCGCGCACGCGCCGGCGCAGCCCTCGGAACCGCCCGCAGCCTGTGCGGCGTTGGTGCGCGCGACGGCCTTGGCGCTTTGCCAGCACCCGGCGGCCACCGTGCCGACCGCTCCGACGACACACAGGCCGACCACGGCGATCGACGTCGGCGGGACGGCGAAGAACGCGACCGCAGAACCGGCCGCGAGCATGACGGCCGCGGCGAGCTGGGTGGGCGCCACACCGCGCAGCACCGAGTGCACGTAATCCGCGGAGGCGGGCCGCGTTAGCGACCACACACCCGACAGCGCGGTCGCGACGGCCGCGCACAGACACACCACCGCCGCCACGATCATGGCCACGAGGATACGGCCTGCGGGTTGGGCCGCCGTCCCCCGGGCGCCAGGCTTCGCCCGGGGGACGACGTCGTTATCCCTGCAATCCCAACAGCTGTGGCGGGGGAGCCGCGGCGGGGACGCCGGGAGCTGGGGGAGCCGGTGCGCCCGGCGCCGGCGGCACGGGCGGCACACCGGGAACGGGCGGCGGCGGGGCGGCGGGAACGGCCGACGGCACGCTGACCTTGAAGCCCTTGACGATGGCATCGGTGGCGTCCGCCGCCGCGACCACCTGATCGATGCTGGTGGTGACCGCCAGGGACACCAGGTAATGGTCCGGGCCGACGGTCGCGATGACATGTCGCCGAGACGTGTTCAGCGTCATGTTGTTCTCGCGGTAGGTGCCCTCGATCAGTGAGGACGGCATCCCGCCGAAGTCCGCGAGCGAGGCGTCGGTCGACCGCCAGGCCGGCAGCTGCTGGGCGTCGATCAGGCCGTGGCTGATGGCCTCTTTGGGGTCGAATTGACCGACCAGCTTGTACACCACGATCTGGGCGTTCGACGAGTACAGCCCGTTGCCGCCGACCCGGTCCGCGATCACCGCGAACGCGTCGGGGACGTTCGGGTCGGGAATGTGCTCCCAGCCCCGCGGCATGGGCAGCACGATGTTCAGCGCGCGGAAGTCGCGGCTGGACTGAGGTTGCAGCGTGACGCCCTTGCCGGCGAAGTAGTCGGTGAGCGTCCCCGAACTCGCGGGCACGATGGTCGGCAGCGCCGGCGGAGTGACCACGGGGGCGCTGACGCCGGCGGGCACCGCGGCCGCCCCGCCCGTGGCGCCGGTCACAGGAGGCTGGCCGACCGCCGGCGCGGGCGCTGCGTTGGGGGTGACCGTGACCGTCTGCGTGACGGTCGCGGGAGCGGGCGCGGGCGGTGGCGGGAGCATCGGCTGCGCCGACGCCGTCGTGCCCGCGAGGCCGAGCACACCGGCGACACCGGCGGCGCAAGCCCCTATGCCTCCTGCCAGAACCCGCCAGCGGCGGGCGTTTTCGCTCATCGCGTCACGTCCTCCCAATCCTCTCCCGTGTCAGGCGAGAAATGTATCCACGGCCGTTGCGCGGTCACCAGCCCTGCGACCGACCTGGAACCAAGCCCTGACGCATCCGCAACGGAACCGAGACATGCCGTGGCCGGGAAAGCGCAGGATCGGTGGCTTATACCCTGGTGGCGTGACCGAAACGCCGGCTG
The DNA here is from genome assembly GCF_000266905.1 of Mycolicibacterium chubuense NBB4. Next base: position 5,559,925 of record NC_018027.1, on the reverse strand, counting down.
GAACCCAGTCCTCGTCCGCCGCCGCCGCCGACGCCCCGCAGCACCGCTACACCGCGGAGCTCGCCGGCGCCATCGAGCGGACGTGGCAGCACCGGTGGACCGAGTCCGGGACGTTCAACGTGGCCAATCCGGTCGGGTCGCTCGCACCGGCCGATGGGAGCCCGGTTCCCACCGACAAGATGTTCGTCCAGGACATGTTCCCCTACCCGTCCGGGGAGGGGTTGCACGTCGGACACCCCCTGGGCTACATCGCGACCGACGTGTACGCCCGCTACTACCGGATGACCGGTCGTAATGTGTTGCACGCGTTGGGATTCGACGCTTTCGGTCTGCCTGCCGAGCAGTACGCCATCCAGACGGGCACCCATCCCCGCACCCGCACCGAGGCCAACATCGTCAACTTCCGCCGCCAGCTCGGCCGGCTCGGCCTCGGCCACGACACACGGCGCAGCTTCTCGACCACCGACGTCGACTTCTACAAGTGGACGCAATGGATCTTCCTGCAGATCTACAACGCCTGGTTCGATCCGGCCGCGAACACGGCGCGGCCGATCGGCGAGCTGATCGCCGAATTCGAGTCGGGCACCAGAGCGGTCGGCGACGGCCGGTCCTGGGCCGAGCTCGACGCGGGCGAGCGTGCCGACGTCGTCGACTCCCACCGGCTGGTCTATCTGGCCGATTCGGTGGTCAACTGGTGTCCGGGGCTGGGCACCGTGCTGGCCAACGAGGAGGTCACCGCGGACGGCCGCAGCGAGCGCGGCAATTTCCCGGTCTTTCGAAAGCGATTGCGACAGTGGATGATGCGCATCACCGCCTACTCCGACCGGCTGCTCGAGGATCTCGACGCGCTGGAGTGGCCGGAGAAGGTCAAGACCATGCAGCGCAACTGGATCGGCCGCTCCACCGGCGCCAGCGTTCTGTTCGGCACCGACGCCGGCGACGTCGAGGTGTTCACCACCCGGCCGGACACGCTGTTCGGGGCGACGTATCTGGTGCTGGCGCCGGAACACGACCTGGTGGATCGCCTCGTCGCCGACGAATGGCCGGCGGAGGTGGATTCGCGGTGGACGTACGGCGCCGCCACGCCGCGCGACGCGGTGGCCGCCTACCGGACCGCGATCGCGGCGAAGTCGGACCTGGAGCGTCAGGAGAACAAGACCAAGACCGGGGTGTTCCTCGGCGCCTACGCCGTCAATCCGGCCGACGGTCAACAGGTTCCGGTGTTCATCGCCGATTACGTGTTGGCCGGCTACGGCACCGGCGCGATCATGGCGGTTCCCGGCGGCGACCAGCGCGACTGGGACTTCGCGACGGAGTTCGGCCTGCCGATCGTGGAAGTGGTTGCCGGAGGAGATATTTCGCAGGAGGCCTACACCGGTGACGGCCTGCTGGTGAACTCCGGCTTCCTCGACGGCATGGACGTCGCAGCGGCCAAAGAGGCGATGACCGAGCGGCTCACCGCCGACGGTCGCGGCCGGGCCAGGATCGAATACAAGCTGCGGGACTGGCTTTTCGCGCGGCAGCGCTACTGGGGAGAGCCGTTCCCGATCGTCTACGACGCCGACGGGCGGGCCCATCCGCTGCCGGACGAGCTGCTGCCGGTGGAGCTGCCCGACGTACCGGATTACTCGCCGGTGTTGTTCGACCCGAACGACGCCGACAGCGAGCCGTCGCCGCCGCTGGCGAAGGTCTCCGACTGGGTGAACGTCGAACTCGACCTCGGGGACGGTTTCAAGAGCTACACCCGCGACACCAACGTCATGCCGCAGTGGGCGGGCAGCTCCTGGTACGAGTTGCGCTACACCGACCCGCACAACAAGGAAGCGATGTGCGCCAAGGAGAACGAGGCGTACTGGATGGGTCCGCGGCCCGCCGAGCACGGCCCGAACGACCCTGGCGGTGTCGACCTCTACGTCGGCGGCGTCGAGCACGCGGTGCTGCACCTGCTGTACTCGCGCTTCTGGCACAAGGTGCTCTACGACCTCGGCCACGTCAGCTCACGGGAGCCCTACCGGAGGCTGGTGAACCAGGGGTACATCCAGGCGTTCGCCTACACCGATGCCCGCGGCTCCTATGTGCCGGCGGCCGAGGTGAGCGAGCGCGACGGAAAGTTCTACTGGGCCGGGCCGGACGGTGAAATCGAGGTCAACCAGGAGTTCGGCAAGATCGGCAAGAGCCTGAAGAACTCGGTGTCACCGGACGAGATCTGCGACAACTACGGCGCCGACACACTGCGTGTCTACGAGATGTCGATGGGGCCGTTGGAGGCGTCGCGGCCGTGGGCGACCAAGGACGTCGTCGGCGCGCACCGCTTCCTGCAGCGGGTGTGGCGGTTGGTCGTCGACGAGGAATGCGGAGTGCCGCGGGTGACCGACGACCCGCTCGACGACGAGACGCTGCGGCTGCTGCACCGCACGATCGCCGGGACGGCCGACGACTACGCGGCACTGCGCAACAACACCGCGGCCGCCAAGCTCATCGAGTACACCAACCACCTCACCAAACAAGGGGTGACGGCGCGTGCCGCGCTCGAGCCGCTCGTGCTCATGGTCGCCCCGCTGGCGCCGCACCTGGCGGAGGAGCTGTGGATGCGACTGGGGCACGAGGCGTCGCTGGCTCACGGACCGTTCCCCGTCGCCGACGAGCGCTACCTGGTCGAGGACACCGTCGAGTACCCGGTGCAGGTCAACGGCAAGGTCCGGGGCCGCGTCACCATCGCGGCCGACGCCGGCGCGGACACCGTCGAGGCGGCCGCGCTGGCGGACGAGAAGGTCCTCGCCTTCCTGGACGGACGGACGCCGAAGAAGGTCATCGTCGTCGCCGGCCGGCTGGTCAACGTGGTGGTCTGAGCGATTCCGGCGCACAGAGTGACCTCCCCGGTGCGCGAGCGCGCCAGATTCGCGAAGAATCCCGTGTAACCCGCCTCACTTCGGGTAACCGGCCGCGGCCTGTTCCGCCGCAGCCGAGGAGAACCCATGGCCGTAGAAGCTCCGCACCTGCTCACCCTCGAGCCGCGACGGCCTTTCCCGGCCCGCCTGGGGCCCAGGGGCAACCTGATCTACAAGCTCGTGACCACCACCGATCACAAGCTGATCGGCATCATGTACTGCGTCACCTGCTTCGCGTTCTTCTTCATCGGCGGGTTGATGGCGCTGCTGATGCGCACCGAGCTCGCCTCGCCGGGTCTGCAGTTCCTGTCCAACGAGCAGTACAACCAGCTGTTCACGATGCACGGCACGATCATGCTGCTGCTCTACGCCACCCCGATCGTGTTCGGGTTCGCGAATCTGGTGCTGCCGCTGCAGATCGGGGCGCCCGACGTCGCGTTCCCGAGGCTGAACGCCTTCTCGTTCTGGCTGTTCCTGTTCGGCGGGCTGATCGCGATGGCCGGTTTCATCACCCCCGGCGGCGCCGCCGACTTCGGGTGGACGGCATATGCGCCCCTGTCGGACGCCGTGCACTCGCCGGGGGCGGGCGGGGACCTCTGGATCATGGGCCTCATCGTCGCCGGCCTGGGCACCATCTTGGGCGCGGTCAACATGATCACGACCGTGGTGTGCATGCGCGCGCCGGGCATGACGATGTTCCGGATGCCGATCTTCACCTGGAACATCCTGGTGACGTCCATCCTGATCCTGATGGCCTTCCCCATCCTGACGGCGGCGCTGTTCGCACTGGCCGCCGACCGGCACCTCGGCGCGCACGTGTTCGACGCCGCCAATGGCGGGGCGATCCTCTGGCAGCACCTGTTCTGGTTCTTCGGCCATCCCGAGGTGTACATCGTGGCGCTGCCGTTCTTCGGCATCGTCACCGAGATCTTCCCGGTCTTCTCCCGTAAGCCGATCTTCGGGTACACCACGTTGATCTACGCGACGCTCGCTATCGGCGCCCTGTCGGTCGTGGTGTGGGCCCACCACATGTTCGCCACAGGTGCGGTGCTGCTGCCGTTCTTCTCGTTCACCACCTATCTCATCGCGGTGCCCACCGGCATCAAGTTCTTCAACTGGATCGGAACCATGTGGAAGGGCCAGATCACGCTGGAGACCCCGATGCTGTTCTCCATCGGCTTCCTGGCGACCTTCCTGCTCGGCGGACTGACCGGGGTGATGCTCGCCAGCCCGCCGCTGGACTTCCACGTCACCGACAGCTATTTCGTCGTCGCACACTTCCACTACGTGCTGTTCGGCACCATCGTGTTCGCGACGTACGGCGGCATCTACTTCTGGTTCCCGAAGATGACCGGCCGGCTGCTCGACGAGAAGCTGGGCAAGCTGCATTTCTGGCTGACGTTCATCGGTTTCCACACCACGTTCCTGGTGCAGCACTGGCTGGGCAACATGGGGATGCCGCGCCGCTATGCCGACTATCTGCCTTCTGACGGGTTCCAGCCGCTCAACGTCGTGTCGACGATCGGGGCGTTCATCCTGGCTCTGTCGATGCTGCCGTTCGTGTGGAACGTGTTCAAGAGCTGGCGCTACGGCGAACCGGTGACCGTCGACGATCCGTGGGGTTACGGCAACTCGCTGGAGTGGGCGACCAGTTGCCCGCCGCCGCGGCACAACTTCACCGAGCTGCCGCGGATCCGTTCCGAGCGGCCCGCGTTCGAGCTGCATTACCCGCACATGATCCGGCGGATGCGCGAGGAGGCGCACGTCGGGCGACATGCCGAGGTCGGCGAAACCACCGAGGGCTTCGGTCCGCGGGTGGCTCCGGACCGCTGAGTCAGTGTGGCCGGACGATGACCTCGTGGATGTGGGCGTCGTGCGGCGCGTTGATCGCGTCGACGGTGACCTGCGCGACGGTCTGCGCGCTCAGGAACTGCTCGGGGTCGTAGTCGCGTCCCTCGTAGGCGACGAGGTCCTCCTGCATCGCGGTCGCGATGCGGCCCGGATGCACCGACGTCACCCGCAGTGACGGTTCGTCGGCGCGCAGCGAGTCGGCGAACGCGCGCAACGCGAACTTGCTCGACGAGTACGCGGCCAGTCCGGGGGAGGCGTTGATCCCGGAACCGGAGTTGATGAACACGACCTGTCCACGCGCTGCCCGCAGCGCCGGCAACAGCTCGAGCGTCAGCGCGACCGCACCGACGACGTTGACGGCCATGGTGGAGCGCCACTGTTCGACGGTGGATTCGGCGACCCGGCCGGGGTAGGCGACACCCGCGTTGTGGATCAGCACGTCGAGCTCGACGATGGGCTCCACGACGGACGCCAGCGAGTCCGGATCGGCGAGGTCGACCGGCCACGTCGACGCGCCGTGGCGTTCGGCGACGACGTCCAGGCGGGATGACGGCCGCCCGGCGAGGAACAACGTGTGCGTCGGGGCGAGCGCGTCGGCGAGGGCGGATCCGAGGCCCCCGGCGGCTCCGGTGATCATGGCAGTCGGCACTCACGCAACCCTACCGACCTGCACGGCGGGCCGAGTCGTCGCATCATTGGAGGCGATGCCCCACGACACGAGCTTTGCTCCCACGCAGCTGGCCGCCCGCGCGGCGTACCTGTTGCGCGGTAACGACCTCGGCGTGATGACCACCGCCGCGCCCTTGCTGTATCCGCACATGTGGAGCTGGGACGCCGCCTTCGTGGCCATCGGGCTCGCGCCGCTGTCGGTGGAGCGGGCGGTCGTCGAACTCGACACGCTGCTCTCGGCCCAGTGGCGCAACGGGATGATCCCGCACATCGTGTTCGCCAACGGTGTCGACGGATACTTCCCGGGCCCGGCGCGCTGGGCGTGTTCCGCGCTGGCCGCCGACGCCCCCCGCAACCGGCACACCTCGGGCATCACCCAGCCGCCCGTGCACGCGATCGCGGTGCAGCGCATCCTCGACCACGCCCGCCGGCGTGGCCGCTCGACCCGCGCGGTGGCCGACTCGTTCCTCGACCGGCGGTGGCCGGACCTGGTGCGCTGGCATCGCTGGCTGGCCGAGTGCCGCGACCAGAACCAGCGGGGCAGGGTCACGCTCTACCACGGGTGGGAATCGGGCATGGACAACTCTCCGCGGTGGGACAGCGCCTACGCCAACGTGATTCCCGGCGACGTGCCGGAGTACCAGCGCGAGGACAACAAGATCAACACCGACGCGAGCCAGCGACCGACCGACGTGGAGTACGACCGCTATCTGTGGCTGGTCGAGGAGATGAAGGTCAACCGCTACGACGACCAATTGCTGCCCAAGGCAATGAGTTTCGCGGTGGAAGACGTGTTCGTCTCGGCCATCCTGTCGGTGGCCTGCCAGGTGCTGGCCGAGATCGGCGAAGACCACAAACGTCCGCACGCCGACGTCAAGGACCTCTACGCGTGGAGCGAGCGGTTCCGCGCCGGCGTCATCGCCACCACCGACCAGCGCAGCGGCGCGGCAAGGGATTACGACGTGCGTGCCGAGCGGTGGATCGCGACCGAGACGGTGGCGCAGTTCGCGCCGCTGCTGTGCGGCGGGCTGCCCCACGATCGGGAACGGGCGCTGCTGCGGCTGCTGGAGGGTCCGCGCTTCTGCGGCCACCCCGACCTGGCTTACGCACTCATCCCGTCGACGTCGCCGGTGTCGAGGGACTTCCGTTCCCGCGAGTACTGGCGCGGTCCGGTGTGGCCGGTGATGACGTGGCTGTTCTCGTGGTGCTTCGCCCGGAGGGGGTGGGCCGAGCGGTCGTCGACCCTGCGTCGCGAGGGGCTGCGGCAGGCCAGCGACGGCACCTTCGCGGAGTACTACGAGCCCTTCACCGGCGAACCGTTGGGCAGCATGCAGCAGTCGTGGACCGCGGCGGCGGTGCTGGACTGGCTGGGCTGAGGATTACTCGGCGATGCGTTCGAGCGGTGCGAGCGCCTTGGCCAGCGCGCCGAGTTCCTCCTCGCTGAGCTTGCTCAGCAGGTGGGCCAGGTGGTCGCGGCGCGACGCCAGCGCCTCCTGGTGCTGGGCCAGGCCCTGCGGGGTGATGTCGACCAGCACCGCGCGCAGGTCGGACGGATCCCGCGACCGCTTGACCAGTCCGAGCTTCTCGAGCCGGCGGATTGCCACCGTGGTGGTGGGTGTGCGGACCCGCTCGTGGGCGGCCAACTCGGTCATCCGCATGGGGCCCTGATCGAGCAGCGTCAGCAGAATCGACAGTTGCGCGAGCGTCAGATCACCCGATGTCGACGTCTTGCCGGTGTGGCGGAGGACGGACAGCACCTTGGACAAAACGCGCTGCAGTTCGCCTGCTAGCTCGCTGACCTGCGCTTCAGTCGCCACCATAATTCAGCCAGTCTAACCTGTCGGGTGCGGTCGAGAGGCGGGGTCGCGAGGTTTCCGCGCAAACATTACGGAAATCTTTCTAGAGCACCTGCGACAGGAAGCGGCGCAGCCGGTCGGTTTCGGCGCCTTCGAACAGTTGCTCGGGAGCTCCGGTCTCGACGACCTGGCCATGGTCCATGAACACCACGGTGTCGGCCGTCGACCGCGCGAAGCCCATCTCGTGGGTCACCACGATCATCGTCATGCCGTCAGCGGCGAGGTCGGCGATGAGCGCGAGCACGCCCTTGACCAACTCCGGGTCCAGCGCCGAGGTGGCCTCGTCGAAGAACATCACTTCCGGTGACATCGCGAGCGCCCGGGCGATCGCGACCCGTTGTTGCTGTCCGCCCGACAGGGTCGCGGGCCGCACCTCGGCCTTGTGTCGCAGCCCCACCCGGTCGAGTTGGGCCAGCCCCAGCTCGCGGGCCTCATCGGCGCTGAGGCGTTTGAGTTTGCGGGGCGCCAGCGTCACGTTGTCGAGCACGCTGCGGTGCGGGAACAGCTGAAACTGCTGGAACACCATGCCGATTCGCTGACGCAGTCGGTCGGGATCGTCGGCGAGCACCGAGCGCCCGTCGAGCAGGATGTCGCCGCGGTCGGGTTCGTAGAGCCGGTTCAACGTGCGCAGCAGCGTCGACTTGCCCGATCCCGACGGGCCGATCACGGCGGTGCTGGTTCCCGCCGCCACGTCGAGGTCGACGCCGCGCAGCACGGCGTTCGGCCCGAAGGACAGGTGGAGGTCGCGGGCGGCCAGGGAGACCGCGGCGAGGCGGTGGTCGGCCATCAGTTCATCTCCTGCGCGGTGGACAGAGCGAGTGGATCCTCTTCGGTCGGTTTCCGGCCGCGCCGCAGCCGGGCGTCGATGAAGTTCACCAGGTGGGTGAGAGGAATCGTCAGGAGGAGGTAGAACATGCCGGCCGCCACCAGCGGAGACAGGTTTCCGGTTTGCGCATTGAGGTCCCGCCCGACCTGGAACAGCTCGCGCTGGTTGGCGATCAAGCCGAGGAAGTACACCAGCGACGACGCCTTCAGAAGAGAGATGAACTGGTTCATCAGCGCCGGCAGCACGCGCCGGACGCCCTGCGGGATGACGACCAGACGCATCGACGTCGAGTAGCTGAAGCCCAGCGCGCGGGAGGCCTCCAGCTGCCCGGGGTCGACGCTCTGGATGCCGGAGCGGAAGATCTCGCCGACATAGGCGGCAGCCATCAACCCGAGCGCGGCGATGCCCAGGGGGTATGGATTGTTGCCCGTGAGCTGGCCGACGACCGGACCGACCCCGAGGCCGATCAGCAGGATGATCACCACTTCGGGCAGCCCGCGGAAGATGTCGGTGTAGACGCGGGCGGGCCAGCGCAGCCAGCGCGAGGTCGAGATGCCGGCCACGGCGAGCGCCATTCCGAGCACCAGGCCGATGACGCTGGCCGCGACGGTGAGGATCAAGGTGTTCGGCAGACCGGTCGTGAACAGATCCGGGATGGCCTGTTTGTACAGGTTCCAGTCGAGGAACGAGTCCTTCAGTTGCGCCAGAACGGATTTCGGGGCGACCGGCGCCGACGGCCCGCTCTCGGCCTGCTTCTTGGCGGCGATCGCGGCGAAGTCGGGCAGTTGCGGGACGGGTGCGGCCTTCGAGCCGGGCTTCCAGCCGGGCGGCAGCGCGCGGGGCACCCAGTCGGAGTACAGCCGAGACCAGGTCCCGTCGGCGATGATCGCGTCCAACCCGGAGTTCAGGGCGTCGATGAGCGGCTGGTTCTCTTTGGCGACCGCATACGCGACGAAGTTGTCCAGGCTGAAGGTGTTCTCGACGATGTCGGCCGGGTCGCCGGGCTGAACGGTGCCCAGCGCCTGCTGGGACGGCGCCACCCAGGCGTCGATCTGCCGCGTCTTCAAGCTGGCGTAGACGGTGTTGTAGTCGGGGAACTTCACCGGCTGCAGCTTCAGCGTGTCGACGACGTAGGCCTCCTGCACCGTGCCCTGCACCACGCCGATGCGCTGGCCGGGTGCCAGCTTGCCGAAGCCGGTGATCGCCGATCCCCTGGGCACCACCAGCGAGAAGTAGCCGAAGTCGTAGCCGTTGGTGAAGCCGACGGTCCGGCGGCGGGCGTCGGTGGTCGTGATCGACGACGAGCCGACGTCGAACCGGCGCGAGGCCACTTGGGCGAGCAGGCCGGAGAACTCGGTGCCGACGAAGTTGATGCGCAGGCCGAGCTTGTCCGCGATGGCGCGCAGCAGTTCGTTGTCGAAGCCGGTGAAGGTGCCGGAGGAGTCGATGCAGATGCTCGGCGGCGCGTCCGAGAGGGTGCCGACCGTCAAGGTGCCGGGCTGACCGAGCCCCAGCGCGTTGCGGTCGATCGCTGCGAGCGGTTCGACGCCCGGCGTCGTGTACTTGTCCTCGGCCGGGCCGCCGGCCGCTGCGGCGAGGTTGGTGGGCAGCGGGCTCGCGCTCTGGATCCCCGGCGGCGCGCACTGATCCACTGCACCCGCAGGGGCGGCCAGTCCCAGCGCGGCGACCATTCCCAGCACCAGCGCGAGGGCGAGAGTCTTCACAGTCCGGCGCGGTACCCGCAAGCTGTTCACCTCAAGCAACGTAGTGGTGCCCGCGGCGGCGGCGGAGGGTTCGGCTCAATCGGAGTGCACGGCGCACAGCACCCCGCGACGGATCAACTCCGTCAGCAGAATGCGCGCCATGGTGTCGGCGCGCGTCGCGCAGGCCGTGCGGGCGGCGTCGGCGTCACCGGCGCGGATCGCCGCCAGTTCCGCCTCGTACGAGGGCAGCAGCTCGTTCTGGTGCTGCGCGTAGGTCTGCCAGAAGCTCAGCGGGATCAGTGTCTGGGACGAGCAGATCGCCGCCTGCAGCCGCGGGCCCGCGTAGGCGTCGTTGATGACGGCCCGGAAGCGGCGGGCGCCGGTGTCGAACTGCCGGGCGTCGGTGCCCCGGCGCAGCAGCCCGATCTGTTCGTCGAGCGCGGCGATGATCGTCGGGTCCGCCGCCGCGGCCGCCCGGCCGGAGGCGATGCCGCTCAGCAACCCGTAGAGCTCGTGGTGTTCGCGCACGGTGGCTTCGTCGAACCGCTCGACGTACGCGCCGCGGTGGTAGCGCGTACTGAGAATCCCATCGTGCTCGAGCTGGACCACGGCTTCCTGGACGGGCACCCGGCTCAGGCCGAGCGCATGCGCGATCTCGTTGCGGTCCAACCGATCTCCTGACCGCAGCTTCCCGGTCAGGACCATATCGACCACGTGCGAGACCACGAGGTCCTTCTCTTTCACCCCGTACTTCTTGGGCATGGCGGCGACAGTGTCTCACGCAGGCCGCGCCCGAGAGTGCGCTTCGGCGGGTTCAGCTCGTCTCAGTTGCGCTTCCGTCCCGCCAGCGGCACAGCGCCTCCGCTCGGGTGAGGTCGTAGTCGGGCCCGTTGACACCGATCGTCAGCAAGGTGACGCCGAGATCCACCAGCGCCTGCGCCCCGGCGAGCATGGCGTCCTCGCCGCTCTCGGGGACCCCGGAGGAGCGTTCGACGGCCGACGCGTCCCGACCGACGTCCGCGCAGTGGCGGTCGAGTACCTCGGCCTTGCGCGGGTAGGTCGAGCGATCGGTGAAACCGTGCCAGATGTCGGCGTACTCGGCGACCAGACGCAACGTCTTCTTCTCACCCTGGCCGCCGATCAGGATCGGGATATCGCGGGTCGGTGCGGGATTGAGCTTGTTCAACCGCGACGTGATCCGCGGCAGGGCGGCGGCGAGGTCGTCGAGACGGCTGCCCGCGGTACCGAACTCAAAGCCGTACTCGTCGTAATCCTTCTCCTTCCATCCCGATCCGATGCCGAGGATGAGCCGGCCGTCGGAGATGTGGTCGACGGTGCGGGCCATGTCGGCGAGTAGTTCGGGGTTGCGGTAGGAGTTGCAGGTGACCAGCGCCCCGATCTCGATGCGCGAGGTCTGCTCGGCCCACGCGGCGAGCATCGTCCAGCACTCGTAGTGCGCGCCTTCGGGATCGCCGTACAGCGGGAAGAAGTGGTCCCAGTTGAAGGCGACGTCGACGCCGATGTCCTCACAGCGGCGCACCGCGTCGCGGATGTGGCGGTATTCGGTCGAATGTTGCGGCTGCAGTTGCACGCCGATGCGCACGGGACGGGTCATGCCTCAAGGTAGCCCTTGGCGAGCAGACGCAAACTCGGGCGCCGCGACTACACCCCGATCCGACCGCCGTCGCGCCACACCGCCACCACCGACGGCCGCGCTGTCCCGTTGCCGCCCTCCGGCCACCGCGACTGCGGGTTGTCGATGCTGTTGTCGTCGTTCTCACCCGGATGCTGCACGCAGACCGTCACCAGGTCGTCGGTGACGACCGGCCCGCAGGTCTCCGCGCCGACCGGCACGGTCAGGAACTGCTTGACCTCTCCGCGGTTCGGCCCGTCCAGTGCCACGGCGAACAGGCCGTCGTTGGAGTCGAGGGCGTTTCCGTCGGTGGAGATCCACAGGTTGCCGTGATCGTCGAACGCCAGGTTGTCGGGGCAGGAGATCGGGCTGACCCCGTCCTTGTCGAAACCGCCGTAGTAGGTGTCGGCGGCCTTCGGGTCACCGCAGACCAGCAGCAGCTCCCAGACGAAGTCGGTGCCGGCGTGGTTGTCGGTGATCTCCAGCACCTGACCGCTCTTGTTGTCGTTGCGCGGGTTCGCGGCGTCCGGGGCGGCCTCACCCGGCGCGCCGCGCTTGTCGTTGTTGGTCAGTGCGACGTACACCTTGCCGGTCTTCGGGTTGGCCTCGAAGTCCTCGGGACGATCCATCTTGGTGGCGCCGGCCTTGTCGGCCGCCATCCGCGTGAACACCGCGGCCTCCTGGGCGGTGACCCCGGGGACCAGCGACTCGGCCGCGCCGCCGGGACCGCTGCGCAGCAACGGGATCCACGTGCCTGTGCCGCTGAAGGAGCCCTTCGCGGGCACGGCGCCCGATCCGTCGATCTGGCCGGCGGGGATGTCACTGGAGAGCTTGGCGACGTACAGCGTGCCCTCGTCGAGGATCGTCAGGTTGTGCGCCATCGCGCTCGCCCCGGTCTGGATCTTCTTGCTCGACACGAACTTGTACATGTAATCGAAGCGCTGATCGTCGCCGGTGTAGGCGACCACAGTGCCGTCGCCGGTGACGTAGATCGTCGCGGCCTCGTGCTTGAGCCGGCCCAGCGCGGTGTGCTTGACCGGAGTGGACGCCGGGTCCCACGGGTTGAGTTCGACGACGTAGCCGAAGCGGTTGGCTTCGTTGGGTGTCTCGGTCAGGTCGAAGCGCGGATCGAACGTCTCCCACTTCAGCGCGGTCGGTTCGGGGGCTACCCCGTACCGGTCGAGACGGTCCGCGTCCACCGGGCCCGGCTTCGGCGAGCCGGCCGCCGCGCCGAAGTACTCGTGAAAATTCTCCTCGCCGGAAAGCACTGTGCCCCAGGGGGTCACACCGCCCGAGCAGTTGGCGAACGTTCCCGCGACCGTCCGGCCGGTGGGGTCGGCTGGGGTCTTGACGAAGTCGCTTCCGGCGGCGGGGCCGGTCAGGGTGAACGGGGTGTCGGCGGTGATCCGGCGGTTGTAGGCGCCCATGACCGGCTTGAGCCCGTCGGCGGTGCGCTCCACCTCGACGACACCCATTCCGACGGCGGCGATCTCGACCTCGAACTGCTCCCGCGTCGGGGCGTCGGCTTGGTAGCCGGGGAACATGAACTGCGGGGTGACGTACTCGAAGTTGGTGACGAGCAGGAACCGGTTCGGACGCCCGGGGATGGGCAGCAGTCCCGCGAAGTCGTTGTTGAAGCCGAACTGTCCGCGCTGCGCGGCACCGGTCTGCCCGGCGACGTCGAATGCCGGCGCGCCGGGCAGGATCGGGTCGCCCCAGCTGATCACCACCGCCTGCCGGTAGCCGTCGGCGACGACCACGGCGTCCTCGCGGTTGGGAGCGACGGAGGCGAAGTTCATTCCCGGCGGCGGGGCGGCGGGCGCAGCGGACGACGCCGCGGTCGGGTCCGGCTGACTGTTGCTGGAGCAGGCGGCCAGGGCGGAGCCGGCGCCGACGGCCAGGACCGCGACGCCGCCGGCCTGCAGGATCGACCGGCGCGACACGGCAGCGGCGACGTCGCGGAAGTACTCGTTGTCGCTGCGGTTCGGGACCGGCTTCGAGCACGCGTCGCCGCATTTGTACACGCAGGTGACATGCGCTCGGCGGGACTTTCCGTCGTGGCTCATCAACAGATTCAGCGGTACGAGCGCCATCAGTTCTCCGGTTCCGTCGACAGACTCCGGCCGGGGCTGAGCGGCCGGACCCGCCGAAACGTACGGCAGCAGGGCTAGCAGGAAGCAACCAGCCGGTTAACAGCTGGGGTTCAGGAAACTCCCCTGGCCGGCGAAATGCCCACCGGCGCCGCAACCCCGGGATAGCCTTCGGACATTTGCCGGCTAAGGAGTCGATATGACCGCGGAGACCACATGCCATCGTCGGGCGGAGCTCCTTCCGGTGCGGCGGTGGTTGGCGTGCGGCGCGGCGTCGGCCGGCATCGGGGCGGGCCTGCTGGGTTTCACGCTGCTGGGCCCGCAGACGGGTGTGGCGTCGGCGGACAGCACGGCTGGGTCGTCGGCGTCGGCGAGGACCCATGAACCGGCTGCCCACGTCGCGAGGACCACCCGCACGCCCAAAACCACGGAGACCAAGGCGACAAGGAAGACGCGGTCGAGACTCGGCGCCTCCACCGAAGCCGGAAGCGGCACGACAGCGTCGACGAGCGTCGCGGACCCCGCCGATGCCCAGGCGGCGGTGACGGCCCCGCGCCGCACCCGGGTCAGCCAGGCTCCCACCGTCGCGCCAGCTCAGCTCACCGGCCAGATCTCGGGGCCGATCACCGGCACGCTCGGCGCCAGTGATGCCACCGGTGATGCGCTGACCTACCAGCTCAAGGGCACACCGAGGGAAGGCACCGTCGACCTGAACCCCGACGGCACGTACACCTACACGCCGAACGCGAGATTCGACGGCGTCGACGCCTTCCGCGTCGCCGTCACCGACCCGGGGGCCACGCCCAGTCTGTTCGGCGCACGGGCAACCACGGCCAAGGCCGTGATCAACCAGGGCGCCATCACCTTCGACTTCAGCTACACCGACGGGGCCCAGTACTGGACCGCCGACCGGCAGGACGCGCTTCAGCACGCGGCGGACAACCTGATGCTCTATCTCGTCGTGCCCCGCCCGGTCACGCTCACCTACACCGTGACCGGCGAATCCGACAGCACATCGGCGACGCTGGCGTCGGCGGGCAGCCCGCTGACGAGTGGCCGTCCGGGCTTCCAGCAGACGGTCGTGCAGCGCAAGCTGCTGACCGGCCTCGACGCGAACGGCAGGACGGCAGACGGTGAGATCACGTTCAACTTCGATGCACCGTGGGCGCTCGGGGACACTGTCGGGGCCAACCAGTACGACTTCACGTCGGTGGTCCTGCACGAGCTGGTGCACTCGTTGGGGTTCCTGAGCATGCTCGGGGCCGCGGGAGACAACGCCGACACCAGCCGGCCGGTCTTCGACCGCTTCATCGTCACCGCCGACGGCACCAAGGTGATCGGCCTCGGCTATAAGTTCAACGACCGATACGACGCGAACCTGACCGGCGGCGCCGGCGGTCTGTACTTCGGCGGACCCCACGCCGTGGCCGCCTACGGCGGAGTGGTCCCCCTCTACACCCCCAATCCGTTCGAGCCGGGCAGCTCGGTGTCGCACCTGGACGACAACACCTTCACCGGTGCCAACAGCGTGCGCATGGTCGCCTACAGCTCCACGGGGATGGGGGTGCGCACACTGAGCGCCGTCGAACTGGGCATCCTCGGCGATCTCGGCTATCAGGTCGCACTGCCTCAGACACCGCCCACCACACTGGCTTTCGTCGGCCTGGTGTTCATCGGGGCCAGACGTCGCAAGAAGACAGCGGCCCCGGGCGTCGAGCAGGCCGCATAGCCTCAGAAGTCGTCGGGGTCCGGCCGTGCGATGCAGCGCGGTGTCAGTTCCAGCGACCGGGTGTGCGCCGCGATCTCTCCCAGCGGGGCCACCCAGACGTCTGGACGGGACGCGACGTACCCGATCAGTTCCTCGAGCACCGCGGCGCGCGACGGCCGACCGGACAGGAACGGGTGGTTGGTCAGCACGAAACATCCACCCGCGGACTGCAATCCCTCGAACTCGAGCCGCCACAGCTCGGCCGCCTTCAGGGGGCTCTCGATCAGTCCGGAGCCGGAGAAGTCCGGGATGTAGCAGTACTGCTCCCAGTCGTCCAGCGCCCACTGCACCGGAATCTCGACGATGCTGCGCCCACCGTCGACAGCCAGTTCGTACGGGTGGTCGGCGTCCATCAGGCTGCTGTCATAGAGAAAACCCCGGTCCGCCAACAGCTTCGGCGAGTGCCAGTTGAGCTCCCACATCGGCGCGCGGTAGCCGATCGGGCGTCGGCCGGTGACCCGTTCCAGGACGTCGCCGGCCCGATCGAGGATCGCCGCCTCCTCGCTCTCACTCTTTCCGGTCATCGCCTCGTGCAGGTACCCGTGGTGTGCTATTTCGTGCCCGGCATCGGCGATCGACCGGACCACGTCGGGGTAGCGGTGGGCGGTGTATCCCGGCACGAAGAACGTCGACCGGATGTCGTTGCGGCGCAGGATCTCCAGAATCCTCGGTACCCCGACGAGCGGACCGTAGGCCTGGTGCGACATCACCGACATGCGGTCGGCGTGGTGGTGGGACACGCCGAGCGCCGCGGACTCGGCGTCGACGTCGAAGGTGAACGCCGCCGCCGCCCGCGTGCCGTCGGGCCAGCGCACCGGGTCGGCCGGACGGGTCATCGCTGCGCGGCCTGCCGGGCGAACAGTGAGACGAATTCGTAGGCGAGGTTCGCCGCCGCGACCCCGGTGATCTCGGCGTGGTCGTAGGCCGGCGAGACTTCGACGATGTCGGCGCCGACGAGGTTGAGCCCGTCGAACCCGCGCACGATCTCGAGCAGTTCGCGGCTGGTCATCCCGCCGGCTTCGGGCGTCCCGGTCGCCGGAGCGTGCGCGGGGTCGAGGACGTCGATGTCGATGGACACGTACAGCGGTGCGTCCCCGATCCGCTGGCGGAGGCCCGCGATGACGTCGTCGATCGGGCGTCGCGCGAACTCGCGGCAGTGCACGATGTGGAAGCCGAGGTCGGCGTCGGACGACAGGTCTTGCGACGAGTACAGCGACCCGCGGATGCCGACGTGCGCACTGTGGCCCTGGATGAACAGGCCGTCCTCGGCGGCGCGCCGGAAGGGCGTGCCGTGGGTGAGCGGGGCGTCGAAATACGTGTCCCATGTGTCGAGATGGGCGTCGAAGTGCACGAGCGCGACCGGCCCGTGCACCCGGTTGACCGCCTTGAGCAACGGATAGGCGATGGTGTGGTCCCCGCCGAGGGCGATCACCTTGGCGCCGCCGGCGATCAACTCGTGTGCGCCGCTTTCGATGGAGGCGACCGCGCTGGCGATGTCGAACGGGTTCACCGCGAGGTCGCCGGCGTCGACCACCTGACCGTGCGCGAACGGCGAGACGTCCAGTGCCGGGTTGTACGGCCGCAGCAGCCGCGATGCCTGCCGGATGTGCGAGGGCCCGAACCGCGCTCCGGGCCGGTAGGTGACGCCGGTGTCGAACGGGACGCCGACGACGGCGACGTCGCAGGACGGCACGTCTTCGATGCGCGGCAGGCGTGCGAAGGTGGAGTGCCCGGCGTACCGGGGCACGACCAGGCCGTCGAGCGGGCCGACGGGCGTGGTGGCGGATGTGTTGCTCACACTCGGCATCGGGTGGATCCTCCGTTGATCTGGATGGTCTGGCCGACGAACGCGCCGACATCGGTGCGGGCGAGAAGTGCTACGGCGGCGGCGATCTCGTCCGGCCGACCGATGCGGCCGGCGGGAATGCCGGCGGCGTAGCGGGCGTGCATCTCGGGCAGGGGTACGCCGGCGTCGGCAGCGTCGACCTCGAGCTGCGGGGTGTCGATGACGCCGGGTGCGACGGCGTTGACCGTGATGTTCTCGGCGGCCAGCTCGCGGCCCAGCGATTTGGTCAGCGCGATCAACCCGGCCTTCGACGCGGCGTACGCGGTGGCGCGCGGCCAGCCGGTGACACCCCACTCTGAGGTGATGACCACGATGTTGCCCCCGCCGTTGCGCCGCATGCCCGGCAGCACGGCCTGGATGGTGCGGAACGTGCCGGACAGGTTGGTGTCGACGACGCGCCACCAGTCGTCCTCGGGGTGCTCGGTCAGCGCGGCCATCGACATGTAGGCGGCGTTGCACACCAGCACGTCGACCGGGCCTTCCGCTGCTTCGATCCGGGCCACGGCATCGGTGATCGCCGCAGGGTCGGACATGTCCGCGGGAGCGGCGAATCCGCCGGTGGCCGATACGACCTCACGCATGGCGTCGGTCTCGGCGCGCCCGTTGACGCCGACGCGAGCACCGTCGGCCGCCAGCCGTTCGGCGATGGCCCGGCCGATGCCCTGGGTGGCGCCGGTGACCAGGGCGACGCGGCCCTGCTGGTGACCGGCCATCAGATCACCGCTCCGCTGTTGGGCGACAACACTTCTCCGACGCAGAAGTCGCCCTCGTCGAGCAGGAAGGACACCGTGCGGGCGATCTCGTCGGGTCGGCACAGCCGGCGACTGGGCAGGGTGGCGAGGTATTCCGGTGCGCGCCAGGGTGAATCGGCGTCCAGGAGCGGGGTGTCGGTGGGGCCGGGCGCGACGGCGTTGACCCGCACCCCGTCGGCGGCGACCTCGGCGGCGAGGCTGCGCACGAAGCCGATCACCGCGCCCTTGGCCGCGGCGTAGTGCGCTTCGGAGTCGCCGCCGGCGATGCCGAGTTCCGACGCGATCGACACGATCCGGCCCGAGCGTCGCTGCCGCATACCGGGCAGCACGGCGTGAGCGCAGTTGCGCAGCCCGCCGAGGTGCACCCGCAGCATCCGCTGCCACGCCTCGGCGGTGATGTCGGACACCGCGGACTGGGCGTAGTGTCCGGCGGCGGTGACCAACGCCTCGACCGGCCCCACGTCACGCTGCACCGACGCGACGGCGTCCGCCACCTGCGCGGAGTCGGAGACATCGGCGACGACGGAGTGGGAGACCGCGGCAGCGGGGTGGAGATCGAGTCCGGCGACGGTCCAACCGCCCTCGGCCAGCGCGCCGGCGATCGCCGCGCCGATACCGGAGGCGGCGCCGGTGACCAGGGCTACCGGGCTCACCCCGCGTCCTTGGGTGCGGTGGCCGAAAGGCGTTGTCCGACAGGCTCGGTGATGTTGTTGCGCTGCCGCAGGTACAGCAGGACGCCGATGACGCCGAGCGCGGCGGTAGTGATCACCATGCTCCAGTTGATGTACCAGGGCTGTCCGGGTTGGGTTCTGGGCCAGGCGACGTTGACGGTCTGCGCGATGATCCACACCGTCGCGAAGTACGTGATCGGAGCGCCCCAGCGGCCGAGGCTGAACCGGCCCGGTGTCCACTTGCCGGTGAGGCGGGCGATCGCCGCACCCAGCACGGGGATGCCGAAGGCGATGTAGAAGCCGATGACCGTGAAGTTGACCAGGATGTTGAACAGGCTCGAGCCGGCCAGCAGTACCAGCGCGCCGGCGACCACCGCGGTCAGCCCGATGGCGTTGATCGGCATGCGTTCGGGTCCGGCGAGCTTGCCCAGCAGAGCCGCCCCGGGCAGTCCCCGGTCGCGGGCGGCGCCCCAGATGCACCGGGACACCGCGGCCTGCACGGCCAGGAAGCTGGAGATGAACCCGATGACGAACATGATCAGCAGCGGCTTGGCGATCCCGGCGCCGAAGTGCGCGAGCAGGGTGCCGGCCACCGGGTCGTCGGCCTGCTCGGTGAGCACCCGATCGAGGTTGGGAATCGCGAGAATCAATGCGGCGCTGGAGAACATCACGATCAGCCCGACGCTGAGCAGCCCCAGGATGATGGCCTTGGGCACGTTGCGTTCGGGGTCGTCGACCTCTTCGGCGATCGAGCCGGCCGACTCGAAACCGACGAACGCCCAGCCGGTGTAGGCGATGGCGAGCAGCATCGGACCGGCCGTCCACGCGCTGACGTCGGGCAGGCCGTGGAACAGCGTCGAGAACGGGTTCTCCCGGTAGAAGGCCAGCAGCACGATGCCGAGGCCGACCGAACCGATGATCTCGCAGGTGATGCTCGCGACGATCATGATCTTGAGGAAGCGCCGCCCGATCATGTTGGTGGCGGTGCCGACCCCGATGATCACCAGGGCGAGCGCCGCGGTGGTCCAGCGTCCGGGGTTCTCGACGCCGAAGACCTCGATCAGGAATCCGGCGGCGGCGTAGGCCAGCGTCGACAGGGCGATCGTCAGACCCCACATGTATGCCCACGCGGCGGTCCAGCCCCACGTGGTGCTGCGGACGTGGCGCGCCCACTGGTAGACGCTGCCCGCGTAGGGCCAGCGGGACGACAGCTCACCGAAGACGGCGGCCACCGCGAGCTGACCGACCAGCACGATGGGGAACGCCCAGAAGAACCGGGGCCCCGCGGCGAACAGGCCGAGGGTGAAGATGGTGTACAGCGCGACGATGGGGGAGACGTCGGCGAAGGCCAGCGACAGGGCCGACCGGAAGCTGAACCCGCGGTTCAACTGGTCGAGCGCGGCGCCGTCGGTCGCGCTGCTCGGGGCGGGGTGCACGTCCATCAGGTGCTCCTTATCAGGGCAGGTGAGGCCCAACTATGGCGGCGAACACACCTGAACGGAATACTGCAATCGTATGAATACAGCAGATGCGGTTGGATGATCGTCTGAACGGAGGGCGGCTGAGGTGGCACTGACCATCGGCGAGCTGGCCGACATCGCCCACTTGCGGTTGCGCCTGCACGCCGGCGCACTCGGTCTCGACGCGACGGTCGCGTGGGCGCAGGCCTCCGACCTCGACGCCCCTTGGCAGTGGACCACCGGTGGTGAATTGCTGATGAAGAACGGCTGCACCCTGCCCGCCGCGGCCGACGCGCAGATCCGCCTGCTGACCGGGCTGGCCGAACACGGCATCGCCGGTTTGGTCATCGGGATGGATCCGCAGACCCCGCCGCTGCACAGCTCCGCGATAGCCGCCGCCGACGCCCTGCCGATGCCGCTTCTGACGGCGCCGTACTCCGTGCCGTTCGCCGCGATCGGGCGTGCCGTCGCCGACGCCAGCAAAGCCGAGGAGGGGCGCAGACTTGCGCTCACCGAACGGGTCTACACGACGATCCGCCGTTCGGTGGCGCGCCCGCCGCGCCCCGAGGCGATGCGTCACCTGGGCCGCGACCTGGCGTGCCGGTTGGCGGTCGTCGACGCCGAGACCGGTGATCCGGTGCTCGACGGTGCCGATCCGGTTCCGCCCGACCTGCGCGACGCGGTCATCGAGGAGATGCGGCACCGCGGGGGCGCACTGCCCGGCGTGGCGCACATCGACGTCGGCGGCGAGCGCGCCCAACTCGTCGAGGTGCCCGACGAGGAGCCGACGGTGTTGATCACCTACGGTTTCCGCGCCGCCCCGCCCGACATCGTGCTCCTGCAGCACGTCGCCACCGCCGCGGCACTTCTGCTGGCGCAGCAGGGCATTCGCCGCGAGCACCAGCGGCGGGTCGGCGGCGAGCTCCTCGCGCACCTGGTCGACGGGCGCCTCGACGACGCCGAGGGGCGCAGCCAGCTCGCCGAACGGGGGCTGGGTGCGCAGGGCTGCGTGATGCTCGCGGCGGACGGCGGAAGCTCGGCGGGGGAGCGGTACGTCCACCTGAGCCTGGACCGGCGCCGGATCCCCAATCTGCTGCTGCACCGCTCGGGTCTGCTGTATGCGCTTGTTCCCGCATCCGGTGACGCGGCCGCGGTGATCCAGCGACGGCTCGGCGAGGACGCGGTGATCGGGGTCAGCGATCCGCTCGGCTTCCCGGGGCGTGCCGCCGCGGCGGTGCGGGAGGCCAACTGGGCCGTGCGCGACGCGGCGAACTCACCGACCAGGATCAGTCACTACGCCGACGTGATGCACTTCTCGGTGCTGCGGGACGCCGACGAGGCGCAACTTCTCGTCGACCGCGTGCTCGGTGCGCTGCTGCGTTACGACGCCGAACACGGCACCGATCTGATGCGGACGCTGGACATCTTCCTGCGCAGCGGACGATCCTGGCAGCAGACCGCGGCGACCGCCGGCATCCACCGGCAGACCGTCGTGTACCGGATCCACCGCATCGAGGAGATCACCGGTCGCGACCTGAGCGCCACCGGGCACATCGCCGAACTCTGGATGGCGCTGCGGGCGCGCGATCTGGTGGCCGGCCGTGCGGTGAGCAGCTAGCCGGCGAGCACCCCGCGGAGCAGCTCGACCAGGGCGCGCGGCTGGTCGCTCTGCACCGAGTGCCCCGAATCCTCGACGATGTGCACCTGCTGGAATCCCGGTGCCGTGCGGGCGAACTCGGCGGCGTCGTCGTCGTTGACGAAGAACGAGTTCGCGCCCCGGATCAACGTCGTCGGCGTCGTCAAGCGCGGCACGTCGTCCCACAGCCCTTCGAACCCGTCGGCCGTGCGGATCGAGTCGTAGCGCCACGTCCACGTCCCGTCATCGAGACGCTTGGCGTTGTGAAAAACGCCGCGGCGCAACGATTCCCGGTCGCGATGCGGTGCGGCCGCCACGGTGACCTCGAGCATCGCGTCGAAGCTGGGGAACGTGCGCTCGCCCTGAACCAGCGCCACGGTGCCCTTCTGCGCGTCCGTCATCTCGGTGTGCCGCTCGGGCGCCGACGGCGTCACGTCGACCAGGACGAGCTTGGGCACCAGTTCGGGCGCGGTCACCGCGATCCGCACAGCGGTCAGCCCGCCCAGCGACATCCCGACCACCAGTTCGGCGTCCGGGGCATGATCGCGGATCGCCGCTTCGACGGCCGCGGCGCTGGTCTTCGGGCCGTAGTCACCGTCGTCGCGCCAGGCGGAGCGACCGTGGCCGGGGAGGTCGACGGCGAGCGCTGGCACTCCCAGGCCGAGGATCACGGTGTCCCAGGTGTGGGCGTTCTGGCCGCCGCCGTGCAGGAACACCACGCGCGGCGACTCGTCGCCGTACTTCAGCGCGCTGATCGGGCCGGCGTCGATGCGGGCTGCGCTCGGCAACTCGTCGGGAACCCCCGCTTGGCGGGCGTTCTCCTTGAGGAAGATGAACTCCGACAGGCTGGCCAACTCGTCATCGGTGTCGTCCATGTTCCGACAGTACCCATGCCGAAATTGCATTCCGCGTGCAGAATCTCGAGAGAGGCCCGCGCGGAATGCAATTTCGGCGAAGGGAGGCTAGCCCTCGATGAACTTCTCGAGCTGGTCGCGGGCGATGTCGTCGGCGAGCTGCTTCGGCGGGCTCTTCATGAGATACGCCGAGGCGGCCTCGATCGGGCCACCGATGCCGCGGTCCTTCGCGATCTTCGCGGCGCGCACCGCGTCGATGATCACGCCGGCGGAGTTGGGGGAGTCCCACACCTCGAGCTTGTACTCCAGGTTCAGCGGGACGTCACCGAACGCGCGGCCCTCGAGGCGCACGTAGGCCCACTTGCGGTCGTCGAGCCAGGCGACGTGGTCGGACGGGCCGATGTGGACGTTCTTGTCCTCGATCTTGCCGGCCAGCGAGCCCGACAGGTTGGAGGTGACGGCCTGGGTCTTGGAGACCTTCTTCGACTCGAGCCGCGACCGCTCCAGCATGTTCAGGAAGTCCATGTTGCCGCCGACGTTGAGCTGGTAGGTGCGGTCCAGCGTGACGCCGCGGTCCTCGAACAGCTTGGCCATCACGCGGTGGGTGATGGTCGCGCCGACCTGGCTCTTGATGTCGTCGCCGACGATCGGCACACCGGCGTCGGCGAACTTCTTCGCCCACACCGGATCCGAGGCGATGAACACCGGCAGCGCGTTGACGAACGCCACCCCGGCGTCGATCGCGCACTGGGCGTAGAACTTGTCGGCTTCCTCGGAGCCCACGGGCAGGTAGGACACCAGCACGTCGACCTGCGCATCCTTGAGGACCTTGACGACGTCGACCGGGTCGGAGTCGGACACCTCGATGGTGTCGGCGTAGTACTTGCCGATGCCGTCGAGCGTCGGCCCGCGCTGCACGACGACGTCGGTCGGCGGCACGTCGGCGATCTTGATGGTGTTGTTCTCCGAGGCGAAGATCGCCTCGGACAGGTCGAAGCCGACCTTCTTGGCGTCCACGTCGAACGCGGCGACGAACTTGACGTCGCGCACGTGGTACTGGCCGAGCTTGACGTGCATCAGGCCGGGAACGCTGGCGTTCTCGTCTGCGTCCTTGTAGTACTGCACGCCCTGGACGAGCGAGGACGCGCAGTTACCCACGCCGACGATCGCGACCCGGACGTCATTGCTTGCGGTCATGACGGCTTCTCCTCTGTGCTACTTCACTGCCCTGTTTCGGCATTGCTGTCGGTATTTCTCGAGCGGCAACGAGTCGGCGTTGCTCAAGTCTGTTCGGCACGTCCCTGCGCCGATTTCTCCGCCGCGATCAACTCGTTGAGCCACGTGACTTCCCGCTCGCTGGACTCCAGACCCAGCTGATGAAGCTGGCGGGTGTACCGGTCGAACGAGCTGCTGGCCCGCGCGATGGCTTCACGCAAGCCCTCGCGACGCTCCTCGACCTGACGGCGACGGCCTTCCAGGATCCGCACGCGGGCTTCCGCCGGTGTGCGGTTGAAGAAGGCGAGATGGACTCCGAAGCCGTCGTCGGAGAAGTTCTGCGGGCCGGTGTCGGCGACCAGCTCGGTGAAACGCTGCTTACCTGCGTCGGTGAGCTGATACACCCGGCGCGCCCGGCGGACCTTGACGGTGCCTTCAGGCGCGGCGTCCTCGACGATCAACCCGTCGGCCTGCATCCGCCTCAGCGCCGGATACAGGGAACCGTACGAGAACGCACGGAACGCGCCGAGCAGGCCGGTCAGTCGCTTGCGCAGCTCGTAGCCGTGCATCGGCGACTCCAGGAGCAGGCCCAGGATGGCGAGCTCGAGCATCCAGGCACCTCCTCCTCGAGAGTTGTGGAACGATTCGCCGCTAGGACGATTCAACACCTCGGGCCATAGTATCGCGCCGATATATTGAGCGCTACGGCGGTGCGTCGGACACCCGCCCGACCTGCGTCTACTGGTTCGGGTAGTTGATGCGCTTGATGGTTCCGTCGCCGGCCAGCTCGATGTAGCCGCTGTTCCCGAATGTGGGCGAGACATAGATGCTGATCTCGATGCTGTCCGGCGGCGCGGTCATGTCGCCGTTCGGGTCGATGCTGACATAGGTGGTCTTCACCTCGGCCGGGTTGATGCCCAGCGTCTCGGGAGCGCCCCGGAGAATGCCGACGAGCTTCGGGATGTCGAACGCGCCGAGATCCACCACCCGCGCATCGGAGCCCGCGCTGGTCTCCGTCGGGTCGTCCCACCCGCCGCGGTAGGAGTAGCTCAGTGCACGGCGCGGCTCGGTGGGGTCCGGACGCTCCAGCGACGCGTAGTCCGGATAGATCGTCAGGCGGTAGCCCCGGGTGTCGCCGAACTTCTGCCTCATCTGCCCGAACAAGCCCGTCAGCCCACCCAGCGAGTGGAGTTGCCGCGGGGGCGTGAGGACCTGGGCGGGGATGCCGTCGGACTTGGCGCCGGGATCGGAGGTGAAGTTCAGCGGCGACGGTGTGTTGCCGTAGAGGCCCCAGCCGATCGCCACGCCGAGGACGACCAGCACGGCGGCCATCGCGGCGCGAATGCCCCACCCCTGAGCATCCCCGCGCAGGGCGGGCAGCCGGCGTCGGGCCGGGGTGGACAGTTCGACGGGGGATCGGGAGGTCTGCAGGTCCGACACGAGGTCCTGTAGTTCCCCGAGCGTCGCGGCGTTGGTGGCCGACTTCACCCGCTCGCCGTGCTCGGCCATCGACAGCTGGCCCTCCGACAGGGCGGTGTCGAGTACCTGACAGGTGGCGGTGCGATCGCTGTCCTTTGCCCGCGTCGACGACGTCCGCCGTGCCGAGGTCCCCGAAGCCACGACCAAGATCGTAGGAGTTCGGCGGTCAGCCGGTACACAGGTTCGCAGGCCAGGCGCGAATCGTGCCGTACCGGGCGGGTGCCGACGCGATCGCGAGAGCCCCGTCGCGGCTCCGCCCGGTAAGCGCCGACGTACTCTGGTCACCGTGCGATTGCAGCGACAGGTGGTGGACTACGCCCTTCGGCGACGGTCCCTGCTGGCTGAGGTCTATTCGGGACGCACCGGCGTCTCGGAGGTCTGTGACGCCAATCCCTATCTGCTGCGCGCCGCGAAGTTCCACGGCAAGCCCAGCTCTGTGATGTGCCCGATCTGCCGTAAGGAGCAGCTGACGTTGGTGTCGTGGGTTTTCGGTGATCACCTGGGTGCGGTGTCCGGGTCCGCACGCACCGCAGAAGAGCTGGTCCTGCTGGCGACCCGGTACGACGAGTTCTCCGTACACGTGGTGGAGGTATGCCGCACGTGCAGCTGGAATCACCTGGTCAAGTCGTATGTGCTCGGAGCGGTGCCGCCCCCCAAGGGGTCCGGCAGGACGCGCCGCACCCAGACCGCGCGCAGCAACGCGCGCACCGCCAGTGAATAGCG
Source organism: Mycolicibacterium chubuense NBB4 (assembly GCF_000266905.1). Next base: position 5,534,005 of record NC_018027.1, on the reverse strand, counting down.
AAGGGCGCCCCGACCGCTCAGCCGACGACGCCCGCGACGGGCGGAGGGCGGCTGACAGCCTGGGCGGCAGACCCCAGCATCGAGCGGACGTCCCGCCGCGGCGTCCGGCCACCGGCGGCGGCGCTCACCGTCCGCCCGTCCCGGGACCGCCCGGTGGCGGTGGCGCGCCGGACGACCGCAGGACCAGGGTGCTGCCGCCGGTCCGCGACGAGCGGCCACCGCAACTGCGCGACCCGATCGACGCCGTGAAGAGGGCGCTGGACGGCACGCCGCCGAAGCAGCCCCCTCCGCGTCCGCCCGGCCGGCCACCCGGCGGTGGCGGTGGCGGTGGCGGGCCGACCGGGAGTGGGCCGCACGGACCGACGCCGAGCCTGCGTCACCAGGTCAACTGGAAATGGGTGCGTCGCGGGCTGATCGCGATGGCCGTCGTGCTGATCGTGCTGCCGCTCCTGACGTTCGGGATGGCCTACATGATCGTCGACGTGCCCAAGCCCGGTGACATCCGCACCGCACAGGTGTCGACGATCCTGGCCAGCGACGGCAGCGAGATCGCCAAGATCGTCCCGCCCGAAGGCAACCGTGTCGACGTCAAGATCGACCAGATTCCCGTGCACGTGCGGGACGCGGTGATGGCCGCCGAGGACCGCGACTTCTACTCCAACCCCGGCTTCTCGGTCACCGGCTTCGCCCGGGCCTTCAAGAACAACCTCTTCGGCGGTGACCTGCAGGGCGGCTCGACGATCACCCAGCAGTACGTGAAGAACGCCTTCGTCGGCGACGCCCGTTCCGGCATCGGGGGCCTGATCCGCAAGGCCAAGGAGTTGGTCATCTCCACCAAGATGTCCAGCGAGTGGTCCAAGGACCAGGTGATGGAGTCCTACCTCAACATCATCTACTTCGGCCGCGGCGCGTACGGGGTCGCCGCCGCCTCCAAGGCCTACTTCAACAAACCCGTCGAGCAGCTCGACGTGGCCGAAGGCGCCTTGCTCGCCGCGCTGATCCAGCGACCGTCGGCACTCGACCCGGCCGTCGATCCGGAAGCGGCCAACAAGCGCTGGAACTGGGTGCTCGACGGAATGGTGGAGATCGGCGCGCTCTCGAAGCAGGACCGCGCCAAGCAGGTCTTCCCGCCGACGATCCCGCCGGACGCGGCCAGCACGCAGAACCAGACCACCGGTCCCGACGGGCTGATCGAACGCCAGGTCACCAGCGAGCTGATGGACATCTTCAACATCAGCGAGCAGCAGCTCAACACCGAGGGTCTGCAGATCACCACCACCATCGACCCGAAGGCGCAGGCGGCCGCCGAGGACGCCGTCTCCAAGTACATGGACGGCCAGGATCCGGACATGCGCACGGCGGTCGTGTCGATCGACCCGAAGACCGGCGGCGTCAAGGCCTACTACGGCGGATCCGATGCCAACGGCTTCGACTTCGCCCAGGCGGGGCTGCCCACCGGGTCGTCGTTCAAGGTGTTCGCGTTGATCGCCGCGCTGGAGCAGGGCATGGGGCTGGGCTACCAGGTCGACAGTTCGCCCGTGACCGTCGACGGCATCAAGATCACCAACGTCGAGGGCGAGGGCTGCGGAACCTGCAACATCGCCGAGGCGCTGAAGCGCTCGCTGAACACCAGCTATTACCGGCTGATGCTGAAGCTGAAGAACGGGCCGCAGGACGTCGCCGACGCCGCGCACAAGGCGGGCATCGCCGAGAGCTTCCCCGGTGTGGAACACACGCTCTCCGAGGACGGCAAGGGCGGCCCGCCGAACAACGGCATCGTGCTGGGCCAGTACCAGTCCCGCGTCATCGACATGGCGTCGGCGTACGCGACGATCGCCGCGTCGGGCGTCTACCACAAGCCGCATTTCGTGCAGAAGGTCGTCAACGCCGACGGCAAGGTGCTCTTCGACGCCGGCCAAGAGGACAACAGCGGCGAGCAGCGCATCGACAAGGCCGTGGCCGACAACGTCATCGCCGCCATGCAGCCGATCGCGGGTTACTCGCGAGGGCACGCGCTGGCCGGCGGACGCCCGTCGGGCGCCAAGACCGGCACCAACCAGCTCGGTGACACCGACGCCAACCGCGACGCGTGGATGGTGGGGTACACGCCCTCGCTGTCGACCGCGGTGTGGGTGGGCACGACCGAGGGCACCAAACCGCTGGAGAACAAGTGGGGCTCGCCGGTCTACGGCTCGGGCCTGCCGTCCGACATCTGGAAAGCCACGATGGACGGCGCCCTCGAGGGCACCGACAACGAGTCGTTCCCCAAGCCCGAGGAGGTCGGCGGCTACGCCGGCGTCCCGCAACCGCCGCCTCCGCCGAAGACGACGGTGGCTCCGGTACCGTCGCAGACGGTGATCCAGCCGACGCTCGAGGTCGCGCCCGGGATCACGATTCCGTGGGGTCCGCCGACGACGGTGCCCAACGCGCCTCCGGGCGCACCCGCGCCCGTCGGGGCTCCGCCGGGGCCTGAAGGCGTGCCCGGCGGACCCGCGCCCGGGCCCGGTGTTCCGGCGCCCGCTGGTCCGGCGCCCGGCCTGCCGCCTCCGCCCCCGTGACGGCGGGCGCGGAAGAAACCTCGCCGGTTCCGCCGGCCGGAGTCCGATCGCCGGCTCCGCCGGCCGAAGACCTACGGAGCTTCGACGACCGCGACTTCCCCAGCCGTACCGACACTTTGGGCGCCGCGCTCTCCGAGACGATCGGCGGACCCGTCGGTCGTCACGCGTTGATCGGCCGCACGCGCTTCCTGACACCCCTGCGCGTGATGCTCATCATCGCCCTGGTGTTCCTGGCGCTCGGATACTCGACCAAAGCGGCATGTCTGCAGACGTCCGGAACCGGCACCGCCGATCAGCGGGTCGGCAACTGGTCCCACAACCGCGCGTACTACGAGCTCTGCTACTCCGACACCGTCCCGCTCTACACGGCGGAGCTGCTGAACCTCGGCAAGTTCCCGTACAAGTCCAGCTGGGTGGAGACCGACGAGACCGGAAAACCCCGCGTGCAGTACGACGGCACACCCGCCGTGCGGTACATGGAGTATCCGGTGCTCACCGGTGTCTACCAGTACCTGTCGATGGCGTTGGCCAAGACATACACCGCGCTGACCAAGCTGATCTCGATGCCGATCATCGCCGAGGTGGTGATGTTCTTCAACATCGCCGCCTTCGGGTTGGCGCTGGCATGGCTGACCACGGTGTGGGCGGCGGCGATGCTGGCCGGCCCCCGGCGGATCTGGGACGCCGCCCTGGTTGCGGGTTCGCCGATCCTGATCTTCCAGGTCTTCACGAATTTCGATGCGCTGGCCGTGGCTTTCGCCACCGGGGCGATGCTGGCGTGGGCGCGGCGAAGACCGGTGCTCGCCGGCGTGCTCATCGGGTTGGGCGTCGCCGCCAAGCTGTATCCGTTGCTGCTGCTGATTCCCCTGGCGCTGTTGGCCGTTCGGACGGGACGGCTGCGCGGTGTCGGCCAGGCGGCGGTCGCCGCCGTCGTGGCGTGGCTGGTGGTGAACCTGCCGATCATGCTGCTGTTCCCGCGCGGCTGGTCGGAGTTCTTCCGGCTGAACACCCGTCGCGGGGACGACATGGACTCCCTCTACAACGTGGTGAAGTCGTTCACCGGCTGGCAGGGCTTCGATCCGAATCCCGGCTTCTGGGAGCCGCCCACCGTGCTGAACACGGTGAGCGCCGCGCTGTTCGCGGCGTGCCTGATCGCGATCGGATACGTGGTGTTGACCGCCGACCGGCGCCCGCGGGTGGCTCAGGTGGCGTTCCTGGTGGTGGCCGCATTCCTGCTCACCAACAAGGTGTGGAGTCCGCAGTTCTCGCTGTGGCTGATCCCGTTGGCGGTGCTGGCGTTACCGCACCGGCGCATCCTGCTGGCCTGGATGACGCTCGACATGTTGGTCTGGGTGCCCAGGATGCTCTACCTGTTCGGCGAGCAGAACAAGGGCCTGCCCGAGCAATGGTTCACCACCGCGGTCCTGTTGCGCGACATTGCGGTGATCACGTTGTGCGCGTTGGTGATTCGTCAGATCTACCGTCCGCGGGAGGATCTGGTGCGCGGCGGTGGCGTCGACGACCCCGCGGGCGGAGTGTTCGACGGAGCGCCCGACGCGCCGCCGCGGTGGCTGCCGGACTGGCTGCGCCCGCGCGTCGAGGCGCCTCACATCCTGGCCAACCGCGCCAGCGCGAAGCTGTAGAGCCCATAGGCCGCGAACCCGACGGCGGCGAACACGAGCAGCACGTCACCGGAATCCGCAGCGCCCAGCGTCTTCACCGCGGCGTCCAGTCCGGCGGCCTTCGACGGATCGACGCGGACCGACGCGACGATGACGAGAATGCCGGCGAGGCAGTACACCAGGCCCTCTGCCAGATAGCCGTACACGCCCAGAGCCACCACCACCCGGCCGCCCGAGGTCTTCAGGTCGTCACGGAAACGTCGGGAGGCTCCCTTATACGCGTAGTAACCACCGATGACGGCGACCACCACCCCGACGGCGATCAACGCCGCCCGGCCCGGAAACGACTGCATCAGAATCGAACTGAGGCCGCGATTGCGTTCGCTGCTCGACTGCCGGCTACCCACGGCGAACCGCACGCTGGTGTAGCCCACGCTGCAGTACACCGCCACCAGCCCCAGGGCCTTGAGCCGGTTGCCGACGCTCGCGTCGTCGGGATCGTTGCTGCCTTCGGCCGGGTGCAAGCCGAGCAGTGCCTCGACCAGACGCCAGAGGGCCAGCGGGACGAGCGCCACGGCGATGGCCCACAAGATCACCACTCCGTCGGTGGTGTTCGCCAAAGTGGCCATGGCGCCCGAAGGGTCGGCATGGCCGCCGAGGCCGAACGCGATCCGGGTGATGAGGTAGGCGATCAGCAGGTGCAGGGATCCGCTGGCCACGAAACCGGCCCGGGCGGCTCGACGGGCCCCGTCGTGCGCCACGATCCGGTCGATCAACGGTCTGCCCCGGTCGGCTGGAGGGAGAACGCCGGCCACCTCTGCGCACTACCCGCAGTCGGGCGTCCCGAAACCGGGGTGCAGGGCGATTTCGCAGATCAGCGCGGGTTCCTGTAGCCTGGGCCGGTTGCCGACGCAGGCGACCCTCCTGCCACGGACACGCCGTGGCCGCTAGACCAGAGGAGGTGATGGGTTCCCTATGCGTCCATACGAAATCATGGTCATTCTCGACCCCACTCTCGACGAGCGCACCGTAGCTCCGTCGCTGGAGACGTTCCTCAACGTCATCCGCAAGGATGGCGGCAGTGTCGACAAGGTCGACATCTGGGGGCGCCGGCGGCTGGCCTACGAGATCGCCAAGCATGCCGAGGGCATCTACGCGGTGGTCGACGTCAAGGCCGAGCCGGCGACGGTCACCGAGCTCGACCGCCAGCTCAACCTGAACGAGTCCGTGCTGCGGACCAAGGTGATGCGGACCGACAAGCACTAAAGGGTGCCGCTCGTCGGAACCGCTGCGTAGGCTCGCGCCCAACGTCCGCTCGCGCGGCGATGGGCGCTCGCGCGAAGAGCACAGGAGGAACTCGTGGCTGGTGACACCACCATCACCGTCGTCGGAAATCTGACCGCCGACCCTGAACTGCGTTTCACCCCCTCGGGTGCCGCGGTGGCCAACTTCACCGTGGCGTCGACGCCGCGCATGTACGACCGCCAGAGCGGCGAGTGGAAGGACGGCGAAGCGCTGTTCCTGCGCTGCAACATCTGGCGTGAGGCGGCCGAGAACGTCGCCGAGAGTCTCACGCGGGGTTCGCGGGTCATCGTGACGGGCCGGCTCAAGCAGCGCTCCTTCGAGACCCGCGAGGGCGAGAAGCGCACCGTGGTCGAGGTCGAGGTCGACGAGATCGGCCCCTCACTGCGGTACGCGACCGCCAAGGTCAACAAGGCCAGCCGCAGCGGCGGCGGTGGCGGCGGGTTCGGCGGCGGTGGCGGCGGCGGTAGCTCCCGTCCGGCTGCCGGCGCGAGCGCGCCCGCCGACGACCCGTGGGGCAGCGCCCCCGCATCGGGGTCGTTCGGCGGTAACGACGACGAACCGCCCTTCTGACAAACCAACCGAAGTGATTTCAAGAAAGAGATAGAACATGGCCAAGTCCTCCACCAAGAGGCGCCCGGCTCCGGAGAAGCCGGTCAAGACTCGCAAGTGCGTGTTCTGCTCCAAGAAGGGGCAGGACATCGATTACAAGGACACCGCGCTGCTGCGCACCTACATCAGCGAGCGCGGCAAGATCCGCGCCCGCCGGGTGACCGGCAATTGCGTTCAGCACCAGCGTGATATCGCGATCGCGGTGAAGAACGCCCGCGAGGTCGCACTGCTGCCGTTCACCTCGTCGACGCGATAAGTCAGGACAGGACGGAAGACATGAAGCTCATTCTGACCGCCGAGGTCGAGCACCTCGGCACTGCCGGTGACACCGTCGAGGTGAAGGACGGCTACGGCCGCAACTACCTGCTGCCCCGCGGTCTGGCCATCGTGGCCACCCGCGGCGCCCAGCGCCAGGCCGAGGACATCCGCCGCGCGCAGGAGCTCAAGGGCGTCAAGAGCCTCGAGCACGCCAACGAGCTGAAGGTGGCCCTCGAGGGCCTCGAGGGTGTCGAACTGGCCGTCAAGACGGCAGGCGACTCGGGCAAGTTGTTCGGTTCGGTCACCGCGGCCGACGTCGTCGCGGCGATCAAGAAGGCCGGCGGCCCCAACCTCGACAAGCGGACCGTCAGCCTGCCCAAGGCGCACATCAAGTCCACGGGCACGCACGCGATCGCGGTGCGGCTGCATCCCAGCGTCGCCGCCGAGGTGTCGCTGAACGTGGTTGCGGGTTAAGCCGGACGCCCACCGCGCGGCGAGCCGTCGCCGCCATCAAGGCTTCGGCGGGTGAGTTAGCCGCAGTAGCTTTCCGACAGCCGGGTGAGGACCTCTAAGGTCCTCACCCGGCTGTTGCTGTGTCCCGGTGGCGAACAAATCTCGGCAAAGCGAATACAGCGAATCTCACCGGCTGTTAACCTTCGCGGCCCCAAAGCGCAACACAACACGCCCGAGTTCGAAACCGCGGACGACACGCCGACGAATTTCCCATCCACAGATCTTCCACCGCCTTAAGGTGCGTTCATCTGCGGAAACAGGGTGAACAAGGGCGTTGATCCACAGGTTTTCCCCAACGCCTCAACATGGCCCACCAGACCTATCCACACGCCATCCACATGTCTATCAACAGGGGCTGGTTGCTTCCTCGCCAGCAACGTCTAACGTTGGCCGTCGCGGTGACAGAACTGAGCCGGCCGGGGGCAGTTGTCGGAGTCCAGTCCTACAGTCGCGGCATGCCACATCGAACATGCGTTCGGTGCCAAGACAGGGAGGGGTGAGTCGCTGCGTGGCCGTCGTCGATGACTTGAGCCGGTCCGGAGATCCCTCTAACTTGGAGCCGCCTCCGAACGAGGACTTCGGTCGTCAACCCCCGCAGGACCCCGCAGCCGAACAAGCCGTGCTCGGCGGCATGCTCTTGAGCAAGGACGCGATCGCCGACGTCCTGGAGAAGCTGCGCCCGGGTGACTTCTACAAGCCGGCCAACCAGATCGTCTACGACGCGATCCTCGACCTCTACGGGCGCGGCGAGCCGGCCGACGCCGTGACGGTCGCCGCGGAGCTGGACCGGCGTGGTCTGCTGCGCCGGGTGGGTGGGGCGCCGTACCTGCACACGCTGATCTCGACCGTGCCGACGGCCGCCAATGCAGGGTTCTACGCCGAGATCGTCGCGGAGAAGGCGCTTCTCCGTCGGCTCGTGGAGGCCGGTACCCGGGTGGTGCAGTACGGGTACGCGGGTGCCGACGGCGCCGACGTCAGCGACATCGTGGACCGCGCGCAGGCCGAGATCTACGACGTCACCGAGCGCCGTGCTGCCGAGGACTTCGTGATCCTGGAGGAGATCCTCCAGCCCACGATGGACGAGATCGACGCGATCGCGTCCGAGGGCGGGATCTCCAAGGGCGTGCCGACCGGCTTCGTCGAACTCGACGAGGTCACCAACGGTCTGCACGCCGGGCAGATGATCATCGTGGCGGCCAGGCCTGGCGTCGGGAAGGCCCTGGCGCTGGACACGCCGCTGCCGACCCCGACGGGCTGGACCACCATGGGCGAGGTCGCCGTGGGGGATGAATTACTCGATGCGGACGGGACACCGACGCGCGTGGTCGCCGCGACTCATATTCTGTTGGGTCGGCCCTGCTATGAGATCGGCTTCTCCGACGGCACGACGATCATCGCCGACGAGATGCACCAGTGGCCGACGAGCCACGGCATTCGCACCACCGCCGCCTTGCGTGCGGTGGCCGACACCGTGACCGCCGCGAAGATGACAGACGCTACGTCGGGAAACAGCGCGGTGCTTGCTCCTGGGCGAATCGCGATCGGCGTCACGTCGATCCGGCGAGTGCCCACGGTGCCGGTCCGTTGTGTACAGGTCGACAATCCCGAGCATCTGTACCTGGCCGGTCGGGGCATGGTGCCCACCCACAATTCAACGCTGGCCCTCGACTTCATGCGGTCGTGTTCGATCAAGAACCAGCTTCCCAGCGTCATCTTCTCGCTGGAGATGAGCAAGACCGAGATCGTCATGAGGCTGCTCTCGGCGGAGGCGAAGATCAAGCTCGCCGACATGCGGTCGGGCCGCATGAGCGACGACGACTGGACTCGGCTGGCCCGGCGCATGAGCGAAATCAGCGAAGCGCCTTTGTATATCGATGATTCGCCGAACCTGACGATGATGGAGATCCGCGCCAAGGCACGCCGGTTGTCGCAGAAGGCCGGGCTGCGGCTGATCGTGATCGACTACATGCAGCTGATGAGTTCGGGCAAGAAGTACGAGTCGCGTCAGCAGGAGGTTTCGGACTTCTCCCGAAGCATCAAGCTGATGGCCAAGGAGCTCAACGTGCCCGTCGTGGCGATCAGCCAGCTGAACCGCGGCCCGGAACAGCGCACCGATAAGAGGCCACAGGTTTCCGACCTCCGCGAATCCGGCTGCCTCACGGCGAGCACGCGAATCCTCCGCGCGGACAGTGGCGCCGAGGTGACGTTCGGCGAGTTGATGCGCACGGGGGAGCGGCCGTTGGTGTGGTCGTTGGACGAGCGCAACCGGATGGTCGCGCGACCGATGACGAACGTGTTCTACAGCGGGCACAAAGAGGTGTTCAAGGTTCGGCTGGCCTCGGGACGTCAGGTCGAGGCGACGGCGAATCATCCGTTCCTGACGATGGACGGATGGAATGCGTTGGGCGAGCTCGCGGTTGGTGCCCGAGTCGCCGTACCGCGCCGCGTCCCGGAGCCGGTTCAGACCCAGCGGATGCACGATTCCGAGGTCGTGATGCTGGCGCACATGATCGGCGACGGATCATGCGTGAAGCGCCAACCGATCCGGTATGCAAGCATCGATGAGCAGAATCTGGCGGCAGTGACCAGCGCGGCCGAACACTTCGGCGTTACAGCGGTTCGCGATGAGTACGCCGCCGCTCGGGTTACGACGCTGCGGCTGCCTGCGCCCTATCGGTTGACGCACGGCAAGCGGAACCCGATCGCGCAGTGGCTCGACAAGCTGGGTCTCTTCGGCAAGCGCAGCTACGAGAAGTTCGTGCCCGCGGAGGTTTTCGCCCTCCCCAACGACCAGGTGGCCCTGTTTCTGCGACATCTGTGGGCCACGGACGGATCCATTCTGTGGAACGCAAAGCAGGGGCTTGGAAACGTCTACTACGCAACCACCAGTAGGCAACTCGCGGACGACGTGGTGCAGTTGCTGCTGCGGCTCGGCATCCAAAGCCAGATTTACGTAGCACGAAAGACGAGCTACCGGGATTGCTGGCACGTAAGAATCTTCGGAGTCGAGAATCAACGCAAATTCATCCGGCAGGTTGATGTGCACGGTGCAAAGTACTTTTCCGCGCGCGAGGTACTGAACAATCTCCGACAAGTGAAGGCGACCGCGAACTCTGACACGGTTCCATCGAGTGTTTGGATGGAGATTCGAGACGCGTTGGCAGATAGAGGAATGTCGCACCGAGCGTTCGCTAAAGCAATGGGCACTCAATTCTGCGGCTCAACGATGTGGAAGCGACCGGTTGGCCGTAAGCGTTTGCATCGAGCCGCAGCGGTATTGAATGACAAGGAGCTCCACGGTCTGGCCACCAACGATGTCTTCTGGGATCGAATCGTCGAGGTCACCAGCATCGGCGAACAGGACGTCTACGATGCCACCGTAGAGGGAACGCATAACTTTACGGCGAATTGCATAGTATTGCATAACAGCCTTGAACAAGATGCCGACATGGTCATCCTGCTGCACCGGCCGGATGCGTTCGAACGCGACGACCCCCGCGGCGGCGAGGCGGATCTCATCCTGGGCAAGCACCGTAACGGCCCGACGAAGACGATAACCGTTGCGCACCAACTCCATTTGTCGCGATTCGCGAATATGGCCAAGCAATAGGAAGGGGAGTATCGGTTCTCAATACCCATGTCATCGTCGCAATTGCATTGTCACCCAGATGTGATTCATGACAGGGAAGTGAGACACACGACGATCTCGCCACTCGGCAACCGGAACGAATGCGGTCATTCGCGGTGGCGGCGTGTTCGTCGGACAGGACGCGACGCGGCGGCCGCAGCGAGCAGATCACGTAGCTCCGGAGCCGACTGATACTCGTACTGGGCCATGGTCACGACCTGAGCAGGCTGAAGCAGGAAGCTGCCATCGGCGTTCTCCCGCAACAGGAAGCGCCGGTTGGGATGGCCTGGCAGCGCGACTTGTCCACCGTCAGCGGTCTCGACAAACACGGGGTCGGACATTCCACGATGCTAAAGGCCAGCGCCACCGCTCTGGCGAGATCTCGCGGACCCGACGGAGTCGGGTGTTATCGGGCGGTTGTTGTGGTGGGTCTCGCTTCGGAGGAGATCAGGCCGGCACGTGATCAGGTCTGCCGACCAGCTTCTTCACGCTATCGATGACCCGGTCGGAATCTGGGGCGTGCGAGTAGACGAATACCTCAAACTGATGCGGATCGTGAATCGCAAGCATGTCCAGCGGGTTTCGCGGAGACGCACAACCGAGCAGCCCGCTGCGAGCAGGTCCAGGCCCTTTTCGCAAGCAAGCTCGGCCTTGTCCGCATGCCAGAACGCTCCGTCGTACTCGATCGCTAGGCGGCGACCGGCATGGCGGTCGACGAGGATGTCTACGTTCCAGGCTCCGCGCCGACTGGACCTTGTCTCGGCCGAACACCAGGCCCTGTGACTGCTCGGCGTGGACACCGAGGTTGAACATGGCGCCGCCGTGGCCGGCGTCGGCGGCCCGCCGCCACCACCCGATGTGGTCCTCGCCCGCGACTGCCAACTCTGCATCCGCCGCGATCGTCATGAGTCGAGTCATCGCTCTGGTCGATCCGGCCTTCGGCAGTCACCACTGACACGACCGTGACCGGAAGACCAAACGGCGCCCCATGCTCGTGGCAGACCAGCTGTCACATCGCCCTGACACAGCGCCAGCGAAGGCGTCCGGTGCAGACGGATGCTGAATGCGGCAACCACCTTCGAAATCCGCTCTCGAGGGCTACCGTGCGATCCATCGGCACTGGATGGAGGCGTCCAGGCCCAACGTGCGATGAGGTGATGTCACGTGGGCAGCGGTGGACTGGCGCAGCAGCGGACGCGCACACTCGACGAGTCCTTGCTCGTTGACGACGAGGAGGCAGACCGGCCGGTCCTCGACTTCCTCAGAGCCACACCGGGCCGGCTGGCGTTGGTAGCCGTCGTTCTGGTGTTTGCGCTGCTTGGCGTGGGTGCGGTCGCATCGAAGACGGTTTACGACCGGCAAAGCCAGATCGAGACCCTGCGATCGCGCACCGAACCCCTGGCGGATGCAGCCCAACGGATCTACAGCGCCCTCTCGTTCGCGAACACGAGCGCGGCCACCGGGTTCTTGTCCGGCGGCGTCGAACCCCGTGACGTCCGCGAACGGTATGACGCCGCCGTTGGACAGGCATCTGCGGGCCTGGTCACTGCTTCAAATGGTGTGTCGCCCAACGATCGTCACTCCCTGACGATGCTGACCGACGTATCGAATCAACTGGCGGTGTACACCGGGATCGTGGGGAATGCTCAGGCCAGCAACCGCGCGGGTAACCCGATCGGAGTCGCATATCTCAACGAGTCCTCGGCGTTGATGCAGCAGGGCATCCTGCCGGCCGCCGGCCAGTTGTACGCGAGCCAATCCGATGCGGTCACCACGTCGGGGCGCACCATCGGCCCGCCGCGAGTCGCTATTGCGGTGGCCGTACTCGTGCTCGTGTTGCTGGTGCTCTTCCAGGTGATGCTTGCTCGGCGCAGCCGTCGTCGGTTCAACCCCGGTCTGTTGCTCGCGTCGGTGTTGATGGCGGTGCTTGTGGTGTGGTTAGCGGTGGCCGGGCTGGTGTCCACGCACGCCGCCGGCACGGCGCGGACGCAGGGCGGCGAGCCGATGAATACCGTGGTGCAAGCACGGATCCTCGCACAGCAGGCCCGTGCAGAAGAAATCCTCGGGTTGCTCAAGCGGGGCTCCGATTCGATGTCCGACATGAGATTCGGTGAGCGGACCGCACAGATAGGGTGGCTGCTCGACGAGCACAGAGTCGACGGGGCGGCGGAGGCACTACACCGCTGGATGCAGTCGCATGAGGAGATCCGGAGCAAGCTGGCCGGCGGCGACTATGGCGGCGCAGTAGCGATCGCGCAAGATGGCGCGCCGCAGCACTCAACGGTCCTGTTCACGCAATTGGACACGGCACTACGGGACGAGATCACCCATCTGCGCCAACGGCAACGCGACGGGATTACACAGGCCTACATCGCGCTGAACCTTCTTCCGTTCGGCGCGGCGGCGATCGGTGTGCTGGCGGCGCTGGCGGTGGCTGCCGGCATCGCGCCACGACTGAGCGAGTACCACTGATGCGTACGATCGCGACCGTCCTGGTAGTGGTTTCGACGCTGGTCGCCAGCTGCGCCACGGTGCAGCCGCTGACCGACGTGCCCGCCTCGCTCACCACGCGGCCGATGCCCAGCGGGGCCGAGGTGGCGCCGTCCGTCTCCGGCGCCGCGGTCGAGAGTTGCGATGCCACCGCCAGTTTGCGCCCGTCTTCTGAGCCCGGGCCCACAGTCGATGCGATCCGGCGGCGCGGCCGAGTGGTCGTCGGCATCGACCAGAACAACAATCCGCTCAGCTTTCGCGATCCGGTGACCGGCGAATTAGAGGGCTTCCTCGTCGACCTCTCCCGTGAGGTCGTCCGAGACCTCGTCGGCGATCCCGACAAAGCCGATTTTCGTCTGGTTTCGGAGCCGGACCGCATTCCCGCGGTGCGAGACAAGACCGTCGACATCCTGACGAAAGCGACGACGATCACCTGTCCGCGTGCCGAGCAGATCGCCTTCTCCACGGTGTACTTCGAGGGAAGCCAACGCTTGCTGGTGCCACGAGGTTCCCTGGTGCGGGGGCCGGCCGATCTGGCGGGCAGGCGAGTCTGCTCCGGACTGGCGTCGACATCCATCGCAACCGTCGCCCGGGTCGCACCGGCGGCGACCATTCTCGGTGTTCCGAATATGGACGACTGCCTGGTTGCGCTTCAGCAGGGTCAGGCGGACGCAGCCAGCACCGACGATGTACTTCTTGCGGGCATGGTCGCGCAGGATCCCAATCTGGAGATCGTCGGGCCGCCTCTGGAAGCCGAGCCGTACGGTATCGGAATCAACAAGTCCCAGGACGACCTGGTGCGAGCGGTCAACGCCAGCCTGGACCGGATTCGACGCGACGGGACGTGGGTGGCGCTGTACCGGAGGTGGCTCACCGTGCTCGGTCCCCCGCCGAGGCCCCCGGAACCGAAGTACCGGGACTGACATGGAACGAATCGAGGGAACGCGCGCCGTCCTGGTCACCGAATCGGAGCCGGTCAGGGTCGAGCCGACCCGCCCGCGACTGCGCACGGGCCGGCGGCGGATCGGCGGCGGCCTGGTCGAGATTCCGATTCACGAGGACATCGAGCCCGCCAGCGCGATCCTCACGAATCCCGTTCTGGCCGAATCAAAACGCGAGTGCAGCAGCTGCGGGCATCCGGTGGGGCGGACTTCCGGAGGCCAGCCGGGGGCCAGCGAAGGTGTATGCCCTCACTGCGGCACGGTGTTCTCGTTCACGCCACATCTCGAACCCGGCGAGTTGGTGGCCGATCAGTACGAGGTCCAAGGCTGCATCGCCCACGGCGGCGTCGGCTGGATCTACCTGGCGATCGATCGCAACGTCAGCGATCGGTGGGTGGTACTCAAGGGTCTGCTTCAACCGAGCGGACAGCAGGCGCAGGCGATCGCCGTTGCCGAGCGCCAATTCCTGGCCATGGTCAATCATCCCAGCATCGTCAAGATCTACAATTTCGTCGAACACCCGGGTTTCGATGGCCGCCCCATCGGCTACATCGTGATGGAGTACATCGGCGGCACGACGCTGCAGTCCCTTCTTGCCGAGCAGCGCGCGGAAACACAGCAGGGCCAAGACAAGCCGATGATGCCGGTGGAGGAGGCACTCGGTTATCTGCTCGACGTCATGCCTGCGCTGTCCTACCTGCACTCACTGGGGCTTGTCTACAACGATCTGAAGCCCGAGAACATCATGCTCACCGAGGACAACGTCGAGCTGATCGACATGGGTGCGGTTTCGGGTGTCGGAGACTGCGGATACATCTACGGCACCAAAGGATTTCAGGCGCCCGAGATCGTCCGAACCGGACCGACCGTCGCCACCGATATCTATACGGTCGGCCGAACGCTGGCTCAACTGACCGTCGATATGTCCGACAGCCGCTATTCGGAGACTCTGCCCGACCCCGCCGACGTGGCCCTGTTCCAACGTTATGAATCGTTTTACCGGCTGCTGGTACGCGCGACGAATCCCCGCCCAGCTCAGCGGTTCTCGTCTGCGGAAGAGATGGCCACCCAGTGCAGGGGAGTGCTGCGTGAAGTTCTCGCGGAGCAGACCGGTGTGCCGCACCCCGGGACGTCGGTACTCTTCGCCATGCACGGCTCCGAGTTCGGGGCGGATCTGGCGCCGCAGCGAACCGACGTCTTCGTCGATGGCCGCATACACATCGCCCGGCTCGGCGCCCGTGATGTCGCCCGTGCCTTGCCGACCCCCGTCCCGACCGACGATCTGGAAAGCGATTGGCGGATGGACTGGGACGACGGGATCGCCGCGCTGGCGGTAAACCTGCAGGCAGCACTGAAGTGTTTCCAAAGGGTGGTCGCCGCGGTACCCGGCGAAGCCGCGCCGAAGGTGGCGTCGGCCGCCACGGCCGAGCTGATCCTCGAAATGGAAGACGCGAGTGATGCTGAACCGTTGC
Organism: Mycolicibacterium chubuense NBB4; assembly: GCF_000266905.1. Next base: position 5,518,609 of record NC_018027.1, on the reverse strand, counting down.
GGCAATTGTGCGAGCAGTACTACCGGACGTTGTGGCGCACCGACCATTCCATGGTGAGTGCGGCATTCGGGTTGGCACGCCAACTCGCCGCTCGCGGTGATCGGGCCCTTGCCATCGGTGTGCTCGACGAGGTTCCGTTGACTTCGCGCCACTTTGGCGAAGCCCAGCTCACGTCAGTGTTGATGCTGCTCGAGGGGCAACCCGTCGCCGAAATCACCGAAGCAGAACTGCGCGATGCGGCGAAGCGGGTCGGCCAGTTGCCGCCGACGGAGCCGCGGGCGCTGCAGATGCGTGCGATCGTGCTGGGTGCTGCTCTCGATTGGCTTCACGCCGGCGCGGCCCCTGCCACCAACGACTCGATCCTCGGGCAGTCATTCGACGAAGAGGGATTGCGCATGGGTACCGAGGCAGCACTTCGGGAACTCGCGCGACATTCGCCGCGCAGGCGCCACCGTTACACCCTGGTCGACTTGGCGAATTCGATCCGACCGCCGAGCTGGATGTGACGTGAGCCCTAGGGCATAAGTCGACGATCACAGCCATCCGCACAGCAGCATGGACGAGTCTGCGAATGCGTTCCTGAACTCGGTGTCCAGTCCGGCGACGGCCGTTCGCGCCCACGGCGGTCGCCACGGGTCACGTTGCGCCACATGCGCTTCGGAGCTTCGACTGCCACGGAGGGGTGTCCACGACGGGCGTCAATCGCGATGTCTCGACCCGGTATCCAGCCGGCGTGGCCGGTTCGGCGGTTTCCTCGGACGTCACCGCCACGCAATGACTGCGCCGCAGGCTGATGGAGTTCTCCGCCGGCAACGCCGGCAATGCCGCAGCCCTGACTCCACCGGTACCTCGGGTACCCGCTCGGAGGCCTGCGCAGCGACCGCCACGCGGCGCTGTCGAGTTCGGTCTCAGCCGAGTCGTTCCGTTCGGACTCCACCGTGTCGAGTCTCTGCTGCGCGTCTGCAAGGAACGCATCCGCCGTGCGCTGTTCGGGTCCGGTGCCGGGCACCCCGGTGATGTGCGTCTGCGGGTACTGCGGTGTCGCGTTGAACTCACAGCGGGCGACGACCAGCGCCCCCGTCGCGCGCGCCTGCTCGTCGAGTCGGCGGTCGATGGAGCCTGCGAAGATCAGCACTGCGGCCATCTCGCCGACGACGACACCCGCCACAGTCGCAACTGTCGCGTACGCCAGCCCACGCGGGCACGGCATGGTGGCGTTGAAACGCCTGTAAGACATCGAAACTCCGCGATTCTGGGACATGTCGATCTGCGGCGGAATTATCACGCCGACGGGGATGGAGGCCGTCGCCTCACATCCCGGTGTCCCCCGCGCGCACCCAGGTGGCACGCGCCGCCCGTCAATGTCGGACCCCCGCGCCACACTTCCCGACATGGGCAAGCGCAATCGCGAGCGACGGACGGCTAAACAGAAGCAAAGGCGCCGGTCGGCTACCGAGCGGGAACGCAGGCGGCCAGACCCCGCGCCGGATCGGGCGCAGCTTCTCGAGCGCCTCATCATGGCCTGGCAGGCCGCTGCGAGTACCCCCGCACCGTGGTCCGCGAGTGAGCTCTTGGCGCAGTTTCGCGGCTGCGAGCGCGAACTCGACGTCACGGCCGGTCTTGTTGTGCACAAGGCCATCCGGGCAGCGTGGGAGCGCGGGTGGTCACCGACGGATCTCCACGAGATCGCGCGCCGCAGGGTAGATGCGGCAACCGCGCGCTACCTCGACGAGGCCATCGTGCTCGAATCCCGGCGGTACTCGGCAGCGACGCTGCACCCACGGTGGCGCGCGCAGCTCGCGGACATCTGCGCGACAGTCGGACCGTCGGGGACAGAACCGCAGATGTGGCGTTGGGCTGCGGCGCAACCTGTCGACGAGTGCACCGCGGTGACCGTCGTCCTGCAGGTACTGCACCTGCTGGACCGAATCCCCCCGATCACGGCGATGCTTCCACTGCCCGGCGCGCACCGCCATGCACCCGCCGTGGTCGCCGACGTCGACGAGAAGATGCTCGCACGGGTGCGCGCACTGCTCGCGAAGGCCGAGGCCACCGAGTACCCTGACGAGGCCGAGGCACTCTCGGCCAAGGCCCAGGCACTCATGGCCCGGTACTCCTTGCAAGAGGCGGTTGCCGATCACGACCGTGGGCGGGAATCGGTTGCCACGTCGCGCCGAATCTGCATCGAGAACCCGTACGTAGCAGCCAAAGTGGCCATCGTGCAGGCGGTCGCCAAGGCCAATCGTTGCCGGACGGTTTGGATCAAGAATCTGGGTTGCGTCGTGGCCGTCGGCGCGGAAACCGATCTCGATCTGGTGGAGCTGATCAGCACGTCGCTGTTGATACAGGCGAGCCGGGCGATGCTGGCCGCTGGACGCCGGCACGCTGTCCGGGGTCAGACGCGCACCAAGTCGTTCCGGCTCTCCTTTCTGGTCGCCTATGGCAGCCGCATCGGCGAACGGCTCGCCGCTGCCGGCTCGTCGGTCACCGACGAGATGCGCCGCGATGACCGGCTGCTACCCGTCCTGGCGGCACGCAACCGCGCGGCGGACGAGGCGTTCAGCCAGCTGTTCCCGAGCACGGTCGCGTCCCCTCTGGTGGGCTACGACGCCGTCGGCACGGGTGCTGGGCTCGCCGCGGCGGACACGGCGGTACTCGACTTCCGAGACGCGATCGCGGGCTGATACAGACGCCCTTGACGCCGCCGAGAGCAGGAGGTCACCGCCATTGACGAACGGATGATCACCACAACGCCGAGTAGACATCGTCGGTGTCAGTTCGTAGCCTTGCCGGGACATCGACAGCTGGGCCACGATCGGTCCTCGGAACGAAAGATCGTGACAATCCCCTCAACCAGGCTGCGCTACTCGCTTGGACGCATCGTGTGCGGTTTGGCGACCGCCGCCCTGCTGCTGGCCCTGCCCCTAGGCGACGTCAAGGCAGACCCCGCAGACGACGCGCTGGCCCGTCTCAACAAGTTGTCGCAGCAGGCGCTGCAGAGCCGCGAAGCCGTCACCGCGGCCCAGCGCGATGAGGACGCCAAAGCCGCTGAGCGGGCCGCAGCCGATGACCGCCACCGCGCAGACCTGTCCGCGTTGGACCTCGCGAACTCCCAGCTGCAGCCCTATCAGGCAGCGGTCAACCGGCTCGCGGCGATGAGCTACATGAGTGGCGGCGACAGTCAGGCGGCGGCGGTGCTCACCGCGACCTCGCCGCAGCACCTCATCGACAGGCTGGCGGTGCAGCGGGTGGTGGACGCCACGACCGCCGAACAGATGAAGGCGTACCGAGCGACGCGCGAGCGCGCGGCCTCCGCCGCGCAGGCCTCGGAGAAGTCGGCCGCCGACGCCCGCACCGCGGCCGAGCGAGCCGCCCCTGTCCGCGCGGACCTGCAGGCCAAATGGAAGGAACTGCTCCGCCAGATCGCCGCCGCCGAGGCGCAGTACGCGGCGCTGACACCGCAGCAGCAGGCGGTGATCGACGCCGCAGTGCCGCCGCCACCGCCCGCGCCGCAGGATCCGGCGATCGTCGCGATGCCCGGCCTACCCCCGGGTGACCTGGCTCCGCCACCCGTGGCCGCCGTCCCCGAGATTCCCGACGCCTTGCCCGTCGGCGTCGCCAATGAAGCTGGGCTACAGCCGAATACGGTCCTGGTCGCCCGGGCCGTCAGTGCCCGGTTTCCTCAGATCGCCACCATCGACGGAGTGCGGCCGGACTCGAAGCCGTGGCATCCGCGCGGCCTCGCGATCGACATCATGATCCCCAACCCCGGCAGCCCCGAAGGCATCGCCCTCGGCGACCAGATCCGCGCGTTCGCGATGGCCAACGCGGGCCGGTTCGGATTGCAGGACGTGATCTGGCGGGGCACGTACTCCACGCCGGACGGTCCGCAGGCGACGGGTTACGGGCACTACGACCACGTGCACATCACCACGACTCCACGCGGCTGATCGCGCTCTATAGCAGCCAATCGGCCAGCGGACGCACGAAGTAGCGCAAGGAGAACGACTCGTAGATCGCACCGACGACGAACAGGGCCAGGGCCGGTAGCGCCAGCCAGCCGAGGTCGCGCAACCCCAAGAGGTAGGCCTGCCGGCGGTTCTCAGCTCCCACGGCCTGAGGGTGGACCCAGTACGTACCGAGCAGATAGACACCCAACAGCAGCAACAGGTAGGCCTGGAACTCGACGATCAGTGTGAGCGAGTGCGGTATCAGAGCAATCCAGCCGAGATCGCTCTGAGGGACCAGCGTCATACCTGTCGTCAAAGCCCAGTAGGCGAACAGCGCGATTCCGGCGAACGGCACGATCAGTGACGGCGCGATGATGGTGAATGCGCCCATCTTGAGGGTGTTCACCGCGAGAATCGTCAGTGCGAACAGCCAGGGACTGGCGATCAGCGACCGCACGAGATCCGCTGTCCCGTCATCCTCTAACCGGGTGTACTGCGCCTGGCTGAGGTGCGGGAAGGCCAGCCCGAGGGCGAAGCCGACCAGAAAGATGCCGTACGCGGCAGCGTTCGCCATCAGGTAGACGCCGGTGTTCTCGCCGATGATGCGGAACGGACGCCACTGCCGGACTGTCATACCGACCCTTCTGGTTGAGGCTGCTCACCGACTAGTACACCGTGTTAGTCGCCACGCTAACACACTGTGCTAGTACGGTCGGTGATGCCGATCAAGCCGGAGGAGGATCGCCGATGCACACCAGGGAGCGGATTCTGCGAGCGGCGGCAGAGATGATCGCCGAGGACGCCACCACCACGCTGAGCGTCCGTGCGGTCGCGGTGCGCGCCGGTGTGAGCACCGGATCGCTGCGATTTCACTTTCCGACCCAGCGCGCCCTCCAGGACGAGGTGCTGACGCGGATCTACCGGCACTTCATCCCCGACGAACCGATCCACGATTCGTCACGGCCCGCGAGAGAGCGACTCGTCGACTGCTTACGGCAGGTACTCGCCGCAGCCGGAGTCGGTGACGAAGCCCGAAAGGCTTGGGGCGCTGCGTATGAACATTTCATCGCACCTGAGCCCAGCGAGAAGGTCCGCAAGGCATATCTCGCCCAAGAACGAGTGTCTGCAGGGCGTGTCGAGTACTGGCTGGGCGTGTTGGCCGACGAAGGAGCCCTTCCGCGAGACGATTTCCCGCGAAAGGTGCGGTTTCTCCTGACCGTCCTCAACGGATTGTCGATCCAACGCGCCCTGCCGTCCGGTGAATCGGTCCTCCAGGCCGAGACCGAAACGCTGTACCTGGCCGTCGACGCGGTGCTCGGGACCGGAACGTCGTGAGCCGCTGAACGTGTCGGTGTCTGCGCGCATGCTGGCGGAAACCATGACGAAGGGAGCCGGCGCCAGTCAGATCTTCTCTGCCTCGACCAGGTCGTGCGGTACCACCGAGAACACCCGGCCGGTAGGCCGCAGGCCCGCGCCGATGAGCAGGTCCGACAGTTCGGCCACCGAGCGCAGCCGGCCGCCGTCTCGTTGGGTCAGCGTGTGGAGGTCGAGAAGCGGTGAGAACGGATTCGGCCGATTGCGTTGCTGCAGGTACTCGATCACCAGGAGCTTGCTGCCAGTCGGCATACTCGCCGCCACCGCGGCGAGAATCTTTCTGCAGCGCTCATCGTCCCAGTCGTGCAGTACATCCTTGATCGTGTACACGTCGGCGGTCACGTTGACAGTGCCGAAGATGTCGCCCTCGACGCGATCGATGCGGTCGGCGACCCCGCGCTCGGCGAGGAATCGTTCCGCCTCGGCGAGCATCCCCGCGCTGTCGACCAGCACGCCGCGCACACGGGCCTCGGCCACGATCGTCGACAGCAGCGTGCCGATCCCACCGGCGACGTCGCACACCACCGCCCCGTCCGGCCACGGGTAGGCCCGGGCGATGGCGCGGGCACTGATCTCGGTGGCCTGGCGCATCGTCGCCGCGAACACGCGTTGCTCGTCGGGGTGCGCGGCGTACCAGTCCCACACCGACATGCCGTGCACGATCTCGAATGCGCTTCGGCCGCTGCGCACGCTGGCGGCCAGGCCACCCCAGGCGTCGACGGTCGACCGCATTCCCTTGTAGCGCATCCACGCCCGCAGCGAGGCGGGGTGATCGCTGCGCAGCACCGCTCCCATTCGCGTCAGCGTCACCGCACCGGTCCGGCGGTTCATCGTGCACAGATTGCACGCGACCGCGCCGCGCAGCAGACGATGCGTGGTGTCCCCATCACAGTCGATGCGGGCAGCGATCTGCGATGCCGTGCTGGGCCCCTCGGCGAGCACGTCGGCGATGCCGAGTTCGGCGATCGCTGCAGCGACCTGAACGCCGCCGACACCCTCGCCGAGGTCCAGCATGGCGATCTGCGGGGGAACCATCCTGTCTGCGAGCTGCTTGAGCCTGCGCCGCAGTGCGAGCGTGGCCAGCACCACTGGAAGGGGCGTCGACGGCATCCGTGCAGGCTACCCCCACGGCGGATGACGCGGTGTCCGAGCCGACGCGCTGTGCGGCAGTGAACGCGACCGCGCCGACCGGTGCACAGCGGCCGACGAATGGCGACGGCATCCTGAATTCGATTCCGCGGCAGCCATGTTGGGTCACTTTCGCCAGAACAGGTGATGCGTCACCCCGCTCGGGCTTGGCACGACGTCGAGATGAAACCGGTCGAGCAGCTCATCGGGTGACTCCCAGAGTCGCAGCCCAGAACCGAGCTCGACCGGCGAGACTGCCACATGCATGGTGTCGACGAGGCCGGCGTCGAGGAACTGACGGATGGTGCTCACCCCGCCGCCGAGTCGCACGTCTTTGCCCTGCGCGGCTTCCCGTGCTTGCTCGAGGACCGTGGCCGGGTCGCCTTCGACGAAGTGGAACGTGGTGTCGGAGAGTGTGAACGAGGGACGCTTGTGATGGGTCATGACGAACACCGGCGTACGGAACGGGGGCTCGTCACCCCACCAGCCGCACCATTCGTGGTCCTGCCAGGGCCCGCGCTGGGGCCCGAACTTGTTGCGGCCCATGATCTCGGCACCGATATTGCGTGGGTAGTCTCGGGTGAAGTAGTCATCGAGGCCCCGGCTGCCCCCGGGGTCAGTGCGCATAGGCCAGCTCGCCGTAGCCCCCGCCCAGGCGAACAGCTGCTCGGGATGGACGTGGCCGAACGGACGGTCGACACTCTGGTCCTCGCCAGCGCCGATTCCGTCACTCGAGACGTTGAAGTTCTGGACTCTCAGTAACTGGGCCACATGTTCCTCCTGTGTTCGTCGACAACAGTGGTCAGACTTTCCAGACCGCGGAAACTCATCCCCGCACCCCGAAGTGACCACGATCACACGGAACCCCGGGATTGCTTCGACATCGAAGCGAGTTGTATGGCCTGTAGCTGCTTCGATATCGAAGCAACACTGACTCCGGAGGACGATCATGAAGGCTGTTCGATATCACCAGTACGGCGACAGCGACGTTCTGCACTACGAGGAAGCGCCGCGCCCGGTGCCCGGGGCGGGCCAGGTTCTGGTGAAGGTGGCCGCAACCTCGTTCAACCCGGTGGATGCCGGCATCCGCGGTGGCTACCTGGCCGAGGTGTACCAAATCTCCTTCCCGCACATTCCCGGCGTCGACCTGGCGGGGACGATCGCCGAGCTCGGTGAGGGCGTGCAGGGCTGGCACGTCGGCGACGCGGTCGTGGCGTTCCTGCCGCTGGATGCCGACGGCGCCGCGGCGGAATACGCACTCGCACCGGCTGATTCGCTGGCCGCCGCCCCGACGTCGGTGCCGCTGGCCGACGCGGCCGCCCTGCCGGAAGCCGCACTGACGGCCTGGCAGTCCCTGTCCGAGATCGCCGGGCTGACGGACGGTCAGACGGTGCTGATCAACGGAGCCTCAGGGGCCGTCGGCGGCTACGCCGTCCAGTTGGCCGAGCAGGCCGGCGCGATCGTCACCGCGACCGCTACGGCGCGTGACGCCGAGCGGCTGCGCGGCTTGGGCGCCGACCGGATCGTCGACTACATCGACTACACGCAGTCGCCGATCGAGGTCGAGGGTGCGCCGTTCGATGTGGTGCTCAACCTCGTCAGCACCACCGACGAGCAGACCGAAGCCCTCCTCGGTGTCGTCGCTGACGGCGGCTTCCATGTCGGCACCATGGTCTCCGGGCCACAAACTCCGGGGCGGCAGGTCCGCACGCAGCGAGTCTTCGTTCGCAGCGACGCTGCTCAACTCGCCGAACTGGTCAGCCGCGTCGACGATGGGGGACTGCGCGTGGAGATCGCCGACCGCCGTCCGCTCGACCAGGCCGCGGCCGTGCACGAAGCGTCCGATGCCGGCCGCCTGCACGGCAAGACCGTCCTCGTCCCAGGCCAATAGCCGGCACGGCCGGCCGCGCATCTCAGTTGACCGGGCTGACCGGGTGCCAGCTCAACCCTGCCGGGCGCGCCACTTGTCCAACAGCCGGCGGTCCCGTTTGGTGGGGCGTCCGGCGCCGCGGTCACGCACGGCGAGCGGCGGCGGTGCGGCGGGCGGTGGCGGGGGAGTGCGGTCGAGGTAGCAGGTGACGGCGTCGGCCGCACCGACACGCTTCTGGATCACCCGCACCACCTCGACGATCCGCGTCCGGCCACCGACCAGGGCGCGGACCTCGTCACCGGGGCAGACCACCGTCGACGGTTTCGCCGACCGGTCGTTGACGCGAACGTGCCCACCCCGGCACGCCTCGGCGGCGTCGGGCCGCGTCTTGGTCAACCGGACGGCCCACAACCACCTGTCCACGCGGGTCGACTCCATGACGACCATCATGGTGCCCGACGCGGGTCCGGCGGGCTACGGCCGCGAATCGTGCGGCCGGACCACTCGGTAGCGCAGGTGAGCCACCCCCGGCGCTTGCAGCACGCGGACCAGTTCCAGCTGCGGGATGCCGGCCTCGAACCCGTCGAACAGCCGCTCGCCCGACCCGAGGATCACCGGATTGATCTGAAGGTCGATCTCGTCGACGAGACCGGCACTGAGCGCCTGGCGGGCGCAGGACGCGCCGCCGGCGATGCTGATCGGCCGGTCACCGGCGACCTCGCGAGCCTGCGCGTAGGCCGACTCGACACCGTCGGTGACGAAGTGGAACGTCGTACCGCCGTCCTTCACGATCGGGTCGTGCGCGTAGTGGGTGAGCACGAACACCGGGCAGTGATACGGCGGGTCCTCACCCCACCAGCCGGTCCACGCCGAGTCGCCCCATTCGCCGCGGACGGGACCGAACATGTTGCGGCCCATGATGGTCGCGCCCATGCCGTCGAGCATCTCCGCGGCCACCTGCTGGTTGACCGGGTGGTCCTTGGCGGGCCCGATGTGCCAGCCGTGCAGCAGCTCGCCGCCGATACCGAGGGGGTGGTCCTCGCTCTGGTCGGGACCTGCGACGTAGCCGTCGGCCGATATCGACATCGACAGGTTGGTTCTGCTCACCGGTCCTCCGTGTGTGGGGTGCTGCTCGTGGTCATGCCAGGACAGACTCGCATGGCCGGCGAAGCTCATCGGCGGCGGCGATGAGTTTCCCCGACTCCGGCGGTCTGAGTCGGTGTCCGCTTCCGACGATCGAGGAGACCGAGATGCCCGTCCGCACGTCCGCCCCGCTGGGCGCCCCCATCTGGATCGACTTGGCCACGTCCGATCTCGAGCAGGCCCAGCGCTTCTACGGCACCGTGTTCGGCTGGACGTTCGAGTCCGCCGGCGCCGAATACGGCGGCTATGTCACCGCGTTTCTCGACGGCCGCCACGTCGCCGGGCTGATGGTCAACGACCCGCAGTGGGGCGCCCCCGACGGCTGGACCACCTACTTGCACACCGCCGACATCTCGGACACGGTCGCGAAGGCCACCGCCGCGGGAGCAACGTCGTGCGTCGCACCGATGGAGGTCAAGGACAAGGGGTGGATGGGAATGCTGTCCGACCCGACCGGTGCCTTCTTCGGCCTCTGGCAGCCGACCGGACATCGCGGCTTCGACGTCGTCGACGAGCACGGCGCACCGGCGTATCACCAGCTCACCACCCGCGATTACCGCGCGGCGCTCGACTTCTACCGCGAAGCGTTCGGCTGGCAGACCGCCACCGTGTCCGACAGCGACGACTTTCGTTACAGCACAGCATCTTTCGACGGGCACGACCTCGTCGGCGTGATGGACGGCGCCGGCATCCTGGGCGAGGGTGTGCCGTCGGACTGGTGTTTCTTCCTCGGCGCCGACGACGTCGACAAGACCGTCCAGGTGATCCTCGACAACGGCGGCAGCGTCGTCCGAGCGGCGGAGGACACTCCCTACGGTCGACTCGCCGCGGTCGCCGACCCCACCGGCGCCGGATTCAACCTGTCGTCGATCGGTGCGTGAGCGCTGCGGCGTGCGACCGCCGCGTGTCCGCCTTGATGTCGGCATACGCCCGCCGGGTGTGTTCTGCGAGTGCGACGACATCACTGATCGCCGCAGAGTTCGCCACGAACCCGAAGTCCATGTGGTCGCGGTAGGAGCTCAGCGTCACGTTCAGTCCGATCGAGGCGGCCAGCGCCGACACCGGGAAGATCCCGACCAACTCGGCGCCGTTCAGATAGCGAGTCTCGGTGGCGCCGGGGACATTCGAGATGACCAGATTGCACGCCGGGTGACCGACGCGATCCAGGTGAGTGGTCGCGCCCGCGCCGGCAAGGGCGATGAGGGCCACGGAGTAGGCCATGGCTGCGTCCGTCGACAGGGCGCCGAGTTCCTTCTTGGCCGTCGCGACCGAGTGGACCACCTGGCGCAGCCGTTCGCTCATCGGCGCCGCAGGAGCGCCGAGCCGCACGAAGATCGCCGAAACCCGGGTGCCCACCGCGCTGTCACCGTCGTCGCGGAGCGACACCGGGCACATGGCGACGAACTCGTGGGAATACGCCTGACCCGTTTCTCTCAGATAGGTGTGCAGACCGTGGTCGACGATGGCCGCGGCGAGATCGTTGAGAGTGGCTCCGTGCTGCCGGCCGATCGTGTGCATCTCCTCCAGGGGCAGCGACATCGTGGCGAAACCTCGTGCCTGAACCAGGGGAGCGTTCGTCGGAGCATGGCCCGCGACGAACGGCAGGCTTCCCTCCAGATGCGAGCCGAGAGCCGCGCTCAGCGCCTTGCGTAGCGCGGTCCGCGAGATCTGGTTGATCGCACCGACTTCGGCAAGGGCGCCGCGCACCGCGTCGGTGAGTTTCCGCAGTGCGGGCGGTGCGTGTTCCGGCTCCGGATCCGGTTGCCCCAGTGCGAAAGCCGGGGCGGGGATGGAGGGCTCGCCGGACGGGCTCAGCCCCTCGTAGAGCTTCTTCAGGCCCGACACCCCGTCGATGATGCTGTGGTGGGTCTTGGTGTAGATCGCGAACCTGCCGCCGGGAACCCCGTCGATGAGCCAGCACCGGAACATCGGTCGATGGCGATCGAGCATCGGCTCGTGCAGGTCGGCGACGAGTCGTAGCAGATCCTCATAGGAGCTTTGCGCCGGCAGCGCGAGATGCGCGACGTGGTAGTGCGGGTCCCAGCTCTCGACCTCTCGGAAGTGCGGAGCGCCGGCCCCGACGAGCTCCGGCACATAGTTGAACGGCGGCAGCGGCCGGTAGGCGCGGTAAGCCTCGACGACCTCGCGCACCAGTGATCGACGGCCCGGCGGTTTCTTGAAGAGCAGCAGGGCACCGACATGCGTGGTGCCGCCGGGCGACTCCATCAGCAGCCAACCCAAATCGAGCGGAGGAATCGCTCTGTTCATCGTGGTGAACCTCCCGAACGTGCGGCCGGCCGCAGTCGCGAGTGTGCACCTGCGCGCCACCCGCGCGCAGGGGAACCCCGCGGGCACTGGCTCACCGGCACGTCACAGTCCGGGCCGCTCACGCCCCCGCGCTGAGGTGGACGGCGTCGCCTTCCCGGACGGTGCCGCCGGCGACGACCTCGGCGTAGAGACCCGCACACGGCAGCACGCCGAATTCGCCTGCCTCGACCCGGTTGTGCTCGAGCCCGTAGCGGACAGCCTGTGGGGAGCGCGGCATCGAACCGTGCTCCAGCGTCGGCACCGAACAGCGCGGTGTGGGCAGCGTGCCGCGCAATTCGGCCTCACCGAGGCGGATCGTGGCGCCGACCCAGTCGTTCTCGACGAACGGGGGGCACCCGGCGGGAGTCTCGATCACGATGTTCGGGCGGTAGCGCACGGCCTCGGCCCGGTCGAGGCCGACGGCGTCGAGGGTGGCGGTGGTGATCAGGTGCACGGGGGAGTGGTCCACGAACCCGCCGCCCGGTGTGCCCTGGGCGATCTCCAGCAGGGCGGCCTCGATGTCGGCGTCGACGCCGTGCGCGAGGACGTCGACGGGATCGGACCGCTCGACCACGGCCCCGGCTGCCCGCTCGTCGGCCACGTGCACGCTCCGGCCGACCAGGTTCGACACCGGTGCGTCGGCAGCGCCGACGGGCACCGCTCGACCGTCGGGCAGCGCGATCACCACCCCATCGGGGCCCGTGGTCGCGGAGCACTGCAGCAGACGGCGCCAGAGGCGCGGGTTCTTGGCGGTGGCGACCCTGCCGGTCTCGTCATCGATGAACGCGTACCGCCGGTCGCCGGCCACGCCGAGCGGGCTCAGCTCGAGTGCTGCGCGCTGCTCACCCAGCATCGACTTCACGGGATATCGGCGAAGTGCGGCCACCCGGCCGGTCGCCTCGGCAATCGTCGTCATCGCAGCGCCAGCCTACGGGCTGCGCTCGTACACTCTTGAGAATGGCCGCGAACCCGCTGCACGCCATCTGGTCCTCGGTGGCGCCGGCCTGGAGCGAGCACGCCGACTTCGTCGACGAGCGTGGCGCGGAGGTCGGTGCGGCCATGCTCGCCGCCGCTGATCTGCAACCCGGCGACGAGGTGCTCGAACTCGGTTGCGGCCCAGGAGGAGTCGGGATCACCGCTGCCGATGTCGTCGGAGCAGACGGCCGGGTGGTGCTGTCCGATGTCTCCGCCGAGATGGTCGCGATCGCAGAGGCCAGGGCCAAGCAGCGCGCTGCAGGCAACGTCACCGTCTGCTGCCTGGACATGGAGAACATCGCCGCGCCGGACTCGTCGTTCGACAAGGTCTTCAGCCGCGAAGTGCTGATGCTCGTCGGGGACCCGGTGCGAGCGGTGCGTGAGGCGCTTCGGGTGCTGCGGCCCGGCGGTCGAGCGGTGTTCGCGGTGTGGGGTCCCCCGGCCGACAATCCCTGGCTCAGTGCCCTGCTCGACGCGGTGAGCGCCCAACTCGGCGCTCCCGTTCCGCCGCCGGGTATGCCGGGGCCGTTCGCGCTGTCCGGTGAGGGTGCGCTGGCGGGCATCCTCAGGCAGGCCGGGTTGTCCGACGTCCTCGTCGAGGAGGTCGACGATCCGTTCCACGCCGAGTCCTTCGACGAGTGGTGGACGATCGTGCCGTCGTTGGCCGGGCCGGTGGCCGCGCTGCTGAACTCACTGCCCGACGACCAGACCACCGCCATCCGGGCCGCCGCCCGGCAGGCGCTGAGTCGGTACAGCGACGGCATCCGCTACACGATTCCCGGGAGCACCCTCGTGGCGGTGGGGCGGAGGCCCACCGAATGATGTTGCAGCGGAGCGTAATCGAAGCAAGACGACGACGCCCGACGTGGTCGGGGGTCAGCCGCTCCAGACTCGTACCCAGTCGACCAGCATGTCCGCCGGATAGGTGCCGCCCTTGGGATCGCCGCCGCCCGACCCCGCGACGGCCAGATTCAGCACCGGGAACACGCGGTAGTCGGGCAGGTTGAACGGCCAGCCCTCCAGCGAATGGGCCGGCACGGTGAAATACGGCTCGGCGCCCTCGACATAGTCCTGCCAGAAGTACATCCCCGAGTCGTTCCAAGTGACACGCCACAGGTGCCAGTTGCTGTCGACGGGATGGTGCTGCGTCGCGAACGAGGTGCCGTCGGAGCGGGCGTGGACGGTGGTGCCCGACGGCCAGTCCGCGTTGCCGTACCACTCGATGAGGTCGATCTCGCCTCCCACCACGGGATGATCGTTGGACAGCCACCACGCCGGCCAGCAGCCCAGCGTCAGGCAGTCGAACTTGATCCGGGCTTCCCAGGTGGTGTTGATGCCACCCCAGAAGGTGCCGGTGACCTTGCCGCTGGCGTACTTGCCGTCGGGGTTCCTGGTCGCGCGGATCACCAGGTTCGAGTTGCCGTCGAGGAACACGTGCTCACGGTCGTCGCGGTACTGCCCCATGTTCTCCGGCCGGTCCCAGAACACCGGGTTCTTGATCGACTCGCGGGCCGGCACCACCCTCCACTTCGCCGGATCCGGCGCGGAGCCGGCGGGACCGTCGAATTCGTCCTGGAACAGGTAGTTCGGCGTCGCGGCACTGGGTGCGGGCGGGGCGGCGGGAGCAGGCGACGGGAGGGCCCCGGCCTCCGGAAGGGGGATCATGGCCGCCAGCGCGCCGAATCCACTCAGCATCATCATCTTCCGTCGATTCAGATCCTGCACATCGCAAAGATAGAGGGCGACGATCCGGCCCGTGGGCAAAGCCGTGCCCTCGCCGGATCCTGACAGCTTCTCCTCAGCCGGCGTGGGCGACCGCGAACAGCCCGGCGACCCCGACCGCGTAGACGACGAGGACGGCCAGCGAGTCGACGCCCATCCGGGCGACGCGGCGCTGCGGGCGGAACAGCAGACCGGCCGCGTAGCCGAGCGTCAGCACCATCGCCAGCGCCGTCAGGTAGATGTCGGTGCGTTGGGCCTGCGGCAGAACGGCGTCGCCCGACAACACGGTGGCCATCAGGAAGAGCACCGGCAGGAACGCGTTGCCGCCGAAGATGTCGGACATCGCGAGTTGATAGTCGCCGTGGCGGACCGAGGCCAGGCCGGTCGACAGCTCGGGCAGCGAGGTGGCGGCGGCCAGGATCGTCGCGCCGAACAGCACTCCCGACAGACCGATGCCGCCGGCGATCGCATCGCCGCTGCGCTCGAGCACGACACCGGCGACCAGCGTCACGACCGCGGCGATGCCGAAGATCGTCGCCGACTTGGCGGTGCTGACACCGCGTGCGGTCGCCTCCTGCTCGGTCTGCTTCGCGCTGTGGCCGCGCGGGCGCTCTTGGCCGTCGGGCGGTTGACCGGACTCGTGCCAGGGCAGCGACCGCCCCGCCCGGCGCAACAACAGCAGGCCGCCCACCCAGACCACCACGATGAGCAGCGCCGCCGGAGTCACCCGCAGGGCGATCAACGACCGCGGCAACTGGGTGCCGGCGATGACGATCGCGAGTACCGCGACGACCAGCGCAGCCTCCAGCACCAGAACCAGTGAGGCGGCACGGTAGGTCAGGGGCCGCCGTCCACGGACCCCGAAGGCATCCAGAGCCACCAGCACCACTGTCTGAATCGCGATGCCGCCCAGGATGTTTCCGACCGCGACCCCCAGGTTGCCGGACAACGAGGCGCTGGCCACGATGGCGATCTCGGGCAGGTTGGTCGCGATCGCCAGCAGGATCAGCCCGCCCAGCGCCGACCCGAGATGCATGCGGGTGGACAGCACGTCGGTCTGATCGGACAGCGAGATGCCGGCCACCCAGATGGCAGCGGCGGCGACGACGAACGCGACGAGCAGAGCCCACATCGGCCAACCGGACACGTGCGCGATCCCCCCTCGAACCTCGGCGGTGACAGCTAGTTACCCGATCGCCGGGCCGTCACACCGCGAGCGCGCTCCGGGTCAATCCCGGTTCAGGGCCGAGGGGAACCGTGGCGGGCGCTTCTCGCGGATGGCGGTGTAGCCCTCGACGACGTCGGGGCCGAGGAACGTCAACATCTCGTAGGCCGCCGACTGGTCGAAGGTCGGTCCTGCGGTGCGCAGCCAGTTGTTCAGGGTCCGTTTGGTGAGCCGGATCGCCTGCTGAGACCCCGTCGCCAAGGCGTCGGCGACACGAAGAGCTTCATCCAGAACATCCTCGCGGGCCACGGCTTTGGCGACGAGCCCGATGCGCTCGGCTTCGGCGCCGGTCACCATCTCGCCGGTGAGCAGGTAGTAGCGGGCCTTGGCCATGCCGATCAGCAGCGGCCAGATGATCGCGGCATGGTCGCCGGCGGCCACGCCGAGCTTGACGTGTCCGTCGCCGATCCGGGCGTCTTCGGCGGCGATCGCCACATCGGCGAGCAAGGCGGCGACCGTTCCGGCTCCGACGGCGACGCCATTGATCGCCGACACGATCGGCTTGTCGCAGTTGATGATGTTGTAGACGAGCGCGCTCATCTCGTCGAGCATGTGCGACACCCGTTCGTAGTCACCGGCCATGCGCTCGACCATCGCCAGGTCGCCACCGGCCGAGAACGCCTTGCCGGCGCCGGTGATCACCGCGACACGGGTCTGCGGGTCCGCCGCGACGTCGACCCAGATCCGGGCGAGTTCGCTGTGCATTCCCTCATCGGCGGCGTTGTACTTCTCCGGCCGGTCGATGGTGATCAGCAGGACCCCGTTGTCGCGGCGGGACAACGTCAATTGCTCGTAGTCGTCGAATCCCATGGTGTGCTGCGCTCGCTTCCTCGTGAAGGCCACCTGGCGGGCACCGCCTCAGCCGTGGGGCCAGTCAACCACACCGACCACGACCCGGCCGGGGAGACCGAACCCGGACCGATGCGGGCACCAAATCGGCTTCCGGTCAGGTACTTTCACTGTGACCGCCACACCATGGGGAGGGACCATGCAGTTCGGGAACAAGGTGGCGATCGTCACCGGCGCCGCCTCGGGTATCGGACGCGCGACCGCCGTGCGGATGGCCGATGCCGGCGCCACCGTCGCGGCGCTCGACCGCGACACCGAAGGCCTCGCGCAGACGGTGGCGACGATCGGCGAGCGCGCTCACCCCTACGAAGCCGACCTCGGCGACGCGTCTGCCATCACCGCGGTGTGTCACGCCATGATCGGGGACCTCGGCCTGCCGCACGTCTTGGTCAACGCTGCGGGCTTCGACCGGGTCGAGCCGTTCATGGACAACGACGACGAGCTCTGGCAGGCGCTGGTCGCCGTCAACTTCCTGGGGCCGGTGCGGCTCACGCGAGCGGTGCTGGACGGTGTCCTGGCCGCGGGCGCACCGCTGAAGATCGTCAACATCGCCAGCGACGCGGGCCGCGTCGGCAGCCTGGGGGAGACCGTCTACGCCGGCACCAAGGGCGGGGTGATCGCCTTCACCAAGTCGCTGGCACGCGAGATGGCCAAGTACCGGATCAACGTCAACTGCGTGTGCCCCGGACCCACCGATACCCCGTTGTTCGCCTCGCTGCCCGGCAAGGTCAGGGAAGGCCTCATCCGGGCGATTCCGTTCCGCCGCTTGGCCACACCGGAAGAAGTCGCCGACTCGGTGCTGTTCTTCGCCTCGGACTACGCCGATTACGTCACCGGTCAGGTTCTCAGCGTGAGCGGCGGCCTGACCATGGCGGGATGAAGCGACGCGATCGGAGGCACCCGCCACCGCACCGGCGCCTGCGCGTCAGCGGTGTGACGAATCCGCCGGAGCACTGGCCAGCCGGTGGTTCGGCGCGCACACTTGAGGTGTCGTCGAATCTAGGGGGCCGCGATGAGCGAGCAACTACACGACTTCTTCGGTGAGGTGTTTCAGCGGTACTTCCGGCCCGCGATCGACGCGGAGCCGCGGCTGCACAGCGGACCCGTCCAGAGGATGTTCACGCTGACCGACGCCGTGCAGGACCCGCTCGAGCAGAGCCGGCGCGGTGCGCTGGCATGGGGACACACCGAGGTCGGCGACGCGCGGTTCGCCGCGGAGCTCTTCGTGATCACCCAGTGCGGCCTGATGTATGCCGCCGAGCTGAGCAACGAGCGCCGGGCGCTGTACTACCTCGCCACGCCGCCCACGCTGTTCGACCCGCTCGTCGACCAGGTCGAGACGGCCGAACTCGACGAGGACGCGGTGGTCATCGTGGACAACGCGTTCGGCCACGACCTCGCCTCCGCACGGCCGATGGACGCCGCGCTGCGGCGCATCGTCGACGAGCACTGGGCGTTGCGGGTGAACCTGGCCGAGCCGGTGATGCGCTGACACAGGCCCCTGGTGGTGCACAGCCGCGATCCCCGCCGCGGGCATCATGAGGACATGGTCCGACGCACCCGCGACGAAGCCGGCAGGCCCCGCAACGCCCGTCCCAGGGACGCCCTGGGCCGGCCCCTTCCGCCGGGCAGTGACGGGGTGCCGCGCATCCCGGACGATCTCGACCTGCCGCCGTCCGACTCCCTCGCCTACGCCCAGGATCTGCTGAACAGGGGCTTGGCGTTCAATGCCCACGAGGTGCTCGAGGCCGCCTGGAAGAACGGCCCCGAGGACGAGAGATCGCTGTGGCAGGGACTGGCGCAGCTCGCCGTGGGCATCACGCACGTTCAGCGCGGCAACCCCACCGGTGCGTCCGCTCTGCTTCAGCGCAGCTCCCACAATCTGCGTGAAGTCGATTCTGCCGCAGCGTATTCCGTGGACGTCGGCGGTTTGATCGGCTGGGCGGAGGAGCTGATCGGCGACCTCGGCGCATCCGTCGACATTCCACCGTCACGCCTGCGTCCCGTGTTGACACGGGAGCCGGGAAGGTAGCGATGAGCGGGCGGTTCCGCTACCGGAGGGTCTACGACGACGCGTCATCCGCCGACGAGGCGCGGGTGCTGGTCGACCGGGTGTGGCCGCGCGGCGTGCGGAAGGAGGAGCTCGACCTGACCGAGTGGCTGCGCGAGGTGGCACCGTCCACCGAACTGCGACAGTGGTATTCGCACCAGCCGGAGAAGTTCGCCGAGTTCCGCCGCCGCTATCGGGCGCAGTTGAGAGCACCGGACCGCCGCCGTGCCGTCGAGCACCTCGACGAACTCGCCCGCAGAGGCGACGTGGTCCTGCTGACCGCCACCCGCGACGCCGACCACAGTCAGGCCGCGGTTCTGGCGGAGTGGCTCAACGAACGGCAGCCCTGACGCGGGCGAACCGGTCCGGCGCGATGGCGGGGCACGTTAATATCGCCCAACCGAGCACACGGCGAAGGCGTTAAACGATGTACAGCACGATGCAGAACTTCCCCCTGACGGTGACGGCGATCCTGCGCTACGCGGTCACCGTCCATGGTGACCGCACCGTGACGACCGCGACGGGGGACGGCTACCGCCACGCCACCTATCGGGAGGTCGGGCAGCAGGCTGCCAGGCTCGCACATGCGTTGCGGCGGATCGGCATCGAGGGAGACGAGCGCGTCGCCACGTTCATGTGGAACAACCAGGAGCACCTCGAGGCCTACGTCGCGGTGCCGTCGATGGGGGCGGTGCTGCACACGCTGAACATCCGGCTCTTCCCGGAGCAGATCGAGTTCATCGCCTACGAAGCCGAGGACCGGGTGGTGATCGCCGACCTGTCGCTGAGCGCCGTGCTCGCACCGGTGCTGCGATCGCTCGAGACCGTGCACACCGTGATCGCGGTCGGCGACGGGGACTTGGCGCCGCTGGAGGCCTCAGGCAAGCGGGTACTGCGCTACCACGAGATCACGGCTGCCGAGCCGGACGCCTTCGACTGGCCCGACGTCGACGAGAACTCCGCTGCGGCAATGTGTTACACCAGCGGCACCACCGGCCACCCGAAGGGTGTGGTGTACGGGCACCGGTCGAGCTACCTGCATTCGATGGCGGTGTGCGGCGGAAACGGACTGGGGCTCAGCTTCGCCGACAAGGCCTTGCCGATCGTGCCGATGTTCCACGCCAACGCCTGGGGTCTGCCGTACGCCGCACTGATGGCCGGCGCGGACCTCGTGCTGCCCGACCGCTTCATGGACGCCGAACGGCTCGTCGACCTGATCGAGACGCAGCGGCCCACCGTCGCCGGGGCGGTGCCCACGATCTGGAACGACGTCATGCACCACCTCGAGACGAACCCGGGCCACGACATCACGTCTCTGCGGCTCGTCGGTTGCGGCGGCTCCGCGGTGCCGGTGTCGCTGATGAAGGCGTTCGAAGAGAAGTTCGGTGTGCAGATCCGCCAGCTGTGGGGCATGACCGAGACCTCCCCCGTCGCCACCTTGGCGTGGCCGCCGCCGGATGTCCCGGAGGACGAGCACTGGCAGATCCGGAGTTCCCAGGGCCGGCCCGTCTGCGGGGTGGAGGCCCGCATCGTCGACGACGCGGGCGAGGTGCTGCCCAACGACGGCGCGGCGGTCGGCGAACTCGAGGTCCGCGGCCCGTGGATCACCGGCTCGTACTATCGCAACACCGACGAGTCGAAGTTCCAGTCCGGTTGGTTGCGTACCGGCGACGTGGGGCGCATCGACCCGCAGGGCTACATCACGTTGACCGATCGGGCCAAAGACGTCATCAAATCGGGCGGGGAATGGATCTCGTCGGTGGAGTTGGAGAATCACCTCATCGCGCACCCCGCGGTCAGGGAGGCCGCGGTGGTGGGTGTGCCCGACGAACGCTGGCAGGAACGGCCGCTGGCAGCCGTCGTCGTTCAGGAGGGCGCCCAGACGGACGCGGCCGAGCTGCGAGACTTCCTGGCCGACAAAGTCGCCCGCTGGTGGCTGCCTGAACGGTGGACCTTCGTCGACGAGATCCCGCGCACCAGCGTCGGTAAGTACGACAAGAAACTGATCCGGTCGCGTCACGCCGAGAACGCCTACCCGGTCACCGAGCTGCGCGAGCACTCGTGACCCCTGACGGCATGGCAGGCTGGGCCACATGAAGAAGCGGACCCTCGCCGTACTGGGGCCTGCCGCCGCTCTCGCGGGAATCGCCGTGCAGGACCTTCTCCAGAAGGAGCACGCGCTTCGGCACAACTTCCCGGTCATCGCCCGGGCGCGGTATCTGCTGGAGTCGGTCGGACCGGAGTTGCGGCAGTACATCATCACCAGCAACGACGCCGAGCGGCCCTTCAGCCGCGATCAGCGGCGCTGGGTGTACACCTCGGCGAAGAAGGAGAACAACTACTTCGCGTTCGGCACGGACAACGACACCGAGAACGCCTCCTACCCGATCATCAAGCAGGCCACGTTCTCCGACGTCGTACCCGCCTCGCCGATTCACGGGCGCGACGTCGAGGTGCCCGGTGCGAAAGTGCTCGGCGGCCCCCGCGGACGCCGGCACGCCTTCCGGCCGTCGTCGGTGGTCAACGTATCGGCGATGTCGTTCGGCTCGCTCAGCCCGCAGGCGATCCAGGCGATCAACAAGGGCGCCGAGATCGCCGGCTTCTGGCACAACACGGGCGAGGGCGGTCTGTCGGATCACCACCGCCAGGGCGGCGACCTCGTCTTCCAGATCGGCACCGGCTACTTCGGTTGCCGGGACGAGCACGGCAACTTCGACCTCGACCAGCTCGTCGACGTCGTCGGCTCCGGTCCGGTACGGGCGATCGAGATCAAGCTGAGCCAGGGCGCCAAACCGGGGCTGGGCGGGCACCTGCCCGGCGCGAAGGTGAACGCAGAGATCGCCCGCATCCGAGGGGTCGAGCAGGGTAAGGATGTGGCGAGCCCCTCCCGGCACACCGCGTTCCGCAACATCGACGAGATGCTCGACGTCGTCGAACGTATCGCCGATGCCACGGGTCTGCCGGTCGGCATCAAGTCGGCGGTGGGCGAGATGACGTTCTGGCAGGAGTTGGCCGACCGGATGGCCGACGGCCAGCGGGGGGTGGATTTCATCACGATCGACGGCGGCGAGGGCGGCACCGGCGCCGCGCCGCTCGTGTTCGCCGACCACGTGTCTTTTCCGTTCCGTGTCGGCTTCGCCCAGGTGTACGGGGTGTTCGCCGAGAAGGGACTGAGCGACCAGGTCACCTGGATCGGCTCGGGGAAGCTCGGGCTGCCGGCCAACGCGATCGTGGCCTTCGCGCTGGGCGCCGACCTCGTCAACGTGGCCCGGGAGGCGATGCTGGCGATCGGCTGCATCCAGGCGCAGAAGTGTCACACGGACCGCTGTCCGACCGGCGTCGCGACGCAGAACCCGTGGCTGGCCCGCGGGCTGGACCCCGAGCAGAAGTCGCATCGGCTGGCCAACTACGTCCTGACGTTGCGCCGCGATCTGCTGAAGGTCTCCGAAGCCGCCGGGGTGCGGCACCCGGCCATGCTGGACCCGAACACCGTCGAGATCCTCGACGGCGACCGCGGCCACCGGACTCTGGCCCAGGTGTACGACTATCGGCGGGGATGGGGCGTACCCGGTCCGGACATCGTGCGCGAGATCGATGCGTACATGGCTCGGTACGACGACCGGCCCGGCACCGACGAGGTCGTCGAGCACGAGCCGCTGAAGGTGGCGACCGACCCGAACCAGGCGACGGAATAGCCCACCGCGCAACGCAACCCGAGGAGGAGTCATCACCATGAGCGAGACCGACCTGCTGGACGCTGCCGCAGCCGCGGGCACCGCGATGGAGCAAGCCGTCGCGGTGTTCATGCTTCATCCGGAGACCTTCGGTGAGAGCGTCGCCGCCGGCTACGAGAACCCGTTGGCGGGATATGTGGCCGGTCGCGGCGGAGTGCTGGGCGAGGCCACCGGCGCCACCGTCAGTGCGGTCTTCGCGGTGTTCGAGCCCAACGGGCTGGCGGCGATGTGGGAGCAGGGCGTCGCGGTGCGCGGCGCTGCCGGTGCGGCGCAACAATATTGGGCGCAGGCGGCGGACTTCGGCCGCAAGTATCTCGCGGGCGCCGAGGGGTTGGATCGCATAGCGGCGCTGGGGGAGAAAGTCATCACGGCCGCCCCGCCCGCCGGGTTGCCGCTGTTCGCGGGGTGGCGCGCGATGCCGCTGGCCGACGACGCACCCGCCCGAGCGCTGCAGGTCATGTTCGTGCTGCGCGAACTGCGCGCCGGCGTGCACTTCAACGCGCTCACCAACTCGGGCATCGCCCCCATCGAGGCGCACATGCTGAACAAGGGGCCTCAGTACGCCGCGATGTTCGGTTGGCCCGAGCCGTACCCCGACGGTGCGTCCAAGAAGGATCGCTATGCCGAGGTCGAGCAGCTGACCAACCGGCGGATGGCCGAGATCTTCGCGGCGGCACTCGATCCCGCCGAGGCTGCGGAGCTGGCCCGCCTGAGCGCAGAGGCACTCGCCTCGTTGAAGGCCAACGTCCCCGGCTGAGCGGGTAGGTCAGCGAATCTGTGTCTGCAGGGGTGCCCGCACTTCTCGCGCCCTGTCGTGCAGAGGAGGCCCGCCTGGGACATGGTCGAGGACCAGATCGGCCAGCTGGTCGCGGACCTGCTGATGCGCACGAGGTGTCGCGCGTCCGTGCCTCAGGTCGCGATATCCCGCGGCGGCCCACACACTCGCGACCGCGGCGTCGGTGTACCCGGCCCGGGCGCGGCGGCGGTCACTGAGCGCGAGCGCACACGCGGTGAGCGCGTGCACGGCGTCGACCCAGACGCCCATGGCGAGTACCTCCGGGCTGGGCCGCAAACCCGACAGCGCCGCCTGGGTGAGATGACGAGCCCCCAGGATGCGGGTCACGGTCCGGCTCTTGGTGTCGATGGGCCCGCTGCGGGTGGCGCGCAGCACCCGGTCCGGGGCGATGAGCAGCACCGCTCCCCACGACCCGCGCAGAATCTCGAAGCCGCGGTACTTCCTGTGGTCGATCATGACGCCATCTCCTCCCGATACTTCTCAGCCCTTGCCGCCAGCGACATGCCGTGGCCGGAGCGCGTGGTGGTCACCGGCAGGCGGCCGCCGCTGGGAACGGGGACACCGTCGAACATCTCAGCCTCCAGGCGGGTGTGGTCGATGAAGTATTCGAGATGGCGCAGCCGGGGGATCGCGGCGGTCACCGGCACGTGCAGTGCGGGTGCGCAGTGGGCGGAGACCTCGAGATTGTGGGCCGCCGCGATGCTCGCGGCGGCCAGCCAGCCGCTGTACCCGCCGCACCGGGTGACGTCGAGCTGCAGGCAGTCCACCACGGGGGCGAGCCGGCGCGCACCGTAGCGGTCGGAGATGTACTCGCCGGCGGCGACGTCGCATCGCACCGCGCTACGCACGGCGGCCAGTCCTTCGGTGTCGTCGCTGCTGACCGGCTCCTCGAACCAGGTCACGCCGAGTCGGTCCAGGGCCGCGCCCACCCGGCGCGCCTGCCCGGCGGAGTACGCGCCGTTGGCGTCGACCATGAGTTCCACCGTCTCGCCCGCGAGTTCGCGTAACCGGTTGACGCGTGCGAGATCTCGCTCGGTGTCGCTGCCCCAGCACTGTCCGATCTTGATCTTCATCGCCGTGCAGCCCGCGTCGCGCCACTCGTCGACCTGCTTGGCGAGTTCGGCGTCGTCGAGGTTGGTGAACCCGCCGGACCCGTAGATGGGCACCGCGCTGTGGCAGCGGCCGAACAGCGTGGCCAGCGGCAGGTCGCGCAGGTGGGCGCGCAGATCCCACAGTGCGATGTCGACCGCGCTGACGGCTTGGGCGACGAGGCCGCGCGTACCGAGATTGCGGCATGCGCGGTTCATGGCGTCGAAGGCGCCGGGCAGATCGGCGGCGTCACGGCCGACGACCACGTCGCGCAGGTGATGGGTGATGACCGCGGCGGCGGCCGGGGAACTATAGGTCCACCCCAGTCCCTCGACGCCTGCCGCGTGCACGTGCACGACGACGACGGTGGTGGCGTCCCACCGCAGGGTGCCGTCGGCCTCCGGGCCTTCGGTGGGCACCCGGTACACGCCTACCTCGAGGCGCTCGATGCGTGGTGAAGGCATTGCTGGACAACCTTTCTCGTGCGATCTACGACTGGGCGGCGTGGCGCTTCATCAGGTCTGCGGCGCGGGCCGCGAGCGCCATGATGGTCAGCGCCGGATTGGCCGCGCCCTGCGTGGGCATCACACTGCCGTCGACGACGTAGAGGCGGTCCACCCCGAACACGCGGTGCTCGGCATCGATGACCCCGTCCTGCGGCCGTGTCGCCATGCGGGCGCCGCCGACCAGGTGGGCGTAGCGGTTGATGGTGATGACCTCCTCGGCGCCGGCCGCCCGCAGCAGGTCGGACATGACCGATCCCGCGGCGTCGATGAGCTGCCGGTCGTTGTCGCACTGGCTGTACGCGAAATGCGCGACGGGCAGCCCGTGCCGGTCCGTCTCGCCCGCGAGGGTGACCCGGTTGTCGGGCAGCGGCAGCAGCTCGCACAGCGCTCCGAGGGTGGCCCAGTGCACGTAGTCGCGCATGTACTCGCGCAGTGTCTGACCCCAGTGGCCCTGAGCGGCAACGTGTTCGGCCCACGTGATGGGCAGCGGGCTGACGGTCTGGATGGAGAAGCCGCGCCGGTAGGGCTTGGTGGGGTCGGTCTCGTAGAACTGCTCGCTGCTGACCTCGGGAGGTGGCGCCTTGTACATGCGGATCTCGTCGGAGAAGCGGCCCGCGACCTGCGGGGCGCCCTGCACCATCAGGTGGCGGCCCACATGGTCGTGGTCGTTGCCGAGGCCTTCGGGATACCGGGCCGACGACGACAGCAGCAGCAGTCGCGGCGTCTCGATGGAGTATCCGGCGACGACGACGGCGTGCGCGCGCTGCCGGTGCAGCACGCCGTCGTGCAGGTACACCACGCCGGTGGCGCTGCCGGTCTCGTCGTCGACGAGGATGCGGCTGACGTGGCAGTCGGCCCGGACCTCGGCGCCGTGGGCCAGCGCGTCGGGGATGTGGGTGATCAACGGACTGGCTTTCGCGTTGACCTTGCAGCCCTGGATGCAGAACCCGCGGTAGATACAGTGCGGGCGATTCCCGAAGCGGCCGTTGGGGATTGCGACCGGCCCGACCCGCATGTCGACCCCGAGCGCATCGGCGCCGCGCAGCGCGGTCAGCCCGTTGCCGCTGACCGGGTGGGGGCTGTGCGGGTAGCTGTGCGGATCGCCCCACGGCCAGTCCTGGCCGGCCACCGGGAGTTCGGCTTCGATCTGCTCGTAGTAGGGGCGCAGGTCGGTGTACTCGATGGGCCAGTCGGCGCCGACCCCGTCACCGCTTCGAGTGTGGAAGTCGGAGGGATGGAACCGCGGTGTGTAACCGGCGTAGTGCACCATCGACCCACCGACGCCACGGCCGGAGTTGTTGGAGCCCAACGGCACCGGGTCCGAGCCGCCGATCTGGCGGGCGTCCGTCCAGTACAGGCCGTGGGATCCGCGTTCGTCGCTGACCCAGTCGAGGTCCGGGTCCCAGAACGGTCCGGCGTCGAGCAGGACCACGCTCCACCCGGCGCGGGCCAGGCGCTGGCCCAGCGTCGCACCTCCCGCGCCGGCGCCCACGATGACGACGTCGACCTCGTCGTCGGACTCGTAGCGGCGCATGTCGGCGCGCAACCGGTGGTTGGTGCGGACGCCGTCGTTGGGCACCAGCCAGGCCGACTCGTTGCGGCTCCGCACCTCTCTGCCGTCACCCATGCGCAGGCCGTTCGGGAAGCTCCGCGTCGGCGCGGCGGGCCGCTTCCACCCGGGCGGCGAAGGGAACCGGGTCGGTGTCGTCGTGATCGGACACCTCATAGGACTCCCGGGCGTTGATGCCCGGGTTCAGGTAGCCGCGGGGGTAGGCGGGGCCGGAGAACCCCATCTCGTTCCACGCCCACGGGTGGGAGTAGAACGCGGTGCAGGCGTAGCGCGTCCAGAGGCTCCACACGTGACCGGCCGGCCAGTCGTTCCAGGTGCGGCCGGCGTCGGCGTGGTCCTGGACGTCCTGGATCAGCCGGGCCTGCCGGGCGCTGCTGAGGTCACCGTAGCCCGTGCCGTAGTGATCGCGGGCGTCGCGCTCCAGCGCGGCAAGGGAATCGCGCCATGCCTGACCGTCTTCGGGCATGTCGTCGTAGTGCCACCCGTCGGTTTCGCCCGCGGCCAGCCGGGCGTCGATCAGCGCCAACACCGGAACCTTCGGTTCGGTGTCCTGGGCGAGCAGCAGGTCGAGCAAGCGCTCCGCGACGGCCGCCTCGTCGGCGGTGAAGAACACCAACGACTCCGGCGGTGCGAGCCGGCTCAGCACCACGTCGGCGGTGACCGGGTCCCACACGTGGGCCTGCGCCAACACGTCGAAGCCGGGAAAGCGGCCCCGGCCCTGAGGGGTGACGGCGCGGTCATGCGTTGAGCGCAAGGGCATCAGCGCCTCCCGTTCCCGGTCAGGTCCTCGCGGCGGAGCAGCGCCGCGAGCAGCCCCATGCCCCCGACCAGGGACGCCAGCAGCGGCGCGAAGGCCGGCGGCCCGGATTCCATGTTGTACCGGGTCAGCCCGCCGGGGCGCTGGCGGATACCCCGCCAGTGCAGATAGGTGCCCTGGACACCGTTGGCGACGATCAGCGCGCTGGCGGCCGGCAGCACGGTGTGGGCGGCGCGGCGGGAGAAGAACCCGGCCAACCCGGCGGGCACCGCGGTGGGGACGATGACCACCGGCCAGTACATCATCCGGTTGCCGAAGCTGGCGCCGTCGTGGGAGAGGTAGATCTCGGCGGTGGTCACGGCGGCACCGGCAGCGGTCAGCGCGGCCAGGGTGCGCTCGAAGCGTCCGGTGCGGATGGCGTGCACGGCGGCGCGCACGGGTTTCATGAACGGTCCTTCTTCTCGCTCGGGAAGTATTGCTGCACTTTCTGTTTGATGCCCTGCTTGATGAATCCGGCGCTGTCGGCGTCGCCACCGACGACCGCCTCGACAAGGGACTTCGCCTGGTCGAACGTGGCGTGCGGCGGGATCGGGGGCACGTCCGGGTCGCAGCGGACATCGAGCACCGTGGGCCGGTCGGCGGCCAGCGCGCGGTCCCACGCGTCACCGAGCGCCGCGGCGTCGTCGATGTTGTCGCCGTGCAGACCGAGGCTGCGGGCGAAATTGGCGTAGTCGACATCGGGAAGACTCTGCGACGCTTCGAACTTCGGCGAATTCTCCATCGCCCGCATCTCCCAGGTGACCTGGTTGAGGTCGTTGTTGTGCAGGATCGCGATGATCAGGCGGGGGTCGGTCCACTGCTTCCAGTACTTGCTGATGGTGATCAGCTCGTTGAGACCGTTCATCTGCATCGCACCGTCGCCGACGAACGCGATGGTGGGCCGATCCGGGTGCGCCCACTTGGCGCCGATGACGTAAGGCACCCCGGGTCCCATCGTGGCCAGCGTGCCGGACAGCGAGCCCCGCACGTCGCCGCGGAACTTCAGGTGACGGGCGTACCAGTTGGCCGACGAACCGGAGTCGGCGGCGATGATGGCGTTGTGGGGCATCCGCTCCGACAGTTCCCAGAAGATCCGCATCGGGTTGACCGGGTCGGCGTCGGTCATCGCCCGGCGCTGCACGGTGGTCCACCAACTGACCACCCACTTCTCGATCTTGTCGCGCCAGGATCGGTCGGTCTTGCGCTCCAGCAACGGAATCAGCGCCTGTAGCGTGCTTTTCGCATCGCCGACCAGGTTGATCTCATAGGGGTAGCGCATCCCGATCCACTTGCCGGAGCGGTCGATCTGCACGGCGCGGGCCTGGTCGAGCTTGGGCAGGAACTGGGTGTAGGGGAAGTTCGAGCCGACGGTCAGCAGGGTGTCGCAGTCCATCATCAGATGCCAGCTCGCGGTGGTGCCGAGCAGGCCGATGGATCCGGTCACCCACGGTAGGTCGTCGGGCAGCACGTCCTTGCCCAGCAACGCTTTTGCGGCGCCGGCGCCGAGCAGCTCGGCGACTTCGGTCAGTTCGGCGACGCACCCGCGGGCGCCCTGGCCGACGAGCATGGCGACCTTGTGGCCGGAGTTGAGCAGATCGGCCGTCCGGCGCAGCGCGTCGTCGTCGGGGACCACTTTCGCCTCGGCCATCCCGAGGCTCGACGGCACCTGCTTGAACGCGTGCTCCGGCGGTTCGTAGGGCAGCTCGAAGACGTCGGAGGGCACGATGATCGCTGTCGGTGCGCCCTCGCTGAGCGCGATGCGGATGGCGCGGTCGATCAGGTTCGGCAGCTGCTTGGGGACCGTGCACATCTGCACGTATTCGCTGCAGACGTCTTTGTACAGACTGATCAGGTCGATCTCCTGCTGATATGAGCCGCCCATCGCGGAGCGTTCGGTCTGGCCGACGATCGCCACCACCGGGACGTGGTCGAGTTTGGCGTCGTACAACCCGTTGAGCAGGTGCACCGCGCCGGGCCCGCTGGTCGCCACGCAGACGCCGACCTGACCGGAGAACTTGGCGAAGCCGACGGCTTCGAACGCGGACATCTCCTCGTGGCGCGCCTGGACGAACTGCGGCTTGTCGTCGGCGCGTTGCCAGGCGGCGAGCAGTCCGTTGATGCCGTCTCCGGGGAACCCGAAGACCTGTTTGACGCCCCACTCCCGCAAGCGGGCGAGCAGAACGTCACCGACGGTGTCAGACATGTCGTCTCCTTCGAAAGTCGTGATGAGGTCAGTGCCGGTGGTAGGTGAGCGCGGCCCCGCCCGCGGTCAGGGCCGCGCCTGCGGCCGCGATCGACAGCGACCGTGCGTGGCGCGACAGCCACACCTGCCGCGACCGGCTGATCGACTGGTCGTCGAACGATCCGTGCGCGCCGTGGTCGCTGCCCGGCTCGTCGTCGACGGGCTGCCACAGGTTGTTCGGCCGGTCCGGGTCGACCGGCTGGCCGGTCTGTTGCGAGCTGTAGCCGGTGCGTGCGAGATACCGATCGAGCACGGCCGGCATCAGCCGCTGCCCGAGCACCGTGCCGGCGGTGCTCGCGCCGACCCAGTACTGCTTGCGACGGGGATGATCGGCGGCCCGCACGACGGCCCGGGCGGCCACCTCCGGCTGATAGATCGGCGGCACGGGCTGGGGGTGGCGCGGCAGCCGGGACAGCACCCAGTCGAATTGCGGCGTGTTGAGCGCCGGCATCTGCACCACGGTGATGCGGACCTTGCTGCGGTCGTGCAGCAGCTCCGTACGGACGGATTCGGTGAATCCGTTGATGGCGTGTTTGGCACCGCAGTACGCCGACTGCAGCGGGATCGCCCGCGCGCCGAGGGCGGAGCCCACCTGCACGACGGTTCCCGCGTCGCGGGGTTTCATCCGGGCGAGCGCCGCCATGGTGCCGTAGACGAAGCCCAGGTAGCTGACCTCGGTGACGCGGCGGAACTCGTTGGGTGCGATCTCGGTGAACGGGGCGAACACCGAGGTGAACGCGACGTTGACCCAGACGTCGATCGGGCCGAAGGTGTTCTCGACCGTCGTGGCGGCCGCGTCGACCTGGTCGAAGTCGGCGACGTCGGTGGGCACACAGAGCGCCCGGCCGCCCGCGGCCTCGACATCGTCGGCGGCGCCGCGCAGCCCGGCGTGCCCGCGGGCCAGCAGTGCGACGCGGTCTCCGCGCCGCCCGAAGGCCTGCGCGGCGGCCCGTCCGATGCCGGCGCTGGCTCCGGTGACGACCACGGTGCGGGGTGAGGAGGTGGTCATGTGGTTTCCTTCCTGTTCCGGCTCGCCGACGCGCGATGGGGTGGTTGTGCCACGCGCAGCGAGGATTCGATGAGCAGGGCGTGCACGAAGGCTTGCGGGAGATTGCCGCGGAGCTGGCGTTGCTCGACGTCGAACTCCTCGCCGAACAGCGCCGGCGGCCCGCAGGCGGCGCGGTTGCGTTCGAAATAGCGGGTGGCGCCGACCATGTCGCCCTGCTGTTGGCACGCCATTGCGGTCCAGAAACCGCACAGCAGGAACGCCCCCTCGGCCTGGCCGAGCGGACGGGTGTCGTGGCGGAAGCGGTAGACGAAAGCGTCGTCCTCGAGCTCGGCGACCACGGCGCGCAGGGTCGCGGTGCTGCGGGGGTCCTCGGGCGGCACCGCCCCGCGCAGGGCCGGCACGAGCAGCGCCGCGTCGATTCGCGGATCGTCCGGCGCCCGCTGCCAGCGCCCGCTGACGTGCACGCAGTCGGCGCTCGCGGCGAGGATGGTGTCGGCCAGCGTCTCGTACTCCGCGGCATCGCGCGGCGGGACGTGGGTGGCGATCGCCCGCAGCCCCGCGACGCACGTCAGCCGCGAGTGCGTCCAGTGCCGCGACTCGAGCTCCCATACGCCCGCGTCGGGTTCCCGCCAACGGTTCGCGATCGCCGCGGCGGCGGCCGCGGCGGCGCGGTGGCCGTCGGCGTCGAGGTGGTCGTGGCGCGCGGCCGCAGCGAACAGCAGCAGGGCTTCGCCGAAGGCGTCGAGCTGGAACTGACCGTGGGCGTGGTTGCCCAGGACATCGGTGCCGCCGGGGTATCCGGGCAGCTCCAGCGAGCACTCGTCGGGCACCGCGCTGCCGCCGACGCGGTAGGCGGGCTTGAGGTCCGGGCCGTCGGCGAGCAGCCGGTTCGCGACGAATTCGACGGCCTCGTCGAGCACGGGGTGCGGCCCGTCGAGCGCCACGGCCTCTCCGGCGTAGCACTGGTCGCGGATCCACACGTAGCGGTAGTCGTAGTTGCGGCTCTCCTGGGCGCGCTCGGGCAGGCTCATCGTGGCCGCGGCGACCATGCCGCCGCCGGGTGTGGTCATGCCGCGCAGCACCGCGTAGGAGTGCCGGGCGTCGCGGGGGCTGATACTGGCGTCGAACCGGGGAAGCGTTGCCTCCCAGGCGCTTTCGGTGGCCGCCCACAGCGCGTCGGGGTGCGCGAGAGGGGCGGTGCCCGACTGGTCGGACAGTTCGACGACGACGTCGTGGTGGTCGCCCTCGGCGACCTTCAGGTCGCACCGCAGGGCGGGGATACCGGCTTCGCCGTCGGTGACGGTGGCGTCGGCGACCCCGTGGACCGTGAGGCGTAAGGGGCCGCAGTGGGCGTGCCACCGGCCGTGCTCGTCGCGGGCCAGTTGTTCCATGCCGTAGCGCCCGAAACCGTACGCGGGCGCAAATGTCAGCGTCGCGCACGCATCGCCCTGCACGGCGACCAACCGGCGCAGCAGAATGGCGCGGCGCGGGTCGCCGGGATAGGCGAGCGCTTCGCGGCATTCGGTGATGCCGTCGGTGGTCACCCAGCGCGAGCGCCAGATCAGGCTGCCATCCTCATAGTGGCCGCCCCAGACGAAGCGGCCGCGTGGGGTGATCGCGAAGGCGCCGTTGCCGCCGATCAGCTCGGAGAACACGGCGTCACTGTCCCAGCGGGGAGCACACATCCAGCTGATCTCTCCGCGCGGGCCGATCAGCGCGCCCCGATGCCCGTCGGCGAGCATCGCGTACTCCCGCAGGACGTGCGGGTCGCCGATATCAGTGCTCACGACTTGGCCCGTCGAGCCGATGCCGCCGTGTCCGCAGGACGGCGCGGGCGCCGACGCGGCACCCAGTCGGGGCCCTGGATCTGATCGGGGAACACCCACATCGCCGAGGCGATGCTCCAGCAGAACAGGATCGTCCACAACAGGATCGCCGGCGCGGTGAAGCCCAGCGGTCCGGGGTCGTGGTGGACCGCGGCGACCGAGCAGATGATCATCAGGGCGACGGTGGCGGCACTCATCGCGAGTGTGAACACCTTGGCGGCCCGCCGGTGGGTCATCGCGAGCGCCGCGGCGACGCCGATACCGATCAGCACCGCGCTCAATGCCGGTGTGAGGGGCACCCCGAGCACGCGCCACCCGTCGTTGTGCGGGGCGACGGCCACACCGATCAGGCCGACCACGCCGATCACACCCGTCACGACGGCTTCCACCGCCAACAACCGGCGGGCCTGCCGCCAGTGCGGCGGGTTGAGGCTGACCCGGCGCAGGTCGCTCGTCTCCGGCGGCATCGGGCCCCGGGTGTCTCGCGCCACGATGACTCCTCTCCACGAATCTGCTGGTGGCAATAAGCGAATTAATTGCCCGTGTGCAAAGTATCCGGATTGGATGATGTGCAAACAGGGGATTTTTGTCTGTGAGACACCTGGGCAGCGCGGGTATGCTGCCTGACTCATGGGCTCCCCACCGACCGGAACGGCCGACTATGCGGTCGAACTGGAGCGCGCCACGCGTGGCCTGCTGGCGCTGAACGTCGCGGTGCTCGAGGAAGTCGAAAAGCGGGTGGGCTTACCGACATTGAGGGCGTTGCAGTCTCTGCAGCGGCTCGGGCCGAGCCTGGTGACCGAACTCGGGGAGGACCTCGATCTCGTGCCGTCGAGTGCCAGCCGTCTCAGCGACAGGCTCGCCGACGCCGGCCTCATCACCCGCAGTGTCGCGCCGCACAACCGCCGCGCGACCCTCCTCGCACTGACCGACGCCGGGCACGCCATCCTCGACGACTTGGTCGCCCTG
Source organism: Mycolicibacterium chubuense NBB4 (assembly GCF_000266905.1). Next base: position 5,485,479 of record NC_018027.1, on the reverse strand, counting down.
CGCGCTGAGAGGTTCCGCAGCATCGCCGAACAGATGAGCCGGCGTGAACGGGCGCAACTGCTCGCCGGCGCCGCGGCCTTCACCGCCGCCTACGGCCAGCTCGCCAAGCCGACCGCCACCGACGAATAGCGCCGCGCGACGACTCGAGGGCTGATTGGCGCTCACTTCTTCGAACCACTAATTTTCCTGAGGTGATGTCCTCAGCTGCCGGCGCGGTCGCCCGGTGGATCGCTCCCGTCCTGACGCTTGCGGCGATCGCCGCGGTGGGCTTGGCCGCCCACTCGGCACCGGCCGGGCCGTCCCCGGCGGTGCGCCTGGTCGACGAGGTCAACCCGTTGGCCGGAGCACCCTTCTACGTCAACCCCGCATCGGCGGCCATGCGTGCCGCGCAGAGCGCCGATCCGCCCAGTCCGCAATTGGCCGCGGTCGCCAACACGCCGCAGGCCTACTGGCTCGTCCCGGGCTCGTCGGCGGCGACGGTCGCGAGTTACACCGCCGCGGCGCAGGCGGCCGGCGCCATTCCGATCCTCACGATCTACGGGATCCCCCACCGGGACTGCGGCAGCTTCGCCGCAGGCGGCATGGCCTCGGGTGCGGACTACCGGAGCTGGATCGACGGCATCGCTGCCGATCTGGGCGCGTCGCGCGCAGCGGTCGTCGTGGAACCGGATGCGCTCGCCATGGCCGACTGCCTGTCGGCCGATCAACGCCAGGAACGCTTCGATCTGATCCGCTACGCCGTCGACGCGCTGACCCGCGACCCGGCAGCGGCCGTGTACATCGACGCCGGTCACCTCCGCTGGCACAGTCCGGAAGACATGGCCGGCAGGCTCAATCAGGCCGGGATCGAACACGCCCGCGGCTTCAGCCTCAACACCGCGAACTTCTTCACCACCGAGGACGAGATCGGCTACGGCGAGGCGATCTCGGGGCTGACGAACGGCAAGCACTACGTGGTGGACACGTCGCGCAACGGTGCCGGGCCGGCTCCGGACTCCGCGCTGAACTGGTGCAACCCGGGCGGGCGGGCTCTGGGGACTCCGCCGACCGCGGCCACCGCGGGTCCGCACGCCGACGCGTACCTGTGGATCAAACGTCCCGGCGAATCCGACGGCACCTGCGACAAGGGTGACCCGCCGGCGGGCACCTTCGTCAACCAGTACGCCATCGAGCTGGCCCGCAACGCGGGGCAGTAGGTAGGTAGCTACCTCGATGCTGAGAGGGGCAGCCCCCCCCCGGCGCGCTGTGTCTCAGCCCCCCTCGGCGGGGGTCAACCGGCCGAGCACGCGCAGGAACGTGCGGCGTTCGCCGGCACTGAGGTCACCGAGCCAGCGCTCCTCGCCGCGCTGGATCTCCGCCTGAATGGCGTTCTTCACCGCGCGACCGGCGTCGGTGATCGCGAGGAGCCGCACCCGACGGTCGTCGGGATCGGGCCTGCGCTCGATCAGGCCGCGATTCTGGAGTCGATCCAGATCACGGATGATGCGGGTCTTGTCGGCGCCGATCGCTGCGGCCAGCGCGGACTGGGTGCGCATCGACGACCGGTCGAGCGCCAGCAGCACGACGTATCCCCACATCGACACGTCGTGGGCCGCCAGCACAGGCTCCTCCGCGGCGATCAGGTCACGCAGCAGCGGGGCGAGCATCGCTGCCAGGTCGGGGCGGCGGGATTTGTCGGCCACCCAGTCATGATAAGCATGGCGCGATGATAAGCGCATGGCTATCATAAGCGCATGCATACTATTGAGCACACCACGGCGGTGGCGGCGTCCGTCGCCCTCGTCGACACCGTCGCGACCGCCGATCTCGGCCGGCCGACACCCTGCGCGGGCTGGGACCTCCTGGATCTGTTGTCCCACATGACCGTCCAGCACCGCGGCTTCGCCGCCGCGGCGCGGGGTCGGGGCGCTGACCCCGACGTCTGGCGGGTGGAGTCCGTCGTCGAGGCGGTGCGCAAAGATCCCGCCCGCGCGTACTCCGGAGCCGCGACGGACGCCCTGGAGGCGTTCGCGGCGGACGGTATCGGGGAGGCGTCGTTCGCCCTTCCCGAATTCGGGGACGGCGCGGTGTTTCCCGGCACGATCGCGCTCGGCTTCCACTTCGTCGACTACGTGGTTCACGGGTGGGACGTCGCGGCCTCGCTCGGCGTCACCTACGAACTCCCCGGCAGCGTGCTCGCCGCGGCGCTGCCCTTGGTGCTCGCCGTTCCCGACGGCGAGGTCCGCCAGCTGGACACCGTCCCGTTCGACGCGGCGATCAGGCCGGTCGACGGCGCGGGGGAGCTCGACCGGATCCTGCGCCACCTGGGCCGCCGGCCGGAGTGGACGGCGCCGATGCTGTCAGATTCCTGAAGAATCGCTGGTCGTTGACTCGGACCCGGGCGTGGGGCCAGTGTTGTGGAGTCCGGTCCGGTGTCGTACCGTCAACCTAGTTGATTAGCCTCCCTATAAGAATCGCCCAACCGTCGTGTCGCCGCTCATGAAAGGGTCACGGATGCAGCGGGTCTCGATCGCACGGCGGCTCGGCCGACGCTGGACGCTCGTGGTCGCGGTCATCGTGGTCGCGGTGGCCGGCTTGACCGTGTACCGGCTGCGCGGCATCTTCGCCTCGGAGGATGTGGTGTCCACCCCTAACAACGCGGCCAACCAGATCGTGCCGTTCAACCCCAAGCACGTGGTCCTCGACGTCTTCGGACCGCCGGGCACCACCGCCACCATCACCTACATGGACGTCCACGCCCAGCCCCAGCACGCCCTCGACGCCCCGCTGCCCTGGACCTACGACGCCACCACCACCGACCCCGCCGTATTCGTCAACGTCGCCGCCCAGGGTGACGGCGACTCCATCGGGTGCCGCATCACGATCGACGGTGTGGTCAAAGACGAGAAGCAGGTGAACACGCTGAACGCCTACACCTTCTGCCTGGACAAGTCCGGATGAGCAGAGGCCTGTCGTGGCGCTCGGTCCCCGACCTGATCCGCCGTTTTTCCGTTCTGATCGCCCTCTTCTGGTTGGCGACCGCGGTTCTGACCAACGTCTTCGTGCCACAGCTGGAGACGGTCGCCGAGTCCCACAACGTGTCGCTGAGCCCCAAGGACTCGCCCTCGCTGCAGGCCAGCAAGCGCATCGGCAAGGATTTCGGCGAGTACGACTCCGACAGCTCGGCGATGATCGTCCTCGAGGGCGACCAGCCCCTCGGCGCGGACGCGCACCGCTTCTACGACGGCCTGATCCAGAAGTTGCAGGCCGACACCAAGCACGTCGAGCACATCCAGAACTTCTGGGGTGATCCGCTGACGGCGGCGGGCTCCCAGAGCTCCGATGGCAAGGCCGCGCTGGTCCAGGTGTTCCTCGCCGGCAACCAGGGTGAGTCGCTGGCCAACGAATCCGTCGACTCGGTCCGCGACATCGTCGACAACACACCGGCCCCGCCGGGGGTCAAGGCCTACGTCACGGGCCCCGCGCCGCTGATCACCGATCAGTTCGAGGTGGGCCGCCACGGCACCCTGAAGACGACACTGATCACCATCGGGGTGATCGCGCTGATGCTGCTCGTCCTGTATCGCCGCCTCACGACCGTCTTCTTCGTCATCTTCACGGTGATGATCGAGCTGACGGCGTCGCGCGGCGTGGTGGCCGTACTCGCCAACGCCGGCATCATCGAGCTGTCGACGTATTCGACGAACCTGCTGACACTGCTGGTGATCGCCGCGGGCACCGACTACGCGATCTTCCTGCTGGGCCGGTTCCATGAGGCGCGGTACGCCGGCCAGGACCGCGTCGCGGCGTACAACACGATGTACCACGGCACCGCCCACATCATCCTGGGCTCCGGGCTCACGATCGCCGGCGCGGTGCTCTGCCTCTCCTTCACCCGGCTGCCGTACTTCCAGAGTCTCGGCGTCCCCGCCGGCATCGGCGTGCTGGTCGCCGTGATCGCGGCCCTGACGCTGGCACCGGCCCTGCTGGTGATCGGCCGTCACTTCGGCCTCTTCGAGCCGGCGCGTCCCTTGAGCACCCGCGGCTGGCGGCGGATCGGTACGGCTGTCGTCCGCTGGCCCGGGCCCATCCTGGTGGCGACCGTGGCCATCGCTCTGATCGGGCTTTTGGCGCTGCCGAACTACAAGACCAACTACGACAACCGCACCTACATGCCCGCGGACGCACCGGCGAACGTGGGCTACGCCGCGGCGGAGCGCCATTTCTCACAGGCGCGGCTGGAGCCCGAGATCCTCATGGTCGAGGCCGACCACGACCTGCGCAATCCGACCGACATGATCCTGCTGGAGCGCGTCGCGAAGGCGGTGTTCCACACCGACGGCATCGCCCAGGTCCAGTCGATCACCCGGCCGCTGGGCACACCGCTGGACCACACGTCGATTCCGTTCCAGCTCAGCGCCAGCAGCGCCGCGCAGATCAACACCCTGCCGTTCCAGAAGGCCCGCACCGCGGATCTGCTCAAGCAGGTCGGCGTGATCAACGACTCCATCAACACCCTGCGCAAGCAGGAGGCGCTGCAGCAGCAGTCCGCGTCGATCACCGACGAGCAGGCGAAGGCCTTCCAGAACACGGTCGCCACGGCTCAGGACCTGCGGGACAAGATCGCCAACTTCGACGATTTCTTCCGGCCGATCCGCAACTACTTCTATTGGGAGCCGCACTGCTACGACATCCCGATCTGCTGGGCGCTACGCTCGCTGTTCGACGCGCTGGACGGGATCAACGACCTGACCGACCAACTGGCCGACGTCGCCGGCAGTATCGCCAAACTCGATGCGCTGCAACCGAAGCTGCTCGCACTGATCCCGCCGCAGATCGCCGATCAACAGACCAACCGCGACCTGACGATGACGAACTACGCGACGCAGTCCGGTCTCAACGACCAGAACTCCCGGGCGCTGGAGAACTCGACCGCGCTGGGCCAGGCGTACGACGCGTCGAAGACCGACGATTCGTTCTATCTGCCGCCGGAGGCGTTCACCAACCCCGAATTCATCCGAGGGGAGAAGCTGTTCATGTCCCCGGACGGCAAGTCCGCGCGGATGATCATCACCCACGAGGGGGATCCGGCGACGCCCGAAGGCATTTCGCACATCGACCCGATCCGGCACGCGGCGCAGGAGGCGGTCAAGGGTACGCCGCTGGCCGGATCCAAGATCTACATCGCGGGAACCGCCGCCACCTACAAGGACATCAAGGACGGTGCCAAGTACGACCTGATGATCGCGGGCATCGCGGCGCTCTGCCTGATCCTGCTCGTCATGGTGTTCATCACGCGCAGCCTCGTCGCCGCGTTCGTGATCGTCGGAACGGTGGCGTTGTCGCTGGGCGCCTCGTTCGGGCTGTCCGTGCTGATCTGGCAGGACCTGCTGGGCATCGAGCTGTACTGGATCGTGTTGGCGCTGGCCATCATTCTGCTTCTGGCGGTGGGGTCGGACTACAACCTGCTGCTGATCTCGCGGTTCAAGGAGGAGATCGGTGCGGGGCTGAACACCGGCATCATCCGCGCAATGGCGGGATCGGGTGCGGTGGTGACAGCCGCGGGCCTGGTGTTCGCCGCCACCATGGCGTCGTTCGTGTTCGCCGACCTGCGGATCCTCGGCCAGATCGGGACGACGATCGCGTTGGGCCTGCTCTTCGACACGCTGATCGTGCGGTCGTTCATGACACCCGCCATCGCCGCACTGCTCGGCCGCTGGTTCTGGTGGCCGCTGAAGGTGCGGCCGCGCCCCGCGAGTCAGATGCTGCAGCCCTACGGATCCCGCGCGTCGGTTCGTCAGTTACTGCTGTGGGAGGACGGCGACCCGGCGGTCACACCGCAACACCGCCGGGAGTGACCTCGTCGTCAGGCCCCGGCGGGGCTGAGCTCGCCGGCCGGCTCGGCCTCGGTCACCGAGACGTCGCGCAATTTGCCTTTCAGCGCGGCGACCCTGCGCAGTTGCGCGGCCATGTTCATCGACGTGAACATCGGGATGCCCCCGACGAACGTGCGGAATGAGGGGTTACCGCCGTCGAGGTGCAGCATGAACAGGCAGCCGACCACATAGAAGAAGCCCATCGTGAACAGCGCCGCAGGGATGGCGTAGGCCAGCGGTGAGCGGGCGTCGGCGATCAGCTCGGCCGCGTAGTTCACTTCGTCCTGCGACATCGGCTGACGCTTGCGGAGCTTGGCCAGCACCGCTTTGTGGGCGCCCACGGTGTCGCCCATCGGATGCGACGGGCGCCGCTCCAGCCGGCTGATGTACACGAAGACGCACGTGGCGAACACCATCTCCATCACCGCGGCGAGAATCGTGAGATCACCCCAAGGACCGAGAGTCACAGGGGGAAGGTTACCTGAACTAAGTGTTTCGGCGCGATCAGCGGAAGCGGACGTGCATCGTCGCCAGGCCGAAGATCTTCTTGCCGTCGGACTTCGCGGCGACGAGCACGACACCGGAACGGGTCTGCGGGTCCAGCGACTTGACGCGACCGCTGAACTCGATGTCGGCGCCCTCCTTGGCCGGCACGATCGCAGGAGCCGACAGCCGCACCGCGTACCGGGTGACCGCGCCCGGGTCACCCGACCAGGAGGACGCGAAGCCGGCACCGAGGCCCATGGTGAGCATGCCGTGCGCGATGACATCGGGCAGGCCCGCCAGTTTGGCGATGTCCTCGTCCCAGTGGATCGGGTTGGCGTCGCCGGCCACCCCGGCGTAGTTCACAAGATCGCCGCGCGAGAGCCGGGTGTGGTGAACGGGCAGCTCGTCGCCGACCGTGACGTCGTCGAATGACGCTGTACCCGGAACGCGCGTCGTACCGCCGTCGGACACCCGGAGCTCTCCGTCGGGTCGCACCGTCTTGCGGTAGTCCGCATCGGAGCCGCCGATGTCGAGGATGTTCATGTCGTGCATCATCGCGTTCTGCACGGCCGTCTTGACGTCGGCGCCGATGTCGTCGGCGGTCACACCGACCACGGTGGTGTGCAGGGTGTGCACCCGCTCGCCGGCGGTGTCGGTGAAGGTGTTGGTCACCGTGATCAGGTCACGGCCGGCGATCCTGCGCACGGAGGTCAGTTCGACGTCGATGTGCAGTTCGTCGCCGGCCACGATCGGACGGTGCTGCTCGAAGACCTCCTCGGTCTGCATGTAGGTGTCGTAGCCGACGACCACCTCTTCGAACATGCGCCGATTGCACTGCATGCCCGGAGCCGAGGTGAAGGTCAGCGGCGCCACCACATCGGAGTAGCCGAGCTCGCCGGCGGCGGCGACGTCCCAGTGCGCGGGGTGATAGTCCTGCACGGCACGGGCGTACTCGCGGACCTTCTCGCGGCCGACCAGATACGTGCCGTCCATCTGGTAGTAGTGGCCGACCCGCGCTTCGAGCGGTGACGTTTCTGCTGGTGCAGTCATGAAGGCATCATCTTTCCTGCCGGCTTGTTCGCGGAGACCGACCCCAGCACACTAACCCGCAGCGGAGCGGACGCTCGACCGCGTCACGCCGCCGCCGTGCGCCCCACGCCCCGGGTCGGACCGATCGGCTGCGGCATGATGCCACGGTGACCTACCGATCGCCCACCCTGGCCGAGGTGATCGCCACGCTCGAGGTCGAGCGGCGCGACGACCACCATTTCGTCGCGACCCAACTCGACAATCCCGCCCACCACATCGTCGGAGGTCACATCGCCGGTCAGGCGCTGATGGCCGCCAGCCGGACCGCACCGGGCCGCACCCCGCACAGCGTGCACGTCTACTACGTGCGGGCAGGCGATGCCCGTTATCCGGTCGACCTGCACGTCGACCCGGCCCGCGACGGCGGCACCCTGTCGACCCGCCAGGTCACCGCCCGTCAGGACGGGGAGATCCTGCTCGAGGCGCTTGTCTCGCTGAGCGAACCGGTCGGCTCCCTGGACTACCAGGTGGCCATGCCGGACGTTCCCGATCCCGATTCGCTCGCACCGGTGCAGGAGCAACTGGCCATTTACGCGGACGAATTGGACGGACATTGGGTCCGTCGCCAGCCCTTCGATCTGCGGTACGTCGACGCGCCACCGCGGCTCGCGCTCGATCTTCCCGAACCCTCACCGCGGCTGCGTATGTGGTGGCGGCCCACCGAGCACGTCCCGGCCGACGAGGTGCTGCACAGTTGCCTGCTGACCTATCTGTCGGGCACCACGATGGTCGAGACGGCGCTGGGCATGCGGCGCGCGACACCGGTCAGCACGTTCAACGCGCTCATCGACCACGCCCTGTGGTTCCACCGCCCCGTCGATCTCTCGGACTGGGTGCTGTCCGACCAGGTCTCACCGAGCGGCGTCGCGGGCCGCGGGTTGACCACGTCGACGATGTACAACCGGGCCGGGCAGCTGGTCTGCATCGCCACCCAGGAGCTCTACTTCGGGCGCGGCGCACGGTAACTCGGCCGGTGACGAACCGTTCACCGGATCTGGCCGGGAACGCGGCCCCTGAGTAGCATTCGGCGACGATGGATCGACGACGGCGGAGGTGAGTCGGGTGCCGAACGCTTTTCCCGACGCCGCCACCCTGCGCACCGTTCTGGACCTCGCGTCCTGGGCACCCTCGGCGCAGAATGCGCAACCCTGGCACTGGCTGGTCGATTCCGACGGGCTTCATCTCGACGCCGACTGGGACCGCCGTCTCGGTGACACGCCGGCCGATCGGTCCGACGTGCTGCTCAGTTGCGGTGCTGTGCTCCACCACTGCGCAGTCGCGCTGGCCGCCGCCGGCTGGCACCCCCGAATCCGCCGCTTTCCCGACGGCGGCGCCGGCCGACTCGCCTCGTTCGAGCTGATCGAGTCGTCGCCGGTCGCGGCCTCCGTGGAGTTGGCGAGCGCGATCCCGCGGCGCCGATCGGATCGCCGCGAGTACGGCGAGTCGGCGCTGGCGCCGGCGACGCTGGAGTTGCTGCTCATTCGCGCGGCGCGGCTCGGCGTGCAGATGAGCGTGGTGCCGAAGGATCGCTGGGTTCGTCTCGGAGAGGGGCGAATCGAGCTGTCCTACGGGCCGGTCGGCGACGACCAGCCCCCGCCGAGTGGGCCCGGCGACGGTGTGCTGCTGGTGCTGGCCACCGAGGCCGACGACGACCGCTCCCGGCTGCGCGCCGGCGAGGCGACGAGCGACCTGCTGCTGTCGGCCACCGCGCTGGACCTGGCGTCGTGCCCACTCACCGAGCCGTTGCGGGACGCGCGTGCGCGGCTGGCGCTCGCCTGCGACGTGTTCGACGGCGAGGCGCACCCGCAGGTGCTGGTCCGTGTCGGGCCCGCGATCGTCGGCGCGCCGGAACTGCCGCCGGGGCCGCGGCGCCCGGTCGCGGCCACCACGACGTGGACGTGAGACGCGGGTCAGCCGCGTGTCGCCGGCTCAGCCAGCCGGGACGGTGCCGCAGCCCACGCCCGGGATGCAGCCACTCGCGCCGCCCGGTCCGGCGACTCCGCCGGGTCCGCCGGGAATGACGCCCGCTGCGCCGCCCGGTCCAGCCGCTCCGCTGGGTCCACCCGGGATCGCGCCCGCTGCACCGGCAGGTCCGGCGGCTCCGCCGGGTCCGCCGGGAATCGCGCCCGCTGCACCGCCGGGGCCGGCCACCCCAGCCGGTCCGCCGGGAATCGCGCCGGCCACGCCGGGCGCCGGCGGCGGGGCGTAGCCGGGAGGCGGCGGGGCGTAGCCGGGAGGCGGCGGCGGAGCAGCCGCGCAGCCCGTCCCGTAGGTGTCGACACACCCCGGCGGGCCGCCCGCGGCGGCGAGGGGTGCGACGGCAACCGCTGTCGCAGCGGCACAAGCGAATACGACCGGTCCGAACTTCCAGCTCATCTGCAGCATGCGCTGCCTTTACCCGGCGTGCCGAAGTCGAAACATGAGCCTCGCCTAGGAGTGCTTGTCGATGTACTCGTCGGAGTCCTTGTCCGCGGTGTCGATGCCGCGGCTGGTGTCGTGTTCGGCGTAGAACCGCAGCCACTTCATGCCCAGTTCGTGGCGCAACTCCAGCGAGGCGCTCTTGATGAAGTCCGGCATGGCTTCGCGCTCCTCCTCGTCGAGGTGCGAACCGTTCTCGGACCGGGCCTTGTTCACCGCCTCGAACCACTTCTCGCTCCCGGGCTGGTGACGGCGTGACTCCCGGACCGCGTCGCGGATCGCGTTGTGGTCGGTGATCGCGTCCTCGGTTTCGTCTTCGGGATCGCCCTCGGGGTTGCCGGGATCCTCCCGGCCACCGTGCTTGAGCAGCGCCGGGTAGAAGACCGTCTCCTCGGCGTCGGCATGGGCGTCGAGACGGGTGCCCAGCGCGTCCCAGATCGCGGCGAGATCTTCGGCCGACTGCGCATCGTCGAGGCGGAAGAACTGGCGGCGCAGCCAATCGTGATCGGCGTAGATCAGATCGATGATGTCAGCCATGGCCGACGTCTTACCCGCGCGACGGCAACCGTAATCAGCGGTGCAGGGCGTCGACCGTCAGTTCCTGCGGGGACGTCACTCCGGCCAGGCCCATGGTGATGTCGAACTCGGCGATGATGTTCTCGATCACTTGCTGCACGCCCTGGCGTCCGGCGATGGCCAATCCGTAGATGTGCGGCCTGCCGATGGTGACGGCGTCGGCACCCAGCGCCAGCGCCTTGAAGACGTCGGCGCCACCGCGGACACCCGAATCGAGGATCACCCGCGCCCGGCCGTCGACGGCGTCGGCGACCCCGACGAGGGCGTCAGCCGCGCCGATCACCGAGTCGATCTGTCGCCCACCGTGATTCGACACCAGAATGCCGTCGACGCCGAGGTCGACGGCCCGTCGCGCATCGTCGGGATGCAGAATGCCCTTCAGCAGCAGCGGTAACCGCGTGCGCTCGCGCAGTGCGGCGATGTCGTCCCAGCACAGCGACGGCCGGGAGTAGGTGTCCAAGAAGGTCTCGACACTGGCGCGCGGCACCGGCGAGGTGAGGTTGCGCCAGAATCCGCCGGGCACGTTCCGTGCCATCGACAGCAGGGTCTTCACGGCCCCGAGGGTCACCTCGATCTCCGGCCGCTGCCCGGAGGCCTTGGCCGCCGCGACCCGCTCGCGCACCGATGCCATGAAGGCCGAGTCGGACGTGTACTGCGCGATCCCCACCGCGCGGGAGAAGGGCAGCGAGCCGATATTGAGATCCATTGGCCGCCAGCCCAACTGGGTGGTATCGAGGGTCACCACCAGGGCGTCGGCGCCCATGTTCTCGGCCCGCCCGACGAAGCTGGCCACGACGGACTCGTCGGTCGACCAATACAACTGGAACCAGCGGGGCGCCCGGTCGGCTCCACGCCCGGCCGCGACCCGGTCCATCTCGGCCGCGACGGCTTCCATGGGCGCCGACCCCTGATTGGAGAAGATGTAGGGCACACCGACCGCGGCGGCGGCGCCGCCGATTTCGACGTCGGCGTCCTTGTGCACCAGCCCGGCGGCGCCCACCGGAGCGACGAGTACCGGAGCGGGCAACCGCCGGCCGAACAGCTCGGTCGACAGCTCTCGCCGGGACGTGTCGCGCAGCATCCGGGGCACGATCGCCCACCGGTCGAGCGCTGCGCGATTGCGGTCCATTCCGGAACCCTCTCCGGCGCCTCCGGCGACATAGGCCCAGGCTTGTTTGGACATCCTGCGGCGGGCTGCGCGTTCGAGCTCGGAGAAGTTCGTGGGCACCGCCGGCCGGTGTCCGAACACCCCCGCGCGGTAGATGGCTTCTTGTCGTTGCCGTCCGGGATGGGGCTCGGGCTCAGGTGATGTCATGACACCGCCACCGTAGAACAATCGGTGCCCGCCCGATCACACATCGGAGGCGAGACTGCGAAACGTTCGGGTAGGAGGCCACGATCGCCGGAAACGAGCCGAGATGTCCTGATCGTCGTGAAAGCTGCCGTACGGCATGGATTGGGTGACATCCGGGTGGACGGGTGTTCGGGGTCGACGCTGTCCCCGGTCGTCTCGAGGGAGCACCGCGGCTCGGTCGGCGTGGAGGCCGAACGCCCGAAGTCCGGACCCGCGGGTGACCGGCGGGAGGAGGGACGGATCAAGACAGCGTTGCTGACGGACTGACCGCACCGCTGGCCGCGCGGTTCCTGCGAATATGTAACGGACGCTGCGGTATTCGTCGGCGTCAGGTGATCGCCGCGCCGACGAGGTGGCCGATCGCGTAGGTGATCGCCAAGGCCAGCCCACCGCCGACGACGTTGCGGATGACCGCGCGGTGCTTCGGTGCGCCGCCCAGCGCCGCCGACACGGCGCCGGTGAGGACCAGAGCGGCCAGCACGGCGACCACGGTGACGGGAACACGCCAATCCGCGGGCGGCGCGAGGATCGCGACGATCGGCAGCAGCGCGCCGACCGTGAACGCCAGAGCCGAGGACAGTGCGGCGTGCCACGGGTTCGTCAATTCCCCCGGGGTGATGCCCAATTCGACTTCGGCGTGCGCGGCGAAGGCATCGTGTTCGGTGAGTTCTTCGGCGACCGTGCGCGCGGTGGCCACGGACAGCCCCTTCGCCTCGTACAGCGCCGTCAGCTCGTCCAGTTCGGCGGCGGGGTCATCGCGCAGCTCCCGCCGCTCCTTGGTCAGCAGCGCTTTCTCGGTGTCGCGCTGCGTGCTGACCGACACGTACTCGCCGAGTGCCATCGACACGGCCCCGGCCGCGAGGCCGGCGACGCCCGCCGTGAGGATCGGAGCCCGTTCCGCGGTGGCCGCCGCGACACCCACGACGATGCCCGCCGTGGACACGATGCCGTCGTTGGCGCCCAACACCCCTGCGCGCAACCAATTGAGCTTCGACGAAACGGAGCCGGTATGCGGCTCCGCGGCGTGATAGGAGGAGGGCACGGCGTCACGGTAGCGAGGATCGACCGGCAGCGCCACCATACCTAGCCTGCCCATGCCTTTGCCCACGCCTGTGCGCAGCGTGCAGCCCCCGTACAGCCGCGCCGCCTATCCTTGGCCCTGTGCGGCGAGAACCCGGTGCTCTGGAGGAGGCCGTCGTCGGCGTCCTGAGCGCTGACGAATCCATGACGGTGGCGCAGGTGCGCGCCGTTCTGGGTGGCGAGCTGGCGCACACTACGGTGATGACCGCTCTGGTCCGGTTGACCGACAAGGGTCTGGTGCGCCGGGTCCGCGTGGGCCGTTCTTACGCGTACTCTCTCGTGGCCGTCGCCGACGACCTGCCCGCGTTGCGGGCGGCCTTGCGGATGCGGAGGGAACTCGACAGCCGCGACGAACGGGCCGAAGTACTGGCCAATTTCGTCGCTCGGCTCGAACCCGACGATGAAGCCGTCCTTCGCCGACTGCTCGACGCCTCCGACGGAGATCGGCGCGGCTAGTGCTGGTGCTCGCGCTGGTGTTCGGCTGGTGTCTCGCTGCGGCGCTGACGCTGTCGCTGGGCCGCATGCACATGTGGTTCACACCGGGCTGGCAGCTCCGGGCGCTCAGCGTGGGATCGCTGGGTCTGGCTGTCGCGACGCTGAGTTCGACGGCGGCGCTGCTCTGCGCGCTCGCCGCGCAGTGGCGTGTGCCGGCAGTCTTGTCGTGGGCGATGGTCGGGGTCGTCGGTGCCGTCGCGGCGTCGCGAGCCGTGCTGCATCTGCGCCGGGTGCACGCGCTGAGCGAAGCGGTCGAGGTGTTCCGCCGCACCCGCACCGCCGCCGACGGGGTGCTGGTCGTCGAAGATCCCGCGCCCGAGGCGTTCGCGGTCCCGGGCCGGGGCGCAGTGGTGGTGGTGACCACCGGCCTCCGAGAGGCCCTCTCGTCCGATGAGTTCGAAGCGGTGCTGCGGCACGAGAGAGCTCATCTCCGCTTCCGTCACCACCTCTACATCCAGCTGACCGAACTCGCGGCGTGTGTCAACCCGCTGCTGCGCCGGTGGTGTGCGACGGTGCGCTTCACCGCGGAGCGCCATGCGGACGAATACGCCGCGCAGGCAGACCGTTCGGGCACCGCCCGCGCGCTGACCAAGGTCGCTCTGCTGACATCGCACGGGTATCGCAGCCCATCGGTACAGCTGCGAATCAGCGAGCACGCCGCTGCGGTGGTGGCGCGGGTTCAGGCACTGCAGAATCCGCGACCGCGTCGTCAACGGCTGCTCCCCGCGTTCGCGGCCGCGGTGCTGCTGGCGCTCGTCGGGGCGGACGTCGCGGCGACGGCCGACTGGGTTCAGGACCACCTGCTGCCGGAAACGGGCGAAGCGGCTGCCGTCATCGTCGGCTGAGCGTCACTGCTGCGAGACGGCGTCGTTCCACGCCGACTTCGCGCCGGAGTCGCCGATCCGGTACACCTGCGCCACGGCGCCGACCGCGATCAGCAAGACGACCACCGAGATCGCCACCGCCAGCGGCCGATTCAGCCCGCGGTCCCGCTCTGCCCGAAAGTGGGCGAGCAGCAGCAGCGCAGCGGCCACCACCAGGGCGATCGACACGTAGAGCATCGTGTCGCCGAGTTCGGCATGGGCGCGCACCAGCGCTGAGCCCTCGGTGCGGTGCTCGAGCCACTCGCCGGCCTCGGTGGTCAGCGGGGTCAGTGCCAGGCAGAGGACGGACAACGCCAGGACCAGCCAGACGAGGCGGCGCCGCGCCGCAGGCCACAGCGCGCAGAGGACCGCGAGGACGGCGGTGAGAGGGGCGAGCGCCACGAGGAAATGCACCAGCAGAACGTGGGCAGGTAGCCCGTTGACCGTCGACATGAGTCTCCTCCAGGGAATGCTCGGGGATACTACAACTGCTGTAGTAATACCTGACCGAGCTGTGAACTCGCCGTGGGCCTGCGCCCGTACGGCGGTTCCCGACCCGACGTGAGGAGTGCTCAGGCGGTCATCAGGTACTCGGCCCCGCCGAGGAAGACGACGCCGGGCGGGTGCGGGGTGGTGACCGCGTTGACGACGGCGTCGGCGAGCTCATCTGACGGGTGGCCGACGCCGATCATGTCGCCGGACACCACGCTGAGATGGATGCCGTGGCGGCCGAGCTGCGAGCGCATCGCGTAGAGGGCGGTCTCGCCCGCCCGCATACCCGCCGCCACCGCCGTGTATCCCTTCGGCACCGCCTTGTGCGGGAAGAAGTGAGCCTGGTGACTGGTGACGAACACGATGCGCGCGCCGGGCGACATCAGCGGCATGGCCAGCGACGCAAGTGTCCGGTGCTCATCACGGCTGACCCGCATGGCCTGTCCGGCGTCGGTACCGAACGGCAGGCCGCCCGAGGCGTCGAGCACCAGGGCGTCCAGTCGGCCGAACCGGGTCGCGATGGAGTCGACCGTCGCCTCGACCGTGCCGCCGGGGTGGTCGCGATGGTTCACGACGACGTGGCTGTCCAGATCGGCAAGTCGGTGTGCGACCGCTGCACCGACGCCTCGCGCTGCACCGCTGACCAAGACGACGCGTTCTGCCGGCTGAGACATGTCGCGCTCCTTCCGTTCACCGAGGTCCTCGGCTCTCGCACCACCGTAACCCCGAAATAAGAAAAATAAGATCAAATTAAGATAACAGTAAGGGCGCTCGCGTGTCCTTCGGTGGTCGCCGCGCAGGGTGGTGCCCTGTTCGTCGTTTTGCGGCCGGGCCGGTGGGTAACGGCGTCGGACCACCGACATCGACCTATGAGGAGCAGTCACGACGATGGATGCTTTGACTTATCTGCGCCAAGACCACGAGAGCGTTCTCGGAATGCTGGAGGCGCTGGACGGCGCCCCGGCGGACGACGGGGCCAGAAGCAGCGGACTGGCGACCTACGTCACGAATCTCGTCATCGCCGAGTCGCAGCACGAGGCGGTCGAGGAGCAGTTCTTCTGGCCGGCCGTGCGCGATGCGCTCGCCGATGGCGACGAGCTGGCCGACGCGGCCATCGAACAGGAGCAGCAGGGCAAGCAGCTGCTGCAGAAGCTGGAAGACGGCAGCCCGGGCGAACCGGACTACCAGCAGGCGATCGAGGACTTCGCAGCCGCGGCACGGGAACACATCGCCTACGAACAGGATGTGGTGTGGCCCGCGCTGTCGCAGGCGCTCAGCCGCGACGAGCTCGAGAAGCTGGGGCAGAAGCTGGAGGCGGCCAAGAAGGCAGCGCCGACGCGGCCGCACCCCCACACTCCACCGAACGCGACGGTGCTCAAGACCGCCGGGATGGGCGCGGCCGCGATGGATCACGTGCGCGACGCGGTGACCGGGCGGTCGGACAAGAACCCGCCCGATCCGCAGGTCGGCTGACGAGCAGCGCGAAGGGACCCGGCCGGTGCGACACCGATCGGGTCCCTTCGTCAGGCGGTCACTTCGTGGGCACGCGCTGTTCGTGCGTGAACGGCTTCTCACTCGACACGGAGGGCTGTCCGTCCGGATTCTTCTCGTTGCCCTTGTTCTGCCGGGTCGACCCCTGCAGCCACTGTTCGGTGGGCTTCTCGACGTAATCCCAGCTGATTCCCTCGGGCCACGGGCCCTGCCCTTCGTTCCACGGTCCGCGAACCGACTCGGCTCCGTCGGACATGTTGAACGCCACATTCTGGAAGCGGTCGTCACCGGCGAGGTGGCCGGGCGGGAAGTTCACCGGAAGGTCGTTGAGCGCCGCGGTGAACTGCTGATAGTGCGTGATCTCGCGCGTCATCAGGAACGTCAGGGTGTCCTGCACCCCGGGATCGTCGGTGAACTGTTTGAGGTACTCGTAGACGATCTTCGCGCGCGACTCGGCGGCGATGTTGCTGCGCAGATCCACCGTCGGCTCGCCGTTGGCGGTGACGAAGGCGCCGGTCCAGAAGTTGCCGGCGGCGTCGCCGACCGTCGGGCCGCCCGCGCTCTGAATGAGCGCCAGCGGATTCACGGCCACCGCGTGGATCGCCTGCTCGCGCCCGTCGCGGGTCGACACCAGGGGCATCCAGTCGCACCGTTGGTTCGCCTGTTTGAGGTCATCGTTGAGTCCGTCGAGGAGCATGGTGATCAGAGAGCCGACCATCTCGAGGTGGCTGAACTCCTCGGTGGCGATGTCCATGAAGAGGTCGTACATCTTCGGATTCTTCTGCCGCAGGACGAAGGCCTGGGTGAAGTACTGCATGGCGGCCTTGAGTTCCCCGTTGGCGCCGCCGAATTGCTCCTGCAGAAGCGTCGCGAACCTCGGGTCCGGCTCGTTGACCCGAACCTCGAACTGCAAATCCTTGTTGTGAATGAACATCTATACCTCCGGCACAATCGATCTGGTCTGGTCCGGGGGCGCTACCCGCTGCGATGCCCGCCAAACGGACTGGACGAGTGCGGAGCGCCCAGCATCGCTTGGGGAGGCCGCATCCCGGGTACAGGGCTGCAACCGAGGTGCGGGAAGGGGGTTCTTGAGGGTGGATCTCGACTGCCCCAAGCGGATGCACTACGGGCCGTGCGGAGGAGTGCGTCCCGACGGTCAGTGCGAGATGCGTGCCGGTGAGTGCGTCTTCCCCGATGTCGTCCCGTGGTCGGGCCCTCAGCCGACGCCCTCGCCGCCGAGTGCGCCGCGGGTGCTGACCGACTTCAGCTGCACCCCCTTCGACGAGAGCGACGTCGCCGCCACTGCCGGCATCCTCGCCGGGTCGGCGGACGCCGTCCTCGTGGGTGAGCACCAGAACCGGCCGGACTTCCCCCCGACGCTGATGGGCCGGCTGCTGCTCGAGGCCGGGGTGACGCCGTGGATCACCCTCTCGTGCCGCGACCGCAACCGGGTGGTTCTCGAGCAGGAGCTGCGCGGTCTCGGCAGTCTGGGGGTGCGCACGGTGTTGTGCGTCACCGGCGACGGCCGCGGCTACGACGTCCGCCCGGATGTCACCCAGACGTTCGACCTCGACGGGCCGCGCCTGGTGTCGCTGGCGTCCTCGGTCGGCATGGTCGCGGCCGTCCCCGAGACACCGACGGCGCCGCCGGTGGCCGCGCGTCCGCTGCGGCTGGTGGAAAAGCAGCGGGCCGGAGCCAGTCTGGCGGTGCTCAACCACGTCCCCTTTGCGGGCATGGTGGCGGACTTCATGTCCCGCGCCCGCGCCGCCGGATTGTCCATTCCGGTGGTCGCGGCGGTGGCGGTGTTCACCGACAACGTCTCGGCGGCCGTCCTGCAGGGGTTACCGGGCCTCACGCTGGACCCGGAGGTGGTCGGGGAAGTGCTGGGCGCCCCGGACCCGGTCGCCGCGGGAATCGAGGCCGCCGTCGCCGAGGCGCGCGCGCTGCTGTCGATCGAAGGAGTGCACGGAGTGAACCTGTCCGGCTCGGCGTCGGCCTCGGGCACGCGCATCGGCGCGGAGATCAAGGCTGAAGTCGGCCGGCGTATCAAGACGGAGCTGAGGGCATGACCGACGCGATGAACGCCGAGTTCGACACCGTCGCCGAGTGGACCGCAGAGGCGGCGCGCGAACTCGGTCCCGACTATTACGTGCCCGCGGGCTGCCGGGGGAGCGGGAGCCCGGCCGCGCTGGACTGGCTGATCGACGAACTGGAGCTGACGGCCGGGGAGTCGCTGCTCGACAGCGGTGGCGGCGTCGGCGGGCCCGCGGCCTACGCGGCGCAGGCGGTGGGTGTGACCCCGGTGCTCGTGGAGCCGGAGGCCGGGGCCTGCCGGGCGGCGCGGAGGCTGTTCGACTTCCCGGTGGTGCGGGCGCTCGGCTCGGCGTTGCCGATCGCCGACGCCGCCGTCGACGCCGCATGGTCGCTCGGTGTGCTCTGCACGACGCCGGACCAGCTCGGACTACTCACCGAACTGCGACGAACGGTGCGCGCCCCGGGACGCATCGCGCTGCTGGTGTTCGCCGCCCGTGAGCCGGTGCCGGCCGATGAACAACCCGAAGGCAACAACTTTCCCACGATCGGCGGCCTCGAAGCGCTGGTGCAGGATGCCGGGTTGCGTGTGCGGGCGTGGCGCAGCACCGCCGACCTGCCGGCGATTCCCGACGAGTGGACCCGCCGCATCGACGCCGTCACCGATGCCATGGAGCAACGCCACGGCAGCTCGCAGACCTGGCGACTGGCGCAACATCAGAGCGAGCAGATCGGTGACCTGCTGGCGGCCGGGAAGGTCACCGGCGAGATGCTGATCCTCGCGCACGCCTGACGCCGGCGCCGGCACGGCGGTGCACTACCGGGTGCGCCACCCGCACCTGCCGGACCAGACCACGTGCAGCCCGCACTGCGCCAGACGATCGAGTCGCGACAGCGCGGAGCCGAGGTCGGGCGCGAAGGGCAGCTCGCCCTCCGGATCGCAGATCGCGAGCAGGCGTTGCACCGGCGGACCGCCCACGATCACCCAGTCCACGTCGCTTCGAGCGCACTGCACGCTGATGAAGTACAGCGCCGTGAAACCCTGACTGCCGAAGAAGTCGACGGCCCGGAGGTCGAGAACCAGTTGGCGGGACGCCCGGGTGTGCCGTTCGACGTAGCGGCCCAGGCCGCGGCCGTTGATCGCGTCGATCTCCCCGACGACGGCGACCGCAGTCCGGGTCGGCGAGCACCGGCGGACGGCGAACGTGGCGTTGCCGCACCGCTCCTGCTCGTCGCTCGAGACGACGGGCGGAGGGTAAGTCCATTTGATATTGACGGAGGCCGTCCTCACTGGTAAGGGCCGCTCGCTCGCGGAGCCCTGAGGGGTGCACTGACGGCGTCGCCGGCTGAGACCCGAGTCATGCTGCGCCGTCGAAGCGCGTCGCCGGGCTGGAAGCTCAACCAGACACCAGAGTAGTACGGAATCCGAAGTGCGCGGCCGATCTCGGTAATTGTTCGCTCGACGTCTTGCCGTCAGAAGGCCCGCACGCTGCGCTTACGGTGGCGTCAATACCGGTTCGGAAACGACGAAATCCGTGGCAGAACGTGTCACCGGCGGTCGATCCGCGCCGAGAGCCGCACGGCAGCCGGTATGCCCGCCCGATTCAGCCGGTCCGGTCGGCCCAGCCTTCGGGCAGGTCCTGCGGCGCCCTGTCGATGACGGTGTCGTCGTCGACGCCCACGTGCTCGAACAGCGTGATGTAGGCGAACTCGGGCACGACGTAGATCGGGTACGTCGGGCCCTCGTCCCGATAGGCGCGCATCTCGTCGAGATGGTCGTTCTGGAAACACACGGTCCTCTCGCCGTGCGTGCGGACCCACTCGGGAAAGAAGATGGTGCCGTGCAGCCGCCGCTTGCCGGGCAGCACGTTGACGCTGACCGAGGTGCCGGTCGGCTCGGTCCACGAGACCTTGAAGACGTCGTCGTCGAGCTGGACGAGGTCGACGGTCTGGTCTTTGACCCAGCGGCCGCCGACATGGCCGGAGTGGATGCGGTAGTCGATGGTCGTGTCGTTCTTGACGTACATCTCGTACTGCCAGCCGTTGGCGTAGGTGTAGATGAATCGGTGCCCGGCGATCCCGGACAGATCCTGATCGGGGACGGGACTGGTGACGCTGGTCATAGGTGGTCGGCACTCCTTCGTCATCGAGGTACGCCCCACGCGGGTGCCCGCGGTTCGGCGTCTCAATCCTGCGACCGTCGGGCCGATCGCTCCTGAATCGCGGGTCGCGGCAGCGTCCGGCGGCCCTGCCGAAACATCACGGAAACACGATCGCCTCGTGGCGGAAACCGGAGAGCGACATTCTCGTCGGCGAACCGTCGAAGGAGCGCCGAGAGTGAACCACATCGACCCCGCCGCCACCGCGTGGCTGTTGGTCAGTACCGCGCTGGTGCTGCTGATGACACCGGGACTCGCCATCTTCTACGGCGGCATGGTGCGCACGACCGGCGTGCTCAACATGATCATGATGAGCTTCATCGCCATCCCGCTGGTGACGGTCTCCTGGCTGCTGGTCGGCTACAGCCTCGCGTTCTCCGGCACCGGCGCCGACGGTGTCCTCGGCGGGCTGTCGCACCTGGGGATGAGTGGGATCGCGCCGAGCACGGCCCACGGCCAGGTTCCCGAGTTGCTGTTCGCCACGTTTCAGCTGACATTCGCGATCATCACGGCGGCGCTGGTCAGTGGCGCGATCGCCGACCGCGCGAAATTCGCCGCCTGGGTGGTGTTCGTCCCGATCTGGGCAGTCGTCGTGTATGCCGTTGTCGCGCACTGGGTCTGGGCGCCCGGCGGGTGGCTGTTCCGGTTCGGCGTGCTGGACTACGCGGGCGGCCTGGTGGTCGAGATCGTCTCGGGTGCGTCCGCGCTGGCGCTGGCGCTGGTGCTGGGACCGCGCATCGGATTCAAGAAGGAGGCGATGCGGCCCCACAACCTGCCGTTCGTGCTCCTCGGCGTCGGACTGCTGTGGTTCGGGTGGTTCGGCTTCAACGCCGGATCGGCGTTGGCCGCCAACGGAACCGCTGCGGCCATCTTCCTCAATACGCTGGTGGCCGGTTGTCTGGGGATGCTGGGCTGGCTCACGGTCGAACAGGTGCGAGACGGCAAACCGACCACCTTCGGTGCGGCGTCCGGGGTGGTCGCCGGGCTGGTCGCGATCACCCCGTCGTGCGGCACCGTGAACACACTCGGCGCCGCGGTGGTCGGCCTGATGGCCGGTATCGTGTGCTCGTTCGCGATCGGCCTCAAATTCCGCTTCAGCTACGACGATTCGCTCGACGTGGTGGGAGTGCACTTCGTCGGCGGCGTGGTCGGCGTGTTGCTGATCGGCCTGCTGGCCACCGACGTGATGACCGGCGGGCCGCGGGGCCTGTTCTACGGAGGAGGGCTGACCCAGTTCGGTAAGCAGACGCTGGCCGTCGCGGTGGTCGCGGGGTACGCGTTCGCGGTGTCCTTCCTGCTGGCCAAGCTGATCGACCGCGTGATGGGTTTCCGGATCAGCGCGGAGGACGAGACCTCCGGCGTCGACTTCTCCCAGCATGCCGAAACCGCCTACGCCGAAGGGGTTCACGGTCACGCCGCGCCGCGCAAGCCCGGGCCCTTCGGCGCGCCCGGCGTGCCGGGGCAGCGACCCGAGCGCACCCCGGACGGACCGGCCGAGCGCCCTCACTAGACGAGGACGCCGAGCACCCGGGGCGCTGGTTCAGGCCGGGTTCTTCTCGAACGGGACGGGGTCCGGCGCTGCGTCGGTGCCCGGTGTGACGGTGCCGTCGATGGGGCAGCGCGCGGTCTCGGGCACCTTCCACAGCGCGATCGCGCCGATGACGCACGCGCCCATCATGTAGTACGCCGGGAACAGCACATCGCCCGTGCTGGTGGTCAGCCAGTCGTTGACCGCCGGGGCGGTGCCGCCGAACAGTGACGTCGATACGTTGTAGGCGATCGCGAAACCGGCGTAGCGGACGTGGGTGGGGAACATCGCGGGGAAGGTCGCCGAGATCGTGGCGAGCTGCGGCACGTAGAGCAACCCGAGCACGGCGAAGCCGATCAGCGCACCCGCCAGATTGGTGCCCATCAGCAGGAACATCGGGATGCCCGCCACGAAGAGACCGATCAGCGAGAACCACCACAGGGGCTTGCGCCCCACCCGATCGCTCAGCAGGCCGGCGAACGGCACGAAGACCATCATCGACAACATGCCGATGATCGGGACGACCAGCGATTGGTCGGCGGACAGTCCGATCTGGGTTTCCAGGTAGGTGGGCATGTAGGTCAGCAGGGTGTAGTTCACGACGTTCAACGCGACGACCATGCCGCCGAGCTGCAGGATCGGTCGCCAGTACCGCGCGATCAGCTCGCGGAACTGGGTCGCGGTCTCCTCCTCGGTCCGGCCTTTGCGTTCCAGCTCCCGGAACACGGGGGTGTCCTCGAGGCGCGACCGCAGATAGACGCCGACCAGGCCGAGCGGCGCGGCCACCAGGAACGGCAGCCGCCAGCCCCACGCGTGCATCTGGTCGTCGCCGAGGACCAGCGAGCAGCCGAGCATCAGCAGCGCCCCGAGCGAGAACCCGCTCAGGGTGCCGAACTCGAGGAAGCTGCCGAGCATGCCGCGGCGACGGCTGGGGGCGTACTCGGCCATGAACGTCGCCGCGCCGCCGTACTCGCCGCCGGTCGAGAAGCCCTGGATCATCCGGAGCAGCACCAGCAGGAACGGCGCCCACATCCCGATCGTCGCGTAGGTCGGAACCAGACCGGCGCAGAACGTGGCGCCGGCCATCAGCACGATCGTGATCGCCAGCACCCGTTTGCGCCCGAGCCGGTCGCCCAGCGGGCCCCACACGAACCCGCCGAGCGGCCGCACCAGGAACGAGACGGCGAACGTCATGAGCGCCAGCAGCGTCGCGCTCGCGGCGTCACCGGGGAAGATGGCCGCCGAGATGTAGGTGACGCCGTACGCGTAGATGCCGTAGTCAAACCACTCGGTCGCATTGCCGATGGCCGAGGCCGTGATGGCCTTCTTGATCACCCCCGGCGGCGGCTCCTTGTCGGCGGTTGCTGGTCGGGATTCTCCGGAGTCCACGGGAAATTCTCCTCGGTGATCGATCGACGGCGCGCTCGGACGAGGTGGATGCACCGTGAAATGCCACGGTTCGCAAGAGTCGGCGTCCCCGGCCCCGGCGCGAGCCGCGCTCGTCACTCCAGCTGCACATCGCCTACGCCAGAGCGGACAAGCCGCTCACCGTACACACACCGCGTATTGACGTTACCGTTCGGCGGACTCGCCGTCGTCGGCACCCGCCGAGCCGCCGGACTCGTCCGCCTCCAACTCGGACGACGCCGACTCGGACGACGCCGGTTCGAGCGCGACGCTCCACGAGCGCTGGTGAGTGGCCCGGGCCGGCTGAGCGGCCGCAGCCGGCCGCAGCGCGACCACATTGCCCACCGCGCGGCGCAGGCCGGGCGGACCCTCGACCCGGAGGAAATCGCCGAGCCGGCCGGCCCGGTAGCGCAGCGGCGAGCCGATCAACTCACCCATCACCACACCCGCGCCGATCGCGAGCGCGGTCGCCGCCGCGGCCAGAGCCTGCGCCATCCCGGCGGCGAAATCCCGCTCGACGGCGAAGTAGAACACCGCGCGGAACACCGCCATGCCCGGCAGCATCGGCGTGATGCCCGCGGTGGCGGTGACCAGCGCCGGCGCCTGTCGCCGGATCGAGATCAGGGTGGCGAGCAGGCCGACCCCGACCGCGCCGGTGCCGGTGGCGACCACCTGCCCGAAACCGTTGCTGCCGAGACCGATCAGCACGAGTTCGGCCAGGCCCGCCGCGATGGCGGCGGTGACCACCGAGCGGGGCCGCGCGTAACTGGCGATGGTCAGGCAGGCGCCCGCGAGCGCGGCGCCGCACACGGCCAGGACGATCGACAGCGGCTGGTTGGGCAGCACGAAGTATTCGGTGGCATCGACGTGGAGCTCGATGTGGATGCCCGCCACCGACGCGATCTGCAGCCCCGCGAGGATGCCCACCACGATGCCGAGGGTCAAGAAGACCACGTCGCCGAGCCGGGCCACCGCGGTGAGCATGTATCCGGTCAGCGCGTCCTGCACCGACCCAACCAACGTGAGCCCGGCCAGCAGCATCACGATGCCGGTGGCCACCAGGGCGGTGGGCCCCTGACCGGCGAACAGGTAGGCGGCGACCGCGATCAGCGTCGCGATCAGGGCGCCGGCCGCCTGCTGGAAGAAGAAGGGGGTGCCGATGCGGTTCAGCAGCCGGCCGACGCGGTCGATCAGCGCCGACGACACCGCGGCCAGGATCCACGTCAGCCAGGTCCCGCCGAGCAGCATGGCGATACCGAACGCGAAGCCGGCCCAGCCCGCGGTCGCGAGCCACCGCGGGTACGGGTGCGGCCGTTCGGTCAGTTCGTCCATCGCTTCGTGCGCCTCGTCGACCGACACCCCGCCGGAGGTGATGCGTCCGACCAAGCGGTCGAGCTCGGAGAGCCGGGTGTAGTCCGTCGAGCGGGCCTGCACCGCACGCACGATGGTGACCGGTGGACTGTCCGCCGTGGGCGGCGCCGACACGAAGATGGTGGTGACGAAGACGTCGACCACGCAGTCGGTGAGCTGATACGCCTGGGCCACGTCGTGGGCGGTCGCGACGACGTCGGCGGTGCCCGAGCCGGAGGACAGCATCACCTCGGCGAGCCGGATGGTCAGGTCCAGCACCTTGCGGGTGTGCCGGTCGCTCATTCCCCCCGCCACCCGGCGGCGCTGACCCGCGCCCGACGCGGGGTCGCGGCGCCCGCGCAGCGCGAAGTTCAGCGCGCGTCGGCGGCGGGCCATCCCGGGGGATCGATCGAACTCCATCACCCCGGTACAGTACTGAGCCCGCCGCGGACGCCGTCGCCCCGGGCCGTCTGGAACCGCGACGCGAACCGAGGCTGAAATCGCCTATGGCGCAGGATGTTCGCCCCCGCGCGTCACAGGCTGCTCAGCGAGCTCAGCGCCGCCGCGCTCAACAGGCCCGCAGCGACGACCACACCGGCGGTGATCGCGGTCGCCTTCGGTCCGAAACTGCGGGCGACCATCGCCGCACCGGGGAGGCTGACGGCCGGCAGGGTGATCAGCAGTGCGCCGAGCACGCCCGGCGATGCGCCGAGCACGGCGAGCGACAGCAGGATCGGGATCTCTCCCGCGGTCGGCAGGACGACGAGAACACCCACGAGACTCACCACCACCACGATGAGCAGGCCGCGATGCGACGGTTCGGTGATCGTCAGAAGCCGGCCCCGGTACGCCCCGATGACGAGGACGAGGATCGCGTACTCGGGCAGCAGCGTCAGGGCGAGCTTCGCCAGGGCGGCGGCGAACCGCCCCGGCGACGGCCGGAACCGTCCGGGGCCCGGCCGGTCGACGAGCTCCGGCCTCGGGGCGGGCGTGGCCGCGAGGGGGTCGCGCGTTGCCAGCCCGACCGCCGCGGCGGCGCCGATGACGGTGACGAGGCCGATCACCAGCCGGGTGACGCTCCACTGCCACGGGGCGACCATGAGCAGGAAGACGAGGACCGCCGGGTTGAGCAGGGGATTGCCGAGCCAGTACGCCACCGCGGCGGGCGGCGTTACCCCGTTGCGCCGCAACGTCGCAGCCACCGGGGCCGCGCAGCAGGTGCACATCATCGACGGCATGCCCGCCGCGCCGCCGGCCAGCGCGCTGCTCAGCGTGCTGCGCCGGTTGAGCAGTCGGGCAGGCCAGCTCGGCGGCAGGAAGGCCTGGACCGCGGCACTGAGCAGGAGCGCGACGACCAGCGCCGGCCAGATCGACGCGACGTAGGCGTGGAAGAACGTCGCCGCGGCATGCCAGCTCGGGGGATCGCCCGCCGTGACACCGCCCGTGGCGAGGATGTCCGAACCGGGCCACCGGTGCGTCTGACCGAGGTCGACCGCCTTGCTCGAATAGTGCATCCACTTCGCCCAGGAAAGACCCACGACGAACACGGCCGCGCAGAGCAGCAGACCCGCGGCCGTGCCGGGGGAGAGGCGAGCCCGAGCGGCCAGCGTGTGCAGGGACATCGGGCTCGACGTTAGCCGACGACCGTGCCCGGATCCGTGGCCCGCTGCCGCGGGGTGGCCACGCACACGACTACGGGGTTTCCAGGATTCGGCGGGACCCCGTGGGGTGCGACGGTCGAAGGACGACACACACTCCGGAAGGACAACGATGACAGAGGCAATGGACCGGATCATGGCGGCGATGACGGTCATCCAGACCGTGAAGCCGCCGAGCATCCCCGCCGGCGCGGAGGCGATGACCGCGATCGTCGAGTGGGGCCCCGGCGATGCGGGCGCGCCCCCGCACAAGCACCCCGCCGGACCCTGCTTCGGCTATGTGCTCGAAGGGGAGATGCTGTTCGAACTCGAGGGCGAGGCGCCCAGGGTGCTCAAGGCCGGGGACGCCTTCTGGGAGCCCGGCGGCGATGTCATCCACTACTCCGACGGCAACAACCGTCCAGACGTTCCGCTGCGCTTCCTGGTCACCATGTTGTGCACGCCGGGCGAGCAGATGTTCGTCATCGTCGACGACGCCGAACTCGAGGCGCGCCGCGATCGCCGGGTCGGCGCGGGATCCCGATGACCATGAACATCACGGTTTTCGGCGCCACCGGCCAGGTCGGCGCACAGGTGGTGGCGCTGCTGACCGCGGCGGGACAGGACGTGACCGCCGCGTCTCGCGGGTCGGGTGTCGACGCTGTGAGCGGTGCCGGGGTCGACGGCGCGCTCGCGAACGCCGAGGTCGTCGTCGACGTCCTGAACTCGCCGACCATGGCGGACGACGCCGCCCTGGCGTTCTTCACCGCGACCGCGGCCAACCTGACCGCGGCCGCGAAACGGGCCGGCGTGGGGCACTACGTCCTGTTGTCGATCGTCGGGGTCGACCAGCTCGAGGGCGGTGGCTATGTGCGAGGAAAAGTCGTGCAGGAGAACGCCGTTGCCGCCTCTGGCGTCCCGTACACGATCGTGCGCGCCACCCAGTTCCACGAGCTCACCGAGGTGATCACGGGCTCGCTCGTCGTCGGCGACGAGGCGCGCGTGCCCGATGCGCTGATCCAGCCGATCGCGTCGGCCGACGTCGCCGCCGTCCTCGCGCGGACGGCCACCGAGCGCCCCGCCAACGGCGTCATGGACCTCGCGGGTCCCGAGCCGATGTCCTTCGCGGACATGGCCGCGCTGGTGCTGGCCGCGCAGGGGAAGAATCTCCGAGTGGTGGTCGACCCGGCAGCCACATATTTCGGTACGCCGGTGCACACGGCGAGCCTGGTGCCCCGCGGCGACGCCGAGCGGGCACCGCACCGGCTGTCCGACTGGCTCGGCGCACGATGACCGGATCACCGACGCTGGCCGAGATCGTGACTCGCCGGCATTCGACGCGAATGTTCCTGCCGGACAGGCCGGTTCCCATCGAGCTGCTGAACGAGTGCCTCGCACTGGCGATGAAAGCGCCGTCCAACTCCAACGTGCAGCCCTGGCGACTGTTTCTCGCGACGGGCGCCCGCCGGGACAAGCTGGCGGCGGCGCTGGCCGCCGAAGCCCGCGCGCACCCCCCGGTCACGATGGGGTTGCCCGACTCGTTCCTCCCGCTGCGACGAGAGCTCGGCGCCCTCGTCTACGGGTCGATGGGCATCGCGCGCGACGATGCCGAGGGACGATGGACCGCCCGATTGCGCAACTTCGAGTTCTTCTACCCGCCGGTGGCGGGCGTGGTCTGCATGCACCGCGACCTCGGACCCGCCGACGCGGTCGCGGTCGGGATGTTCGTACAGACGTTGCTGCTGGCGCTCACCGAACGCGGACTCGACAGTTGCGTGCAGGTGTCAACCACGCTGTATCCCGACCTCGTGCGTGAGCAGCTCGACATTCCCGAGGAGCTGGACCTGCTGTGCGGACTGTGCATCGGCTACGCCGACCCGGCGTTCCCGGCCAACAGCCTCACGATCCCGCGGAACGACGTCGCGCAGAATGTGGTCCTCGTCGACTGAGGACTCAGCGGCCCCGCCACGTCGGTGCACGCTTCTCCCGCCACGCGCGCAGCCCTTCGGCGACGTCCTCGGTGACCGCCGCCACCTTGCGCATCGTCTCGCCGAAGCGGACCGACTCGATCCAGCCCATCGTGGCCGTGCGCCAGGCCACCTCCTTGGTGGCGCGCTGGGCCAGGGGCGCCGCCTCGGTCAGTGTCCGCGCCCACGCGAGGGCCTGTTCCTGCAGCTCGTCGGGCTCGACCAGCCGCCAGACCAGGCCGATCTCCTTCGCCCTGTGGGCCGAGACCGGCTTACCGGTGAGCAGCAGTTCCATCGCGTCGGCCCACCGGAGCCGCTCGGGCAGCCGGATCGCACCGACGATCGTCGGCAGGCCCAGCCGGACTTCGGGGAACGAGAAGGAGGCCGAGGTGCTCGCGATCACGAAGTCGCAGAACAGGATCCCGGTCAGCCCGTAGCCGATGCAGGGACCGTGCACGGCGGCGATGGTGGGCTTGAACAACTCCATCCCGCTCTCGAACGAGTTGATCGTCGGTTTCTCCCAGAAGGTGCCGCCGAACGTGCCGACCGAGCCCTCGCCGTCCTTGAGGTCGCCGCCGGCGCAGAACACCTCGCCGTGGGCCGTCAGGATCGCGACCCAGGCGTCCTCGTCGTCGCGGAACCGGTCCCACGCCGCGTTGAGATCTCGGCGCATCGCGCCGTTGATCGCGTTGCGCGCCTCGGGGCGGTTGAGCGTGATGGTGGCGATGTGATCGTTCACCTCGTAGGTGACCAGGCTCATTGCTGCACCCTAACGGCGTCGGCCCGCTACAGGGGCGCCATCCGGGACGCCCACGGCATCGCCTGCTCCAGCTGGGCGGCCAGTCGGATCAGCAGCGACTCGCCCGCCAGGGGCGCGACGAATTGGACGCCCAGCGGCAGGCCGTCCGCCGTCCAGTGCAGCGGCAGCGAAATCGCCGGTCTGCCAGTCAGATTCGCCAGCTGCGTGTACGGCACCCAGCCGAGGTTCTTGTCCACCATGTCGTCGACGATCTTGGTGTAGCGCAGCAGACGGGCGGTGCGCGTTCTGATCAGCGCGTCGGTGGCGTGCTGCAGGGGTGCCGGCAGGTCGAACTCGCCGATCGCCGGTGGCGGGGTTGCCAGCGTCGGTGTCAGCAGCAGGTCGTAGTCCTCGAAGAACGTCGTCAGCCGGCGGGTGTGGTCGTGGCGTCGCTCGACGGCGCTGAGATAGTCGATGCTGCTCGTCGCGCGGCCCAATGCCGCCATGATGAGCGTCTCCCGTTCGAACGCCTCGTCTCCGGCGCCCGTGAGCCGTTTGGCCTCGGCGACGTCGGCGGCGGTGTAGACGAACCAGGTGAGCAGGAAGTCGCGCGCGAGCGCGGCGTCGTCGAACGGTGCCTGCGGGAGTTCTTCGACGTGGTGGCCGAGGTCGCTCAGCGTCTGCGCGGTCTTCTCGACGGCGGCGAACGCTTCGCGGTGCGGCGCCGGAGTGATCGCGGTCGGCACCCGGAAGCCGATTCGCAGCGCACCGGGATCGCTGCCCACACACGAGGCGAACGAGGACGCCGGCATGGCGGGCACGTAGGGTCCGCTGGGCTCGCCGCCGCTCAGGATGTCCAGCATCGCCGCGGTATCCCGGACCGTGCGTGAAACGACACCTTGCACCGCGGCGCCGTGCATCAGTTCGCCCATCGCGGGCCCGAAGGGCGTGAGCCCGCGGCCCGGTTTGAGCCCGACCAGCCCGCAGCACGCCGCGGGGATGCGGATCGATCCGCCCCCGTCGTTGGCGCCGGCGCACGGCACGATGCCCGCCGCGACCGCCGCCGCCGACCCGCCCGAGGAGCCGCCCGGCGTCCGCGCCAGATTCCACGGATTGCGCGCCGGGCCCCACGCCAGCGGCTCGGTGATGCCCTTCGCCCCGAATTCGGGGGTGTTCGTCTTGCCGAAGATGACCAGACCCGCGTCGAGCCAGCGCGCGACGACGGTCGCATGCTCGGTGACGGGATGCGCCATCCAGGCCCGTGAGCCCCGCGACGTCGGCAGCCCCGCATAGTCCTGCGCGAGGTCCTTGATCAGAAACGGAACTCCGGCGAACGGGCCACCGCCGGCGTCGGGGATCGGGGCGGGCACGTCACGCACGATCGCGTTGATCCGCGGGTTCACCGCCGCGGCCCGCTCCTGCGCCAGCGCCAGCAGTTCCGTTGCGGCGACGTCCTTGTCGGCGACGAGCCGGGCCAGGCCGGTCGCGTCGAATCCGCGGTACTCCTCGAAGTTCACGCCTCGACCGTAGTCTCCGCGGCTCACGACGCGGTTCTCTTGAACGCCGACGCCGGGCGATAATCGTGGCCACCGGGCCGAGCTGTTCCGTCAGGCGAAGCGGTGTTCATCACCGGGCGGGACGGGGTATGCGTCATCGCCGCCGGACGAAAGGGATTCCGATGCCTTCACCCACACCGGTCATCGCGGCACTGGCGCTGACCATCGCAAGTCTGGTGGCGGTGCCGACGGCGTCGGCCGAACCCGTCCCGGTGGCCGACACGACGGCTGTGGAACCGGGCGTCGTGCGCATCGACACCGACCTGCCGGTGCAGGGAGCCGTCGGCTCGGGCACCGGTGTGGTGCTGCGCCCCGACGGCATCGCGCTCACCAACAATCACGTGATCCGGGGCGCGGCGGACATCACGGCGACCGATGTGGGGACCGGCCGGAGCTATCCCGTCGACGTCGTCGGCTACGACCGCAAGAACGATGTGGCGGTCCTGCGGCTGCGGGGAGCGTCGAATCTGCCGGTCGCTCCGACCGCCGACTCGTCGACCGTGCGCATCGGGGATCCGGTCACCGGGGTCGGATTTCCGGGCGGCGGCCCGCTGACCCGATCGCCGGGAACGGTGCGGGCGCTCGGCCAGAACGTCACCGCCGACGACGACTTCACCGGCAGCAGCGAGCAACTCGACGGGCTGATCGGATTCGATGCCGACACCCTGCCGGGGGACTCCGGCGGACCGCTGGTCGACAGCACCGGCCGGGTCGTCGGCATCGTCACCGTGGGATCGCAGACCTACCGGATGACCAACGCCGGCGGCTTCGCCATTCCGATCAACCAGGCTCTGGCCACCGCGGAGGCGATCCAGGCGGGCAACGCGTCCGGATCCGTGCACGTCGGACCGACCGGAATCCTCGGGATCGGCATCAACGACGACCGCGATCCGGCGGGAGTGGTCGTGCAGGGAGTGCTGCGCGGCTCACCGGCCGACCTGGCGGGCCTGGCCGGCGGCGACGTCATCACCGGCATCGACGCCGTGCCGACGCCGGACGGGACGGTGCTGACCGATGTCCTCGACCGGCACCACCCCGGTGACCCGGTCACCGTGGACTATCTCGACCGCGCCCGCACCGCGCACAGCATCCCGGTCAGGCTCGCGGCCGGACCGCCCAACTGAACGACAGGCAGGGACAGCGATGAAATTCGGGATCTCCACGTTCGTCAACGACGACACCATCGACACGGTGTCGCTTGCCAGGGCCGTCGAGGAGCGCGGTTTCGCGTCACTGGTCATCGCCGAGCACACCCACATCCCGGCCAGCCGGGAGTCGCCGTATCCGCAGGGCGGTGAGCTGCCGTCGGTCTACTACCGGACGCTGGACCCCTTCGTCACGCTCGCCGCCGCCGCGGCCGTGACCACGACGATCGAGCTGTTCACCGGCATCGCGCTGCTGATCCAGCGTGACCCGATCATCACCGCCAAGGAAGCGGCCAGCATCGACCTGATCTCCAACGGCCGCTTCGTCTTCGGCGTCGGCGCCGGCTGGAACATCGAGGAGTTGCGCGACCACGGCACCGACCCGAAGACACGGGGCGCCCTGCTCGACGAGCGGATCGAGGCGATCAAGGCGCTGTGGACCTCCGAACCCGCCGAGTACCACGGGAGGTTCGTGGACTTCGAACCGTCCTTCAGCCGGCCCAAACCGGTGCAGAAGCCGCATCCGCCCGTCTACATCGGCGGCGACTCCGACGCCACCGTCAAGCGGGTGATCCGCCACCAGGCGGGCTGGATCTCCAACCCGCTGCCGGTCGACAGGCTCGCCCGGCGCATCGGCCAGATGCGCGACGGCAGCGGTCACGACGTTCCGCTGGCCATGTTCGGCACTCCCGTCGACACCGAATACTGGCGTGCCGCCGACGAACTGGGCTTCGGCCAGGTCGCCCTGCTGTTGCCGACCAAGCCGCTCGACGCGTCGCTGCGGCTGCTCGACAGCTACGCCGACCAGGTGGCGCGCTACACCGGCTGAGCGGTGCTCACCAGCCCATGGAACCCGGCACGCCTTTGAACGGCCCGGCGATCCAGCTGGTGATCCACCCGCCGTAGAAACCTCCCGGCTGCGGCTGGACTACCTCGCCGTTGACCAGGCAGCGGTCCACGGAGGCGGGCATCACGGCGATCGCGTTCCCGATGGCTCCGAACCCGGACGTCGGATTCCGGTACGTCCACGCCGCTTTCGGTGCGGTCTTCGCCGGGGTCACCAGGTCGAAGTAGCTCGCCTGACCCTTCCATTCACACCATGACGACCCCGGCGCGTCGCGCAGGCAGCCGTCGACGAACGACTCCCGGGGCAGGTAGTACGTCGGCGGGTGACTGGTCTCGAGCACCCGCCACGCGCGGTCCGTCTCGGCGATCTTCCGGCCGCCGAGTTCCACCACGATCGAGCCGCGGAACTCTTCGACGCGAGGCGGCCGAGGATAGTCCCACACCGACTCCTGTCCTGGCCGCGGCGTGTCGGGAACGGGCATGCAGGCAGTCTAAGGCGCGAAAACCCTGTCAAAACTGACGATTTCGCTACGTCTCCGACGGCTTCTCGACCTGCTCGTCGGGCAGGGGAAGCGCCTCGGCGCCCGGGGTGGCCGGCGCCAGCGGCTCGTCGTCCGACGGTGAAGGTTCAGGCGTTACATTCTCTCCGGAAACTGTCATGCGTGACGTCGTACCCCGTCTCTGGCGGTAATAATCGCGCGGTCGGTGTCGGGGGAGGACTGAGCGTGCGGGATTACGCGGGGGCGCGAGCCGTGGTGGTCGGCGGCTCGATCGGAGGACTGACCAGCGCGCTGCTGTTGCGCCGCCTGGGCTTCGACGTCGACGTCTTCGAACGGACGCCCGCGCCACTGGACAACCGCGGAGGCGGCATCGTGCTGCAGCCGATGACCATGAGATGGTTCGACGCGCACAGCGCGCGCCGCATCGAAGAACTCAGCACGCACAGTGTTCGGCTGCGCTATCTGGGCCCGGACAACGACGTGGTGTTCGAGCAGCCTTTCGAATCCCGTTGCGCGTCTTGGGGAACCGTATACCGGGCGCTGCTCGCCGACTTCGGTGACGCGCGGTACCACCTCGGTGAGTTCTGTGCCGGATTCGACCAGGACGCCGACGGGGTCGAGGTTCGCTTCGTCACCGGCCGCGTCGAGCGCGCGGAGCTGGTGGTGTTCGCCGACGGGGTCAGCTCGACCGCGCGGCGTCGACTCTTCCCGGGACTGCGCCGGCAGTACGCGGGCTACGTCGGGTGGCGCGGGACCCTGCGCGAAGACCGGGCCAGCGGTGCGTCCCGTGCGCTGCTGGCCGACTCGCTGACCTACAGCGTCGCACCGAACACCCACGCGGTCATGTACACGATCCCCGGCATGAACGGAGAGCTCGCCGTCGGCGAGCGACTGCTGAACTTCGTCTGGTACCGCAACGTCGAGGACGGACCGGAACTGCAGGAGATGACCACCGACCTGCGGGGGATCGAGGCGGAGGTGTCACTGCATCCCGGTGGGGTGCAACAGCGCTACGTCGAAGAGATGAGGCAGGCCGCCGCCGACCAGCTGGCGCCGGCGGTCGCCGAGGTCGTCACGCGGACCGAGCAGCCGTACCTGCAGATCGTCACCGACGCCCGAGTCCCCCGCATGGCCGTCGGACGGATCGCGGTCATCGGCGACGCCGCGTTCACGGTGCGGCCGCATCCCGCGGCGGGGTCGGCCAAGGCCGCCGCCGATGCGTGGACGCTCTACGAGCACCTGCTGGCCGCCGAGAACGGCACCGAGGCGACCGCCGGGATCGCCGCTGCGCTGAAGGCCTGGGAGCCGGCGCAAGTGGAACTGGGCAACCGGCTGGTGGACCGAGCCGTGGCCATGGGCGAGCGATCACAGGTCACCAGCACGTGGGTTCCGGGAGACCCCGACCTCCTCCCCGGGCTCTACGGACCGGGCAGGTGATCGTCGTCAGGCGGCGCGCTGGTGTTCGATCGGGCTGCGGTGCGTCACGGCGCGGACCGGTTGCCAGCGGAACATCCCCGCGCCCTGCGCGTAGGAGAGGTGGCCGCCGAGCGCGCCGCCGACGCTGATCGCCGCGAGCCCCAGCATCGTGTAGCGGCGTGCGGCCTCGTTCCGCTCGCGTCGGTAGGCCCGGTACGACAGCGTGAACATGACGACGCCGACGAAGTTGGACACCGCGTGCACCAGTCCCACCCGCTGCTGGCGACGGTTCAGCAGGGGGAAATCGGCCCAGCCGGCCAGCACGGTCGGCGGCGTGGCGACCAGCCCGACGGCGACGAGCCGGCGGGCCGCCGCGACGTCGGTGAAGACGACGTCGAACACGGCGGAGGCAATCCAGGAGCCGATCGGCACGGTGATCAGCAACGGGTGCACCGGGTGGCCGAGCCAGGAACCCCGCAGGGCTTGGGCGAGACGGCCAGAACCGATCAGCCGGCGGGCGACGCCGGACGCGGTGGCGGCGGGTGAGTCGAGGATCCGCAGACGTTCGACGCTCCCGAGGACGTGATGGAGGTTCATGGCGAGGCTCTACCCCCTCGCGGCCCGTCCAACCACCGGATCAGCGATGTGCCGTCGCGCGTGGCCGGGCGCAGCTGACCGGCGCGGGCGTGACCGGCGCAGCGGTGCGCCGCTGCGTGCGGTCGTCACGGAGGATGCGCCGCGCGAGCGTGCGTTCGTCCCGCTTGGTGAGCGTGCGGTTGCGCTGCGCGAGCAGGTCGAGCTGCTGCCAGCTCAAACCGTCGAGCTCACCGTCGGCGTCGTGAGTGGCGACGACCACGCAACCGCGCAGAAGGGGAACGGTCTTGGCAGTGAAAGTGGTCGTTGCCAAGAGCATTTCAGTGGCGTGCTGGTTGACGCGGCGCTGGCACCGCTGCGTCGAGGGGCTGAACCAGAAGTCGAACTGCCGGTCGGCGCTGGTCAGGCTCTGCAGCCCTTGGTCGTGAACGAGCTGGTCGATGTCGGTGGTGGTGTAGGCACGGGTTTCATACACGGCGCCGCTGGCGCTGAAATACAGGACTGTGTTCATTCCGATGATCCATTCGGCTCTTTCTTGGGGGTGTTCAGGAGCGGCGCCTGCATGCCAGCGCCGTTACTGGAGTTACCCATGTGACAAGTGGGACAAACGTTGATAACGATTCGATACGTCACTTTTCTTCCCGGATGTCGTGTCGAGAACGGCGTGACGGCTCCGTCCCAGGGGTGCGCGATCAACTAGGGTCGCCAACCGAAGGGAGAAACCCGTGGCGAAGTACCTGCTGCTCAAGCACTATCGAGGCGCCCCCACACCGGCAGACTTCGTGCCGATGGATCGGTGGTCGCCCGACGAGGTCCGGGCGCATGTCCAGTACATGCACGATTTCGCGGCGAAGTTGGAGGAGACCGGGGAATTCGTCGACGCGCAGGGGCTGGCTCCGGAGGGCGCCTGGGTGCGCCACGACGGGCAGGGCAGACCGCCCGTGACGGACGGCCCGTTCGCCGAGACGAAGGACCTGATCGCCGGCTGGATGATCATCGACGTCGAGTCCTACGAGCGGGCGGTCGAACTCGCCGGCGAACTGTCTGCGGCGCCCGGTGCGGGCGGAACGCCGATCTGCGAGTGGCTCGAGGTGCGGCCGTTCATGGCCGCTCCACCGACCGTCACCGAGTAGCGGACCGTCGGCGCGGTGGACGAGGAACGGCTGCGGGACCTCATCCCCGGCGTGCTGGCCGCCCTCGTCCACCGCGGGGCGGACTTCGCGACCGCCGAGGACGCCGTCCAGGAGGCGCTGATCCGGGCGGTCGAAACGTGGCAGGCCCGACCCCCCGACGACCCCAAGGGCTGGCTGATCACCACGGCGTGGCGGCGATTCGTCGACATGGCGCGGTCCGACGCGGCGCGGCAGCGGCGCGAAACGCTCGTCGCCGACGAACCGCCGCCCGGTGCCGCGGCGTCCGTCGACGACACGCTGCAGCTCTACTTCCTCTGCGCGCACCCCGAGCTGAGCCCCGCGTCGGCGGTCGCGCTGACGCTGCGGGCCGTCGGCGGCCTCACCACCCGCCAGATCGCACAGGCCTACCTCGTGCCGGAAGCGACCATGGCACAACGGATCAGCCGCGCCAAGCGCGCGGTCGCCGACGTCCGGTGGGACCACCCCGGCGATCTGCGCACCGTGTGCCGGGTGCTGTATCTGGTGTTCAACGAGGGCTACAGCGGCGACGTCGACCTCGCCGCAGAGGCGATCCGGCTGACTCGCCAGCTGGCGGCGAGCACCCCCGACGAAGAGGTCGCGGGACTGCTCGCCCTCTTTCTGCTGCACCACGCCAGACGGCCGGCCCGCACTCGCCCCGACGGCAGCCTGGTACCGCTCGCCGAGCAGGACCGCCGATGTTGGCAGCGCGACCGGATCGCCGAGGGGGTGGCGATCCTGCAGGCCGCACTCGCTCGCGACCGGCTCGGGGAGTATCAGGCGCAGGCCGCGATCGCGGCCCTGCACGCCGACGCCCAGACCGCCGACGAGACCGACTGGGTGCAGATCGTCGAGTGGTACGACGAGTTGGTCCGGCTCACCGACAGCCCCGTGGTGCGTCTGAACCGCGCCGTCGCCGTCGGCGAAGCGGACGGACCTCAGGCCGGGCTGGCGGCGCTCGCCGCCCTCGATCCGGCACTGCCACGCCACACCGCGGCGGTGGCTTATCTGCATGCCAAGGCCGGCGACGCCGCCACCGCCGCGGACCTCTACGCGAAGGCGGCGGCCCAGGCGCGAAACGCCGCCGAGCGCGACCACCTCACCCTGCAGGCGGCCCGGCTGCGCCGGCAGCCCGACCGGTAGGACGACTTCATCGCCGCGGCACATCGCGCGCACAGCGCACGCAAAACCAGGGCTCCTAGCGTGTGGGCATGTCTGGACAAACACCTCCGGCACCGGCATTCGGCGACGTGGCGGCCGAGGTCGTGCACTTCCTCAGCCTGTCGGTGCCCGCCGCGATCGGGCTGACGATCGCGTTCCTCGCCATCCCCGAAGCCCGCGGCGGGGTGGTGTCGCAGAACGTGCGCCGGCTGGCCCTGCCGACCGCACTCGCCGTGGCGGTGTGGGCGGCCGCGCAGTTCGTCCTCTCGGCCGCCGTCAGCGACCTGGTGGTCGCGCTGCTCCTGGCCGCGGGTCTGGTGGTGCTGCGAACCCGCGCCTCGCGGCCGGTCGCGGCCGCGGTGACGGCGACGGCCGTCGTGGGTGCGGTGATCCCGCTGCTGCCCGCCACCGTCGGCTCGCTCGACAGCCTGGCCCGCAGCGTCCTCACCGTCGTCCACGTGGTCGCGGCGACGTTGTGGGTGGGCGGTCTGGTGGTGCTCGGCGCGGCCGGGATGCTCGGCCGGCGCGCCCGTGGCGAGGAGGCGGCCGCCGGACGCGACTGGGCGCAGGTCTGGGAGCGCTTCAGCGTCGTCGCGCTCTACGCGGTCGGCGGGCTGATCATCAGCGGGATGTGGCTGGCATGGACGCACGTCGGCACCCCGGCACAGCTGCTCACCACCGCCTACGGGCGCTACCTCGCCGTCAAGCTCGTCCTGGTGGTCGCGCTGCTCGGGGCCGGCGCCTACAACATGCGGGTGCTGATGCCCCGGATCCGGCTTGCCCGGCGCGACGGCGACACCCGGTCGGTGGTCCGGCTGACCGTCGAGCACTTCCCGGTCGTGGTCGTCGCCGAAGCGGTCGTGGGCGTGGCGATCCTGGCGGTCGTGCCGTTCCTGCGCGGCTCGGCCCGCGCGGAGGCCGGATGGCCCGGCGCCGGGCCGTTCGACGCGACGGTGTTCGCCAGCGGGGCCGCGCTCGTCGCACTCGTCGCGCTGGCTCTGTGGGCCGGCACCCGGCAGGCCAGGTTTGCGCCGCGGGGCCGTGGTCAATATCACTCGCATGGCCGGGTTCGGTGATGTCTTCGATTGGGTCAAGCACCAGGTCTCCTCGCGCGTGCCGAAGGCCGACCTGGACCAGCGCGACTCGGACTACATAAGGGAGCAGCTGCCGGGGCTGTGGCTGCTCGCGTCGCTGTACTTCCGGGCCGACGTCCGCGGGCTGGACCGGATCCCGGCCGAGGGCCCGGTGCTGTTGGTGGGCAACCACAGCGGCGGCAACGTCCCGCCCGACACCTTCGTGTTCACGCTGGCGTTCTCGTCGTACTTCGGGGTCGAGCGCCCGTTCTACCAACTGGCGCACAACCTGGTCGTGTCCGCGCCGCCGCTGGGGTCGCTGCGCAAATTCGGCACCGTCGCCGCCAACCACGACAACGCCCGGCTCGCCCTGCAGTCCGGGGCCGCGCTGCTGGTGTACCCCGGCGGTGACTACGAAGTGTTCCGGCCGTTCTGGGAGCGCAACAAGGTCGACTTCGGTGGACGCATGGGCTACGTCCGGCTGGCCCGGGAAGCGGGCGTCCCTATTGTGCCGATCGCCAGCGTCGGTGGGCAGGAGAGCGTGTTCTTCCTCAGCCGTGGGCAGTGGCTGGCCAAGCTGTTGATGGTCGACAAGCTGCTGCGGCTCAAGAGCGTGCCGATCGCGCTCGCCCCGCCGTGGGGTCTGATCATCAGCGACCTGTACGGGCACATCCCGCTGCCGTCCAAGATCGTCATCGAGGCGCTGGACCCGATCGAGCCCGACGGTGACGACCGGGCCGTGCACGAGAAGGTCGAGGGTGCGTTGCAGGCGGCGGTGGACCGGATGGCGGCCGAGCGCCGGTTCCCGATACTGGGCTAGGGGAGTGAATCGATGCGGCTGCAACGGAGTGTCATTGCCAACGTCGACCGGCACATCGTCTGGAAACACGTCAGCGATCCGGAGTGCTACCCGACGTTCATGCCTCACCTGGAGCGCTGGGAGACGGTGACCGAGGGCCCGGTGGGCATCGGCTCGCGCTACACCGTGCACTGGAAGGTCGGCTCCGTGCCGATCGGCGGGGTGATCGAGCTGACGGAGTTCGACGACGCGCGCGACCTGGCCTGGATCGGGATCACCGGAGTGACGCTGCGAGGCCGGTTCCGGCTGCGTGACTGCGGTGAGGGCAAGACGAAGGTGACGTTCCGGTTGTCGTACGAGGCGCCGGGCAGCGGGATTCTGGCCCTGATCGCCGACCGGGTCGCCGCGCGCCAGGTCGGCCGGATCATGGACGAGACCGTCCGCCGGCTGAAAGTGCTTGTCGAGGGCTGACTTCCGGGCCGTCCCTCGCACTCCGGCGGGCAGTCCGGCTGCGCAATCCCCGACGCTCTATCGTCGACAGCGTGCACCTGGAGGACCTGCACTGGTTCGTCACCCTCGCCGAGATCGAGCATGTCACCGAGGCCGCTGCCGAACTCGGCGTCAGCCAGCCGGCACTGTCACGGGCACTGGCGCGGTTCGAGGAGGAGGCCGGCGCACCACTGTTCGATCGGGTCAACCGGCGGCTGCGGCTCAACGCGTACGGCCGGATCATGCTCGAGCACGCGCGGCGCTGCATCACGGAGATGACGGCGGCCACCGAGCGCATCGCAGCTCTGCGCGATCCCGACAGCGGCCGGGTGCGCCTGGCCTTCTTGCACTCGCTCGCGAATTGGTTGGTGCCCGAACAACTTCGGCGTTTCCGCCGGACTGCGCCGGGCATCGGGTTCGATCTGTTCCAGGGGCCCGCATACGAGATCACCGAACGGGTGCTCGGCGGCGGCTCGGACCTCGCCGTGACCTCGCCGCGTCCCGACCCGGCGAGGTTCGGATGGCGGCGGCTCTACGTCGAGCGGCTGTGTCTGGCGGTCCCTCCCGATCACCGGTTGGCGGCGCGCACCCGGGTGAGCCTGTCGGCGGCGGCGGGGGAATCGTTCATCGCGCTGGAGAGCCCGATCGGCTTGCGTCAGCTCACCGACTCGCTGTTCGCTGATGCCGGAATCGCGCCCGACATCGTGTTCGAGGCCACCGAGATCCCGACGATGGAGGGACTCGTGGCCGCCGGCTTCGGGGTGGCGGTGGTGCCGGTCCCGCGCACCAAGGGTGACGCCAAGGTCGCCCACGTCCCCCTGTCCGACCCGGCGGCCAAGCGGGAGGTCGGGCTCGTGTGGGACGCCGGTCGTGAGTTGCCGCCGCCGGCCGAGCGATTCGCGAGATTCCTCACAGCCGGCTGACGTTCCACCGCATCGAAACCTCCCGCCTGCGATCATGCGCCCGCCGCATGGACTTCATGAAACTCATGCATTGGACTCATGAGCTGCCCCCTTCCTAGCGTGGGCGCCATGTCCCTCGATACGTCCGCCGCTGCTGCGCGCGAACAGGTGTGGACCGGCCATGCCAAGGGGTCGGCCGCGTACGGGCGGCTGATCGCGGCGTTGTTCTTCGCCGGCGTCGCGACCTTCGCGCAGCTCTACTCACCGCAGGCGGTGCTCCCGCTGATCTCCGCGGACCTCGGGGTCGGCGCAGCGGCCGCCGCGCTGACGATCTCGGCGTCGACCGTGGGTCTGGCCATCGGGGTGATCCCGTGGTCGACGGTGGCCGACCGTATCGGCCGGGTCCGCGCGATCTCGTGGTCGGTCACCACGGCGACCGTGATCGGGATGCTGGTGCCCTTCGCGCCGACGTACGAGATGCTGCTCGCCGGCCGCTTCCTGGAGGGCGTGCTGGTGGGTGGCGTTCCCGCGATCGCGGTGGCCTACCTGACCGAGGAGATCGACCGCGGGCACGCGGCGCGCGCGGCGGGAACGTTCGTCGCCGGCACCACCGTCGGCGGACTGCTCGGCCGGCTGGTGTCGAGCCCCGTCGCGGAAGCCACCACGTGGCGCGTCGGTGTCTTCGCCGTCGCGGCGATGTGCGGACTGGCGGCGCTGTGCTTCGTCCGGCTGGCTCCCGAACCCCGCGGCTTCGTGCCCGCGAACCGGCGCGGCGCCAATCCCGAAGGCGGGCTGGTGCATCGGCTGGTCGCCAATCTGCGGTCGGGGCGACAACTCGTCCTCTACGCTCAGGCGTTCCTGCTGATGGGCGGATTCGTCGCGCTGTACAACTTCCTCGGCTTCCGGTTGGCCCGGCCGCCGTTCGGTCTGGCGCCGTCGCTGGTCAGCCTGGTCTTCCTCGCCTACCTCGCCGGCACATGGTCGTCGTCGCGCGCCGGCGCCGAGGCCGTCCGGTTCGGACGTAAGCGGGTGCTCCTCGCCTCGATCGCGGTCATGGCGATCGGCGTGGCGATCACGTTGAGCGACAACATCATCGCCGTGCTCGTCGGCCTCGTCGTCGCCACCGCCGGCTTCTTCGGCGCCCATTCCATCGCGGCCGGCTGGACCGGCCAGCTGGCCTCGGTGGGCAAGGCGCAGGCCTCGTCGCTGTACAACCTGTCGTACTACACCGGCTCCAGCGTCATCGGCTGGCTCGGCGGGGTGGCGTTCGACGCCCGCGGCTGGATCGGCGTGGCGGGCACCATCATCGCGCTGACGGCGCTCGCCGCGGGACTGGCGGCGTTCGCGCTGCCCGCCCAGCCCCGGCGCGCGTGATACCAGGCGGGTCAGCGCCGCGGAGGAGGCGGTGCGGGACGCGGCGGGGTCGACGCGTGCGGCCGGAACGGGCGCGTGGGCGGCTCCGTGGCCGCGGGCACCGACAGGGCCCGAAGCCGTGTGGTCGCCGCGGCGCTCTGGGCGGGTGGAGCACCGAGTTTCATCATCGGGCGGGTCAGGTCGCTGCTGGAGTCCCGCTCGAGCAGCACCCCGCGGGCCACCCGGTCGAGCGCGCCCTGCACCTGCATGCGATCGGGGCGGCCCTGGAAGTCGGGTGACTTGGCCAGCGTCTCGGTGATCCAGCTGGCGAGGATGTCGCGTGCGGTGTTCACCTCGGCGGAGCCGGCTGGCGTCAGGGTGAACTGACCGTCCGCGCGGTAGGCGTAACCGGTGGCGGCCAGCCGGTCGAACGCCGGCTCAAGGATCTGGCGCGGGACCCGGCGTTCCTCGGCGATGGCGTCGAGGTCGGCCGCGCCGGTGACCGCGGCGTGCCGGTACACCTGGATCAGCGCCCACAGCCGGGCGGGGTCGAGACGACTGCGGGGCGACTTCGCCAGGGCCTCCAGGTCGACGCCGCGGCTGCGCTGCAGCAGCCGGCCGATGGCGACCTCGAGCACCTTCTCCGGCGACGCGGTGGTGGGCATGCCGAAGCCCTCACCCATGTCGGTGCTCCCACTGGCCGCGGCATCACGCAGCGGGACCTGCTTGAGGAACAGCGCCAGCACGAACCCGACGATCGCGAACGGGGCCGCGAACAGGAAGACGCGGGTCAGGGAGTCGGCGTAGGCGTGGATGATCGGCGCGGCCATCTCGGCCGGCAGGCGGTGCAGGGCCTGCGGCGACGTGGCCGCCTCCGCGGGGGCGCGGCTCTGCGCCATCGCCGACGGCAGGTGGTCGTCGAGGACGTTGGCGAAGATCGACCCGAAGATCGCCGCGCCGAACGAGCTGCCGATGGTGCGGAAGAACGTCACACCCGAGGTGGCGACCCCCAGATCGGTGAAGTCGACGGTGTTCTGCACCACCAGGATCAGCACCTGCATGCTCAGGCCGATACCGGCGCCGAGCACCAGCAGGTCCAGCGACTGCACCAGCGTCGACGTGCCGGCGTCCATCAGGGACAGCAGCACGAAGCCGACGGCCATGATCGCGGTGCCGGCGATGGGGAAGATCTTGTACCGCCCGGTGCGGCCGACGATCACGCCGCTGCTCAGGGACGTGGCGAGCAGGCCAAGGACCATCGGCAACGTGCGCAGACCGCTCGCGGTGGCCGAGACGCCGTCGACGAACTGCATGTAGGTCGGCAGGAACGTCAGGGCCCCCAGCATCGCGAACCCGACCACGAACGACAGCACGCAGCACACGGTGAAGACCGGATTGCCGAACAGCCGGATGGGCAGGATCGGCTCGGTCGCGCGGAGCTCCACGAAGACGAACGCCACCAGCACGGCGACCGACCCCACGAACATCCCGATGATGGTCGCCGAGCCCCACGGATAGGTGGTGCCGCCCCAACTGGTCGCTAGTGTCAAGCCGGCCGCACCGACGCCGACCAGCACGATGCCCGCATAGTCGAGGACCGGTCGCGCCGTGCGCGCGAGTTCGGGGATGGCCACCGCCGCGATTGCGAGGACGACCACGGCCACCGGCACGTTGATCCAGAACGCCCACCGCCAGCTGAGGTGGTCGGTGAACAGCCCGCCGAGCAGCGGGCCGATCACGGTCGTCACGCCGAACACCG
Organism: Mycolicibacterium chubuense NBB4; assembly: GCF_000266905.1. The sequence continues at coordinate 5,441,718 of NC_018027.1, read as the reverse complement.
CACCCAGCGCACCCTGGTAGCGGCCGCGTTCGCGCAGGGGGATGACCTCGCCGATCACCGCGACCGCGGTGACCGTGATGGCGCCGCCGCCCAGACCCTGCAGCGCCCGGGACGCGACCAGCATGCCCATGGACGTCGCCATCCCGCACAGCACCGACCCCGCCAGGAAGAGCAGGATCGCCACCTGGAAGACGCGCTTGCGCCCGAAGGTGTCGCCGAGCTTGCCGACGACCGCGGTGACGATCGTCGACGCCAGCAGGTAGCTGGTGACCACCCAGGCCTGGTGGCCGGCGCCGCCGAGGTCGGCGACCACGGTGGGCAGTGCGGTCGCCACGATCGTCTGGTCGAGGGCGGCCAGCAGCATGCCGAGCACGACCGCCAGGAAGATCAGGTTGCGCCGCTGGACGGTCAGCTGCTCGGGCGCCGCCGGCTCGGCCGGCGCTGCCGCGGGAGATGGCCGTGTCACGGTTACCTCCTCCTTTGCTCGCCTCCGGCGAGTGCGTCCCTTGCTGACCTCCGGCGAGTGCGTCCTCGCTCGCCTCCGGCGAGTGCCGACTGGTAGCTACCCGCGGCAGGCCCGGTCGACACAATCAGTTCGACAGGCTAACGAATGTGGAGGCCGATTTCTTCCACCGTGTGCCCGATCACGGGATGACCAGGCAATTCGCCCACCACCAGCAGACCGCCGGAGGTCTGTGCGTCGGCCAGCAGCAGCAGGTCGTCCTCGGCGACGCCGTCGGCCCGCAGGTGCGGACGCACCCAGTCCAGGTTCCTGCGGGTACCCCCGGAGACGAATCCGTCGCGCAGCGCGTCGCGGGCGGCGTCGAGGACGGGCACGGCGGTCGAGTCGATCACCGCGCCCACCCCGGAGGCCCGGCACATCTTGTGCAGATGGCCGAGCAGCCCGAAGCCGGTGACGTCGGTGGCGGCTCGCAGCCCCGCGGCGAGCGCGTGCTCCGATGCCGCACGGTTCAGCCGCGTCATGACCTCGATCGCCTCGCCGAACACCTCACCGGTCTGCTTGTGCCGGTTGTTCAGCAGGCCGGTGCCCAACGGCTTCGTCAGCGTCAGCGGCAGGCCGGCCTCGGCGGCGTCGTTGCGCAGCAGTCGTGCGGGATCGGCGACCCCGGTGACCGCCATGCCGTACTTGGGCTCGGGGTCGTCGATGGAGTGGCCGCCGATCACCGGGCACCCGGCCTCGGAGGCCACCGCGAGTCCGCCGCGCAGGACCTCGGTCATCATCTCCATCGGCAGCACGTCGCGCGGCCAACCGACGAGGTTGATCGCGACGACGGGCCGCCCGCCCATCGCGTAGACATCCGACAGGGCGTTCGCCGCGGCGATGCGGCCCCAGTCGAAGGCGTCGTCGACGACCGGGGTGAAGAAGTCCGCCGTCGACAGGATCGCGACGTCGCCCACCAGCACGGCGGCGGCGTCGTCCCCGTCGTCGAGGCCCACCAGCACGTGGTCGCCCGCCTGCCCGGTCAGGCCCCGCACCGCGTCTTCGAGTTCACCCGGGGGGATCTTGCAGGCACAGCCACCGCCGTGCGCGTACCCCGTCAGCCGCTTCGCCGTCACCACACGAACTCTATTGATCAGCGTCTGGCTAGATTGGTCCGCGGAGGTGTCTGGGTTCCTGGTGGTCCCCCCGGTCTTCAAAACCGGTGAGGTCGAGTATCTCGGCCTGGCGGGTTCGATTCCCGTCCACCTCCGCCATGTGTGCGGCACCGAGGAGTAGCAGTGACCCAGACCGACCCGCGTCGGCTGATCCCGCGCACCGATGCGCTGCTTGCGCTGCCGGACGTCGCCGGCGCGCGAAAGAGGCTGGGCGACACCGCGATCCGTGCTGTCGTCCGGGCCGTCCAAGACCGCGCGCGGCGCGGAGAGCTGGCCCCGGATGCGGTCGCGGCCGCGGTGGTGGCGGCGGTGTCCGCCGCGCGGCCGACGAGCCTGCGGCCCGTGCTGAACGCGACGGGGATCGTCGTGCACACCAATCTCGGCCGGGCGCCGCTGTCGGGTCCGGCGGTCGACGCGCTGGTCGCGGCCGGCGGCTACGTCGACGTCGAACTCGACCTCGGCGCCGGGGTCCGGTCCAAGCGCGGTGTCGCGGCCAGGACGGCGCTGCTCGACGCGTGTCCCGCGGCCGAGGACGCCCTGATCGTGAACAACGGGGCCGCGGCGCTGGTCCTGGCGACCACTGCCCTGGCGGCGGGCCGCGAGGTCGTGGTCAGCCGGGGTGAGCTGATCGAGATCGGCGCCGGCTTCCGGCTGCCCGACCTGATCGCCTCCACCGGGGCCCGGCTCCGCGAGGTCGGGGCCACCAACCGCACGCATCTGCGCGACTACGCCGACGCGATCGGCCCGGACACCGGGTGCGTGCTCAAGGTGCACCCGAGCAACTTCCGGATCGAGGGCTTCACCTCCGCCGTCGGCCTGCCGGAACTCCGGGAACTGATTGCCGCCCAGGGTGTTCCGCTGATCGCGGACCTGGGCAGCGGCCTGCTCGCCCCCGACCCGTTGCTGCCCGACGAGCCCGACGCCGGCACGTCGCTGGGCGCGGGCGCCGACGTCGTCACGTTCAGCGGCGACAAACTGCTCGGCGGACCGCAGGCCGGCGTCGCGCTGGGCCGTGAGACGGCGATCGCGCGCATGGCCCGCCACCCGCTGGCCCGCGCCGTGCGCGCCGACAAGCTGACGCTGGCCGCACTGGAGGCCACCGTCAGGTCGGCATCGGTCCCCGTCACCGAGGCGCTGCACGCCGACCCCGCCCATCTGCGGGCCCGCGCCGAGGCGCTGGCCGCTGCCGTGGGCGCGGAGGTGGTCGCGCACGACGGTCGGGTCGGCGGCGGCGGCGCGCCCGGGGTGCCGTTGCCGGGCTGGGCGGTGCGGCTGCCGGAATCCGCGGCCCGGCGTCTGCGCACGGGTGATCCCGCCGTCCTGCCGCGCGTCAACGACGGGGCGTGCCTGGTGGATCTGCGCTGCGTGCCCGCGACCGACGACGGCAGAGTGCTCGCCGCGGTCCGGGCGGCGCTGGCCGGCGGGCAGGACCGCTGACGTGTACGTGGTGGCCACCGCCGGACACGTCGACCACGGCAAGAGCACGCTGATCCGCGCGCTGACCGGCATGGAGCCCGACCGGTGGGACGAGGAGCGCCGGCGGGGACTCACCATCGACCTCGGATTCGCCTGGACGACAACGTCGTCAGGTGATCCGGTGGCCTTCGTCGACGTGCCGGGGCACCAGCGGTTCCTGCCGAACACCCTGGCGGGCCTGGGCGCGGCGCCGGTGATCTGCTTCGTCGTCGCCGCCGACGAGGGATGGTCGGCACAGTCCAGCGATCACCGCGACGCGATCGCCGCGCTGGGCATCCGGCACGGGCTGATCGTCGTCACGAAGGCCGACCGGGCGCCCGAGCGCACCGGCGAGGTCGCTGCGCAGGCCAGACAGGAACTGGCCGGCACCGGTTTGGCCGACGCACCGGCTGTGGCGGTGTCCGCGGCCACCGGCAGCGGGCTGGCCGAGCTGCGGCGCACCCTCGACCGCGTGCTGGACGCCGTGCCGGCCCCCGCGGTGAGCGCCCGGCTGCGGCTCTGGATCGACCGGTCGTTCAGCATCACCGGCGCCGGCACCGTGGTCACCGGAACACTCACCGCCGGAACGCTGTCCGTGGACGACAAGCTCCAGCTGCTCGGCACGGACCGTGACCGCACCGTCACCGTGCGCGGCCTCCAGTCGCGGGGCGAGTCCCGGTCGGCGCTCGCCCCGGTCACCCGGGCGGCGGTCAACCTGCGTGGCGTCGCGCACAACGACATCCACCGCGGCGACGTGCTCGTCACGCTCGGGGCCTGGCTGACCACCCGAGTCCTCGACGTCCGTCGCGCCACGGGAGCAGCGCTCACCGACGCGCCCGGCCACCTCGTCGTCCACGTCGGCACCGCTGCGGTGCGGGCCAGGCTCCGGCCCCTCGACGACGATCACGCCCGGCTCACCCTCGACCGGCGTCTGCCGCTCGTGTTCGGCGATCGGATCCTGCTGCGTGACCCGGGCGGCCGGCACGTGCTCGCCGGTGCTCGCGTCGTCGATGCGGACCCGCCGGCACTGCGGCGTCGCGGTGACGGCGCCCGCCGAGCGGCGACCCTGTCGGCGATGGGTCCCGACCGCGACCTCGGCGCGGAGATCGCCCGCCGTGGTGCCGTCCTCCGCGAGCACCTGCTGCAGCTCGGTCTCCTCGATGCCGCGGCAGCGCCTCCGGCCGACGTGGTGGTCCACGGGCGGTGGTGGGTGCACGGGCCCACTTATCATGCGTGGACCGACCGTCTGCGCACCGCAGCCGGCGCGCTCCACACCCGAGATCCGCTGGCGGCCGGGCTGTCTCGCCGGGCGGTTCGAGACCTGCTGGCGCTGCCGGACGAGGCGCTGGTGGATCCGATCGCCCGCGCCGCCGGGCTCGAGCAGACCGGCGGGCACCTGCGGATGCCGCACACCGCAGACGACCTGGGCCCCGCCGAAGCCGGGATCGCCGAACTCGAATCACGGCTCGGCTGTGCACCTTTCCGCGCGCCGGAAGCCGACGATCTCGCCGCGCTGAAGCTGGGTACGCGCGAACTGGCCGCCGCCGAGCGGGCCGGCCGGGTGCTACGGCTGCGTGACGGCATCGTGCTGCTGCCGACCGCGCCGGCGCTGGCGATGCGTGCGCTCGCCGGGCTCGAGCAGCCGTTCACCACCAGCCGGGCCCGCCAGGCGCTGGACACCACCCGCCGCGTCGTGATCCCGCTGCTCGAACACCTCGACGGCCGCGGCTGGACCCGCCGTGTCGACGCCGGGCACCGCGCCGTCGTACGGTGAGGCGCCGCGTTGCAGAATCGTCGGATGAGCTGCTGTGCGCACCACGACGAGTTCGACTCGGCGTTCACCGTCGACGCCTCCCGGGTCACCTTCGGGCGCGGCTGTGTGCGCGAGGTGGGTGACCGCGCCCGGGCGCTGGGCATGACGCGGGTGGCGCTGTTCTCCGACGCGACCGTGTCCGCTCTGGCACTGTTCGACACTGCGCGGCAGTCGCTGCGCGACGCGGGGATCGACGTCGTCGCCTACACCGACACGCGCGTCGAGCCCACCGACGAATCATTCAGAGCGGCAGCGGCTTTCGCGACCGATGTGGCTCCGGACGGGTACGTCTCCGTGGGCGGCGGCTCGGTGATCGACACCGCCAAGGCCGCCAACCTGTATGCCAGTCACCCGGCCGACTTCCTCACCTACGTCAACGCGCCGGTCGGCGCGGGCGCCGCGGTGCCGGGCCCGCTGGCGCCGCACATCGCCTGCCCGACGACCTCGGGCACCGGCAGCGAGGTCACCGGCATCGCGATCTTCGACCTGCTGTCGCTGCACGCCAAGACGGGCATCGCCTCTCCTGCGCTGCGGCCGACCGAGGCGCTGGTCGACCCGGACGGCACCGACACGCTGCCCGCGAACGTGGTGGCGTGCAGCGGTTTGGACGTGCTGTCGCACGCGCTGGAGTCCTACACCGCGCGCCCGTTCCTCCGTCGTGCCGCGCCGCCCAGCCCGAGCCGGCGCCCGATGAGTCAGGGCGCCAACCCGTGGAGCGATCTCGGCAGCCGCGAAGCGCTGCGGCTGCTCGGGCGCTACCTGGAGCGGGCGGTGACCGATGCGTCCGATCGGGAGGCGCGCGAACAGACCATGTGGGCCGCGACGCTGGCCGGCATCGCGTTCGGCAACGCGGGGGTGCACGTCCCGCACGCGATGGCCTACGCGGTCGCCGGGCAGGTGCGCCGGTTTCATCCCGACGACTACCCCGGTGATGAACCGCTTGTGCCGCACGGGATGTCGGTGATCCTCAACGCCCCTGCGGTGTTCCGGGTGACGGCCGAGACCGATCCCGCGCGCCACCTCGACGCCGCCGGGCACCTCGGCGCCGACGTGCGCGACGCGGTCGCCGAGACCGACGCGGGCACCGTGCTGGCCGACCATCTGATCGCGATGATGCGTGCGGTCGGCATGCCCAACGGGCTCGGCGCCGTCGGCTACACCGGCGCCGATGCCGCGGCGCTGGCCGACGGGGCGTGGCCGCAGCAACGACTGCTGGGCAACGCGCCGCTCGACGTGGACCGGGCGATGCTGGCCGACACCTTCGCCCGCGCGCTGCGCTACTGGTGAGCGCCTGATGGCCGAGCACCACGCCCGCGATTACCGGTACTTCCTGCCCATCACCACCCGCTGGATGGACAACGACGTCTACGGCCACGTCAACAACGTCACCTACTACAGCTACTTCGACACCGTGGCCAACCACTTCCTGATCAGCGAAGGCGGCCTGGACATCCACACCTCGCCGGTGATCGCCCTGGTGGTGGAATCGACGTGCTCCTACCGCGCCCCGATCGCCTATCCCGACACCGTGCGCGCCGCGTTGCGGGTGGACAGGCTGTCGCAGCGGTCGGTCACCTACGGCGTCGCGATCTTCGCCGACACCGGCGGTGACACCGCCGACGTGGCCGTCGCACACGGCCAGTTCGTGCACGTGTTCGTCGACCGGGACCGGCGCAGCGCGGTGGCGATCCCGGACCGTATCCGCGACGCACTCGCGACACTGGTGCTCGACCGGGGCGAAAGTCCTTGACCCGCAACGCCGATTCAGTGGACGGCCGGCTCAGCGCGACGCAGCGGCGCGCGTGGCTGAGCTTCATGCGGGTCTACCACCGGCTCGAGTACGAAATGAACCGGCAGCTGCAGGCCGACTGCGACATGTCCCTGAGCGACTACACCGTGATGAACGCGCTGACGTTCGCGCCGCAGTCGCGCGCACACCTCAACGTCCTGGCCACCACCATCGGCTGGGAGCGCAGCCGGTTGTCGCACCATGTGCAGCGGATGAGCCGCCGCGGACTCGTCGAACGCCGGCCCTCCGAGGACGACGCGCGCGCGACCGACGTGGTGCTCACCGCGGCCGGGCGGCAGGCGTTCGAGGCGGCGGCGCCCGCCCATGCCGCGTGGGTCAAGCTGCTGTTCTTCTCCGACCTCGACACCGACCAGCAGCGCAACCTGTCGGCACTCCTCGACACGGCCTACGAGTCGATCCTGCGCCACGGCACGCTGCCGCGGCCGGCCCTCGACGAGGACCGGCCGCGCTAAGCCGTCGACTCAGACCTGTTGGGCGCCACCGTCGACGAACAGCTCCGTGCCGTTGACGTAACTGCTCAGGTCGGATGCGAGGAAGACGACCGCCTTCGCGATCTCGTCGGGCTCGGCCAGCCGACCGAGGGGCACGTCGGCCTCGAGCTGGTCGAGCAGTGCCTGCTCCTGCCCGGCGGGGGCGAGTTCTTTCAACCCCGGGGTGACGACCGACCCGGGCGACACGGTGTTGACCCGGATGCCCCGCTCCGCCAGTTCGGCCGCCCATGTCCTGCTGAACGAGCGGATGGCCGCCTTGGACGCGGCGTAGACGCTGAACGCGGGAGTGCCGTTGTGCGCGGCGATGGAACCGGCCAGGATGACCGCCGCCTTGTCGTTGAGCACCGGCAGCGTCTTCTGCACCGTGTACACCGTTCCGAAGACATTGGTGGCGAACGTCTTCTCCAGATGCTCGGGGGTGATGTCGGCCAGTGCGGCGAACTCGCCGCCGCCTGCGTTGGCGAACACGACGTCGAGCCCGTGGCCGTAAGCGCGGATCGCGTCGACCACCGCGTCGAGGTCCGCGGGTTGCGACACGTCCCCGCGGACGCCGGTGGCCCCGTCCCCGATGGCGGCGACGGCGGCGTCGAGCGTGGATTGATTGCGACCGGTCACGAAGACGTGCGCGCCTTCAGCGGCGAGCCGTTGCGCGGTCGCCAGCCCGATGCCGGACGTGCCGCCCGTGACGAGAGCGGTCTTGTCGTTCAGTAGTCCCATCGTTGTCTCCGATCCTGTGTGCTGCGGAAGCGTGCACACCTCACAACATAGGTGACATATCACCTATTCCAGGGTGCCCCCGGGTGAGCGGATCGGAGAGCGCAGGGAGGTCAGCGGACGGCGGCCTGGACCGCCGCCGCCAGCGGGCTGCAGGCCGCGCAGATACGGGCCTCGAGGGTCGGGTAGCCGCAGGCGGGACACGTTGCGGGCTGGCGCGTCTGCAGGGGAAACATCGTGGCCATCGCGGCTCCTTTCGGGGACGCCGGTGGATACCCGCTCAGAAGCGGATAAACGCAGAATCACGGAAGCATTTCGCTGGTGACACGGTTCACCGGCGGTGCGTCGCCCCGACCGCGTCGGCGATGTGGCCGGCGACCCGGCCGGCGACCTCGAGCGTGTGCGGATCGGTGGCCGCGGCGTAGCTGTCGGTCGCCGCGTCATAGCGGGCGCCGGCGATGGAGCCGTGGTCGGCGGGCAGTTCCAGCGCCTGCACCGGCCAGCCGGCGTCGTCGAGGGCCGCCGCGAATCTGCGGCCGGCTTCCGGCGGTACGACGTCGTCGGCGGAGCCGTGCAGCAGCGTGAACGGGGTGCCCGGGCGCTCGTCGGACACCATCGCGGTGAGGTCGGCGCCGGAGATCGGGTCCGGCACCATGAAGGCGCCGGCCAGGCACACCGTGTGCGCGACGGCGACGCCGTGACGGGAGGCGCGAAGGGTGAGTCCGGCCGCCGCCGCGCCGCCCATGGACCACCCCACCACGACCAGTGGGCCGGCCGACCACTCGCGGGCGAACGCCGCGGAGGCCAGAAGATCCGAGGCCCCGCGGTCGGGTGCATGCGAATCCCAGTCGGGCGCGACGACACCGATGCCGCGAGTGGCGAGCAGTTCCGCCAGCGTGCGCACGCTGGCCCGTGCGTCGGACTGCGCACCGTGCCACAGCAGCACGCTCGGATCGGTGGGTTCGCCGAAGAGGTCGGCATGCCGGTCAGGCGAGTACTGCACGGTGTTCATCGTGTCCTCCCACGCTCGGGTGCTCCGCGGGCGCGCGCTCGGGATCGTGCGGCCGGGTGCGCCACAGCCAGGCCGCCGTCGCGGCGAGGACCGCGATCAGCACGTAGACGTATTCGCTGGGCAGCCACTGATTCCACGCGCCGCCGGGCCGCCACCTCGCCAGCCCGGACACCGGCGTGCGGCCCTTCGTGGTGACCAGCCATCCCGCGACGACAGCCCACAGCAGCCACATCGCGGGTCCGGCCGCCCTGGACCCCACGACGCACCCCCGGTAGGCGAGGTGCACGAGAAGCGGCACGAACCACACCCAGTGGTGGGTCCAGCTGAACGGAGAGGCGGCGGCACCGCCCAGGCCGACGAGGCTCAGTCCGAGGGCGACGTGTCCGCGGCGCCACGCGACCACCGCGACCGCGAGGGCGAGTACGGCGACGACGATCGCGACCGCCATGCCCGCCGAGGTCGGCCAGTGCAACCGCCCGAACAGCCCGCGAACGCTGCTGCTCAATGTCGGGTCCGGTGAGATGCGTTCGGGCGCATCGTAGTTGCCGCGCAACCAGTAGAACGTCGAGTCGGCGGGCAGAATCGCGAAGCTCAGCAGCACGGTGGCGGCGAAGGTGCCCGCACCGACCAGCGCCGCGCGCCGGCGCCCGATCAGCAGCAGGAACACCAGGAAGATCGCCGGGGTCAGCTTGATCCCGGCGACGACGCCGATGGCCACCCCGGCCCACTTACGCCCGGGGGGAGCCAGCAGGTCGAGGGTCACCGCGGCCAGGATGAGCAGATTGACCTGGCCCAGCTCGATCGAATAGCGCACCGGTTCGAGCCACAGGCACAGCCCCACCGCCAGCGCGGTCAGGGACCACCACGGGCGCCGGCGCGGCACGCCGAGCGCCGTCAGCGTGCGGTGTACCGAGAAGGTGAGCAACGCGAGCGCGACGGCCAGCGACGCCGCTCGCAGCCACGGCAGGCTCAGCACGGAAAGCGGGGTGAACGTCAGTGCCGCGAACGGTGTGTAGGTGAACAGCAGAAACCGTGACGAGCCGAAGATGCCCTTCGAGTACAGGTCCTTGCCGTCGAGCACCCGCAGGCCGCCGAACCGGTAGACCATGAGGTCGATCTGGTTCACGTAGGCGTGCCACTGCGTGTACTCCGCGACGTAGAGGCCCACCGCCACCGCGAGGATCAGCGGCCCGCACCACAGGAGCCGGCGCGGGGGACGACGCGTGTCCGCCGGCAGGGGCTGCGGTTGGCTCACCACCGGTTTTCTACCCGATCAGTTCGCCTTGGGCATGGGTATGCCTTCACTGGTGGAGAACTGGGCGTCCTCCTGGGTGGACAGGCCCATCGAGACCACGGAGCGGGCGAAGAACGCGTCGGTGAGGTAGGCCAGCGACACCGCCCAGCGGTTGACGAACCGGGGGATGGCGTAGAGGTGATAGGCCCGAGTGACGAATTTGGCCGGCAGCCCGGAGAGGTGCACGTTGAGCGGGTTGGCGACGGCGTAGCGCGGACCGAGATCGACCACCAGACCCATGTCCTTGTGCTTGTACCGCTTCTTCGTCCCGAAGCCGAGGCTCGCGGCGACGTTGTGTGCCAGCACCTTCCCCTGCCGGGTGGCGTGCTGAGCGGTCGGCGGCGTGATCTTCCCGGGTTTGGTGAGGTCGGGGACCGCGGCCGCATCGCCGGCGGCGAACACATCGGGATGGCCGGGCACGTGCAGGTCGGCGTCCACCTTCACGCGGCCCTTCTCCGTCGCGAGTCCGAGGCCCTCGATCAGAGGCGCGCCGGTCACCCCGGTCACCCACGCCACCGTGTGGGTGTCCACCCGGGAGTCGTCGCTCAGGATCACGTGGTCGGCGTGCACCTCCTTGAGCGTGGTGCCGAGCCGGACGTCGATGCCGCGCTCCCGCAGCACCTGCATCGCGGCCGATCCCAGTTTCTCGCCGACCTCGGGCATCACCTGGTCGGCCATGTCGAGCAGCAGGAACCGGACCGCGCCCGCGTCGAAGCCCATCTGGTCGGCGGCGGCGTCGGCCAGCGCCCGCAGCTGGGCGGCCAGTTCGGTGCCCGAGTACGACGCGCCGACGATGACGACGGTGCGGCGCGCGGCGATGCGCTGCCGATCGTCGTCGATGGCGGCGAGTTCGAACTGTTCGAGGACGTGGTCGCGCAGGTACAACGCTTCGGCGGGCGACTTCAGGCCCCGCGCGTAGGTGGCGAGCCCCGGAATGTCGAACAGCCGGGTCACCGAGCCGGGCGTCAGCACGAGCCGGTCCCAGGTCAGCCGGCGCGAGCGGTCCTCCGGGTCGGTGTAGCACAGCGTGTGCCCGTCGAAGTCGACGCTTTCCACCCTGCCGCGGACGTGCTGGACGCCGCGCAGCGCGTTGGCCAGCGGGATCGTCACGAACCGGCCGTCGACGACACCGCCGGCCACGTCGGGCAGCAGCGGGGTGTACAGCATGTAGTCGACGGGCGAGATGATCGTGATGTCGACGGCGGCGTCTTTCCGGCGCATGAGCCGGGCCAGTCGGCGGGCGCATTCGAAGCCGGTGAAACCACTACCCACGATCACGACTGAGGTCATGAGGAATCCTGTATCCGCAACGGTGCGCATGCAAACGGTGTCACGCCGGAGCGGGGCCGGGTTGGCAGACCGGACACCACCAGGTGCGCCGCGTTCGGGATCGTTGGGGACCTCGGCGACCACCCGGATCGTCGTGCCGCACCGCAGGCAGGGCCGGCCGGCCCGCCCGGCCACCCAGTGCTGCTCGCCCTTGCGCCGCACGCCGGTGGTCACCTGCATCGCGCCCGGCACCGTCGCCGAGTGGCGCAGGGCCCGCGCCCCGAGCTCCAGCAGCGCGGTCACGTCGACGTCGGCGACCGGCGTCCACGGGCTGTGGCCGCGCAGGAAGCACAGCTCGTTGGCCCACAGGTTCCCGAACCCTGCGACGCAGCGCTGGTCGAGCAGTGCCGCCGCCAACGGCCGGTCCTGCTGTTCGCGGACCCGCCGCGCGGCTTCGGCGAGGTCCCAGTCCGCCCGGAGCGGGTCGGGGCCGAGGTGGCCGACGGCCTGGGATTCGTCGCGGGTGCGCAGGAGCTCGACCACCGGCAGCCGCACGCCGTAGGCGGCCGGTCCGTCGGTGCGCAGCACGACCCGCACGTCGGGCATGACCGCTCGCGGCAGCCAGCGCCCGGCCGCCGAGATCGTCCACGAGCCGGACATCCGCAGGTGGGTGTGCAGCGTGAGGCCGTCCGACAGCCGGGTCAGCAGGTGCTTGCCGTGGGTGTCATGGCCGAGGACGACCAGCCCGGCGAGGTCCGCGGTCGCATGAGCCGGCACCCGCAGCTCGCCGCGGGCCAGGGCGCGGCCGCGCAGCACGGTGTCCAGACGCCGGGCCAGCGCATACACGGTGTCGCCCTCGGGCACGAGTGTGCTTGTGCCTCAGCCGATCTCGGTTTCCGACGAGGCACCGGCCGGCTGCGGCGGGTGGTCGGTTCCGACGGCACTCGGGCGGGCGGTGAGGAACTCGAGCAGACCGGCGATGTCGAGGATCCGGTCGAGCTGGGCGCTGCGGTGGTCCAGGTGCAGGCGGACACCGGCGATCGCGGACCGGCGGTGCACCAGCAGCAGCGCGGACAGGCCTGCCGAGTCGCAGAACGCGAGGTCGGTGAAGTGGAGGTGCAGGTCGCGGGTGCCCGGCCGGTCGGTCAGCAGGCGGGCCACGGTGCCGACGAGGTCGTCGCTGCAGCCGTAGACGAGGTCATTGGCGACGCGCACATGCGCCGCTCGGGCCGAGGTGTGGACGGAGAGTGTGAGTCTCATGCGGGCGCCGACTGGGGGGTGAGACGGGACAGGGCGGTGCGCGCCGCCAGCAGCAGCCGCTGCGCGCGGGGGAAGTCCTGCAGTTGCGCTGCCAGCGATTCCAGCGCCGGATGCAGGGAGGTCGCCGGCACGCCGCGGGCGGCGAGGATCTCGGCGGTCCAGGTGATGAAGTCGGTGAACAGGTCGTCGTCGTCGGTGTAGAGGCCCGCGGCGAGGAACTCGACGATGTGGGCGATGTCCTCGGTGGTGTGCTGGCGCTGCAGCTCGCTGTAGGACCGCATCGCCGGGAAGCGCTCTTCGAGGTCGGCCACGGTCGTCTTCACCAGCTGGGCGGTGGTCCCGCTGACCATCGTGTATTCCTGGTCGATCAGATGCGGGAGGTCGTCGATCGGCAGGTGCGTCGGCGCGACGTGGATGGGACGGAAGCCCTCCTCCAGCCGCTGTGCGGCGGCCCGTGCGTCGGGCGCCCAGGCGTCCGCGCCGAGGCGGTGGGCGAAGCGGCCGTCGCGACCGAAGGCGGCACCGCCGGCGAGCACCGGCACCCCGGCCGCCTGGCAGGCGGTGATCGCGGCGTGCGCGGTGGGCAGCCGGGTGGGGATCATGCACGACAGCGCCACGGCGTCCGGGCCGTGCTGATGCACGTGGGCGATCAGGTGGGGGGTGGGCACCTGCGCACCGAGGAAGTCGACGTGCCAGCCGCGCAGCCGGAGCACCTCGCCGAGCAGCCGGGCGGGCAGCGCGTGCCACTCGCCGTCCACACAGGCGACCGTCACGCGGCCCGCGGACGGGGTGCGGCGACTGGCCGGATGGTGGGCCAGCGCGGCGATCACCCGGTCGTTGATCGCCGTGGCGGCGTGTTCCTGGGCGACGGTGATCCGGTTGGCGGCCCACTCGGTGCCGACCTTGTGCTGGACGCGGGCGATGACGTCGAGCAGCACGTCCTCGGGTGTCATGCCGTCGTCCAGCGCCCCGAAGACGGTCGTGGCCGCCGCGTACTCATCACCGTCGATCAGCGCGTCCCACAACCGTTCGCGCACGTCGGTCATGCGGTGTACCGACCCGCGGTGTGGCCGTCGACCGCGCTCAGATGGGTGCGGCGCGGGGCGGTGATCGCGACGACCGCGATGTCGTCGTGCGCGCGCTGGTTCACCCACTGGGTGGTGAGCATCATGACCCGTTCGACCACGGCTTCGGCCGGCATCCCGGCGCACTGCGCCAGAGCATCCGACAGGCGCTGCTCGCCGAACATGTCCGTGCCGAGCGGGCCGCCGTGCGCCTCGGTCACACCGTCGGTGTAGAGCAGGCACGTCTCGCCGGGCGCCAGCGACGTCTCGAACGTGCGCATCTTGATCTCGGGCATCACGCCCACCAGGGCGCCGCGGGTGTCGGCCTCCTCGACACTGCCGTCGTTGCGGACGATCAGCGGAGGCGGGTGCCCGGCGCTGGTCAGACGCAGCACCACCTGGCCCTCGCGGCGTGCCACCGACGCCAGCACCAGCGTCGCGAACCGGGTGTCGACCGGGGACAGCAGCGCGCTGTTGAGCAGCCGCAACACGCCCGCGTGGTCCTTGGCGAGCGGCGCCAGCGCCTGCAGGGTGTTGCGGATCTTGCCCGTCAGGACGGCGGCCTCGAGGCCCTTGCCGCACACGTCCCCGAGCACCACCAGGGTCTCCCCGTCCGGGGTGGCGGCGGGGTGGAAGTCGTAGAAGTCACCACCGATGACCTGGTGGTCTTCCGAGGCGCGGTATCCGCCGGCGAGTTCGACACCGGGCAGGCGGTTCAACCGCGGCGGCAGCAGGTCGCGCATCAGGGTGTGGGTGATCGCGGACTGCTCGGCATACAGCCGCGCCGCCGACAGCGCCGCGCCGGCGCGGGCGGCGAACAGCCGGGCGAACACCTCTTCGCCTTGGCTGAACGCGTTCTCGGAGTTGCGGCGCAGCAGGATCAGCGCGCCGGCCGGCACGCCGTGTCCCGGCAGCGGCGTGACGACGACGGACCCGACCGGGCCGGTGAAGTTGTGCGGGACGAGCCAGTCGGGCACCGCGGCCGGGTCGATCCACCGGGAGGGCACGGGCGGGAAGCCGCGCAAGGCCTCGCTGAGACCGGCGACGGCGGCGGGATCGGCGTCGATGCGGCGCACCTCGACCGGCCCCTCGGAGCCGCTGCACACCACGGGTACCTGGTGACCGGTGACCGGAGCGACGACCACCGCGGCGTCGGCGAGGTGGCGCGCCGCCATCTGCACGGTCGCCTCCATACAGCGGTCGAAGTTCAGCGAGGCCATCAGCACCGCGGACGCTTCGTCGAGGAACGCGGCGCGCTCCTGCTCGCGGGAGAGCGCCTCCTGGGCTTCCCGCAGCACGCTGTCGGTGTCCTCGATGAGCCACCACGCCTCGTCGCCGCCCGGCAACGCGGTGGTCTCGAACGCCAGGCCCGCGGCCGCGTTCTGCGCGAGGGCGGCGCCGACGCCGACCTCCGGAAGCAGCGAACGGGCCGCGGCGCTCATGGCGCGCACAGCGCCGGCGGAATCGACGATCAGCACCGGGTGCGGAACCGAGGTCCACGCGGCGTCGAAACTCGTGTCGACGCCGACGGGTGCCTGATCACCCATCGCGGCCTCCTCACGCGGGCCTCGCCGCTGCGCACTGCCTGTGCGGCGGTACGTCAAGCGGATCCATTCAGGCCCGTCACCCTCAACCGAGCATCGCAGCTCGAGGCGTCAGGGTGAAATCGCCCCGGCCGCCACTCTATGGACATTTGCGCACGATGGCACCTCTGAACCGCGCCGATTCGCACATTGTCACGTTTGCGATCGGCTGGCAGACCCGGCGGAGGACCCTGCGGATGAATATGGCCCGGCTCGCGGGTTCTGGCGGTCAGAAGGGCACCAACATCCGTCTATCAGGAGGCGCGTCATGAGAATCGTTGTCATCGGAGGAACGGGCCGGGTGGGTTCGAAGGTCGTCGACCAGCTGACCGCGCACGGCCACGAGGCTGTCGCGGCGGCCCCGTCGACCGGGGTGAACACCGTGACCGGCGAAGGGCTCGACGACGCGCTCGCCGGGGCGGCGGTGGTGGTCGACGTGACGAATTCGCCGTCGTTCGAGGACGCGGCCTCCGCCGAGTTCTTCGACCGCTCCACCACCAACCTGCTCGCCGCCGAGGCCAGGGCGGGCGTGGGGCACCACGTCGCGCTGTCGGTGGTGGGTACTGAGCGGCTGGCTCAGGAGAGCGGGTACTTCCGCGCGAAGCTCGCCCAGGAGCGCCTCATCAGCGAGGGGCCGGTGCCGCACACCATCGTGCGGGCCACCCAGTTCTTCGAGTTCCTTCAGACGATCGCCGACTCCGCGACGGTCGAGGGCACCGTGCGGCTGCCCGGTGCGCTCATCCAGCCGATGGTCTCGTCCGATGTCGCCGAGGGGGTGGCCATCGCGGCGGTCAACCCGCCCGTCCTCGGGATCGCCGAGATCGGCGGGCCCGTCGCCTACCGGCTGCCGGACCTGATCAGGACGGCCCTGACGGCTCGCGGCGACACCCGGGAGGTGATCTCCGATCCCGGCGCCCTGTACTGGGGCGTCGCGATCGAGGAGCGCACGCTGGTGCCCGGCGAGGGGGCGACGCTGTTCGACACCCGGTTCGAGGACTGGCTCCTCGAATCGGCCGCGATGGGCTGACGGCGAGCAGCCGATGGACGTCTACGAGGCGGTGCTGAGCAGACGAGCGGTCCGCTCGTTCACCGACGAGCCCGTGCCGAGGGAGGTACTGAACCGGGTGCTCACTGCCGCCGCGTGGGCCCCGTCGGGCTCGAATCTGCAGCCGTGGCATCTCTACGTCGTCACCGGCTCGGCACTGGAGAAGTTGAAAAGCGTTGCGGTGCAACGGGTCGCCTCCGGCGACGACTGGGATGACCGGGAGTTCGAGATGTACCCGGCCACGTTGGGGTCGCCGTATCGCGAACGCCGGCACGCCTTCGCCGAGCAGCGCTACGGAGCACTGGGCATCGCGCGCGGCGACGTCGAGGCGCGCCAGCGCGCCGCGATCGCGAACTGGGACTGCTTCGGCGCCCCGGCGGCCCTGTTCTGCTACATCGATCGCCGGATGGGCCTGCCGCAGTGGGCAGACCTGGGCATGTACCTGCAGACCGTCATGCTCCTGCTGCGCGCCGAGGGGCTGCACAGCTGCCCGCAGATGGCGTGGTCGATGACGCGCACCTCCGTCGCGGAGGTCGTGTTTCCGGCCCCGGACCTCACGCTGTTCTGTGGCGTCTCGATCGGGTACGAGGACACGGCGACCCGGGCCCCGCGCACCGGCCGTGCGGAGATCGCGGAGACCGTGACGTTCGTGGGAGACGACGACCTCATCTGAGAACTGACTACGATCCTGGCCATGTCGGGCCGGGGTCACGGGCAGTCACTGCGCGGCAGGGACGGCGAGTGCGCGGAGTTGCGCGAGTTCGTCGCCGCGGTGCGCGCCGGAGATGCGAGAGCGCTGGTGCTGCGGGGCGAGGCCGGCGTCGGCAAGACGGCCCTGCTCGATTTCGCCGCGCAACTCGCGACCGGCATGCGCTGCATCCAGCTGGCCGGCGTCGAGTCCGACATGGAGCTGGCGTACGCGGGGCTCCAGCAGCTCTGTGCGCCGCTGCTGAGCGGTCTCGACGACCTGCCGCAGCCGCAGCGCGACGCCCTGTCGGTCGCCTTCGGTCGTGCCGAGGGCCCGGCGCCGGACCGCTTCCTGGTCGGGCTCGCGGTCCTGAGCCTGCTCGCGGCCGCCTCGGGCGATCAGCCGCTGCTGTGCGTGGTGGACGACGCGCAGTGGCTCGACCAGGTGTCGGTGCAGACCCTCGGCTTCGTGGCGCGCCGGTTGGTGGCCGAGCCCGTCGGGATGTTGTTCGCGGTGCGCGACACCGGCGTGGAGGTGCTGCCCGGCGTGGCCGAGCGCACCGTCGGGCCGCTGTCGGACAACGACGCGCGGGCCCTGTTCGAATCGGTGATGCTCGGCGGTGTCGACCCGCAGGTGCGTGACCGCGTGGTGGCCGAGACACGGGGCAATCCGCTGGCTCTGCTCGACGTGCCCCGAAACTTCACCGCCACCGAACTCGCCGGCGGGTTCTGGAACGTGGGCGCGCAGACCGTGCCCGCCCGCATCGAGGAGAGTTACGCCCGGCGCATCGCCTCGCTGCCGGAGCCCACGCGCCGGCTGCTGCTGCTCGCCGCCGCAGAGCCGCTGGGCGACTCGGCGTTGTTCCTGCGCGGTGCCGCGCGGATGGGCATCGCGGTCGGTGCGCTGGCACCCGCCGAGGCGGCCGGCGTCGTCGAATTCGGCCCGCGCATGCGGTTCCACCACCCGCTGATGCGATCGGCTGCCTACCGTGCGGCAGAGCCCGCCGATCGGCGGGCGGTCCACGGGGTGCTGGCCGAGGTGACGGACCGGACCGTGGACCCCGACCGGGCGGCCTGGCACGCGGCCAGCGCGGCCGCGGGCCCGGACGACGACGTCGCCGCGGAACTGGAGGCCTCGGCCGCCCGGGCGCAGAGCAAGGGCGGGCTGGCCGCGGCCGCGGCGTTCCTGGAGCGGGCTGCGCTGTTGACCGCAGATCCGGTGGTGCGGGGAGCGCGCGCGCTCGCGGCCGCGCAGGCCAAGCGGGACGCTGCCGCAACGGATGCGGCGTACGAGCTGCTCACGGTCGCCGAGGTCGCGCCGGCCTCGGAGCTGCATCACGCGCGGGTGGCACGTCTGCGGGCCCAGATGGCGTTCGTGCGCAGCCGCGCCGGTGAACTCGGCGCCCCGGCCGTCGGCGACGTGACCGCCGACCTGCTGGCCGCGGCGCGCCGGCTCGAGGGCCACGACGACTTCGCTTCCCGGGAGGCCTATCTCGAGGCGATCGCGGCCACCATCTACGCCGGGCGGCTCGGTGCGCCCGACGCGCTGGCGCGCGCCGCCGAGGCGGCGCGTTCGGCGCTCGAGCGCACTCCGGAACTCCCGCGCGCGGTCGACCTCCTGCTCAAGGGTGTGGTCGATCGCATCACCGGCGGGCCCGGCGCCGGACGGGAATCGCTGCGCGCGGCGCTGTCGGCGATGTGTGCGCTCGCGCGGTCGGACGAACGCCAGGTGATGCGCTGGTTCGTGCCCGCCTTCCCGATCCTGCAGGAGTCCACCGCGCACGAGTTGTGGGACGAGACGATCACGCAGGAGTTGTCGGCCGCCGTGGTGCGCGAGGCCAGGCGGACCGGTGCGTTGGCCGGACTTCCGCGAGCGTTGGTCTACCGTGCCGGTTTTCATGTGCTGTGTGGTGAATTCGGCACGGCGACAACACTTCTCCACGAGGCCGCGGCGATCACCGCGGCGACCGGCCACGAGCGTCCCGTGCGGTACCACTCGGTGGTGCTCGCCGCGTGGCTCGGCGATGCCGCGGACACCCGGGCCCGGATCGAGGCGGCGCGGGCCGACGGAACGGCCCGGGGCGAAGGGCGCCTGCTCGGTCTGACCGCCTACGCGACCGCGGTGCTGTCCAACGGAACCGGCCGGTACGAGCAGGCATTCGCCGCCGCCGGTGAGGGGTGTGAATTCGAGGACTTCGGCTTCTACAGTTGGTGCCTGCACGAGTACGCCGAAGCCGCGGCACATCTGGGCGACCAGGACGCCGTCACGTGGGCGGTCGGACGACTCGAGGAACGGGCCGGGGCCAGCGACACCGACTGGGGGCTGGGCGCCCTGGCCAGTGCCCGGGCCTTCCTGTCCGGCGAGCCCGACGCCGAGGCGCGCTTCACCGAGGCCATCGAGCGTCTGGGGCGCACGCGCGCCGTCGTGCACCTCGCGCGAACGCACCTGTCCTACGGTGAGTGGTTGCGCCGCGCCAACCGGCGGGTCGATGCGCGCAGACATCTGGGCACCGCGCACGACATGTTCACGCAGATGGGTGCGCAGGCGTTCGCCGAACGCGCGCGGCGCGAGCTGGTCGCCGCCGGCAACAAGGTGAGCAAGCAGCCCACGGGCGCAGGCAGCGCGCTGACCGCCCAGGAAGCGCAGATCGCGAGTCTGGCCGCGGAGGGGTTGACCAACCAGGAGATCGGCGCTCAACTGTTCATCAGTGCGCACACCGTCGAATGGCACCTGCGCAAGGTGTTCACCAAGCTCGCCATCACCTCCCGCAGGCAGTTGCGCACCGCTACGTGGGTGAGCTGAATCACCGACCCCGGCTCTGCACCACGCGGCTGCCACGGCACGGACTACGGACAACCAAGGGTTCGGTTCGGGACGAAAGACGTGAGTCTGAATTCAACAGTTCAGACCGGAGGTTCCCATGACAGTCATTGCGCTCGAGCACCAAGAACCGGAACTCGCCGGGCGTTTCACCCGCGACGTCACCCCGCTGCTGGAGGTCCTCTCGCGCGGCGCCCGGCGGCTGGCCCGCACCGACGCCGATGCCGAGGATCTGCTCCAGGACACGCTGTTGCGCGCCTACTCGGGGTTCGGCTCGTTCCAGGAGGGCACCAACCTGCAGGCGTGGCTGTTCCGGATCCTCTACAACCAGTGGGTCAACATCCATCGCAGCCGGCAGTGCCGGCCCACCGAGGTCTCCGACGACGAGGCCAACGCCCGCGAGCTGGCGCGCGTCAGTGCCGGGCAGCGCTCGGCGGAGACGGAGGCCCTCGCCGCGCTGCCCGACACCGAGATCAGGTGCGTGCTCGCGTCGCTGCCCGAAGGCTTCGGCGAGGTCGTCTACTACGTGTTCGTCGAGGGCTACACCTACGCCGAGACCGCCGTGCTGCTCGACATCCCCGTGGGGACCGTGATGTCGCGGATCTCCCGGGCCAGACAGCGCCTGCGTCTGGCGCTGGCGCACCGCGCACCCACCCGCCGCGCCGACACCGCTGCCGCGCAGCGGATCGCCTAGGCCGGTGATGACCATGGAACTGCGAGGGCAGACCGCGCTGGTCACCGGCGGCACGGCCGGGATCGGTCTCGCGTGCGCGAGGCTGCTCGCCGAGAACGGCGCCGACGTCGTCATCACCGGCCGCAACACGGCACGGGGCACGGCCGCGGCCGCATCCATCGACCGCGGGGTGCGCTTCGTCCCGGCGGACCTGGCGAGCCTCGACTCCGTCGACGACCTCGTCCGGCGCACCGGGGCCGTGGACATCGTGGTCAACAACGCCGCCCGGTTCCCGGCCGCCCGCACCGTCGAGCAGCAGCCCGATTCCTTCGAGAAGACCTTCGACACCAATGTGCGCGGCGCGTACTTCCTGGTCGCCGGCCTGATCGAGGGCATGCTGCAGCGCCGCCGCGGCTGCATCGTCAACGTCACCACGATGGTGACCTCGAAGGGCGTCCCGGGCGCAGGCGTCTACAGCGCCTCCAAGGCGGCTTTGGAATCGCTCACCCGCACCTGGGCCGCCGAGTTCGGCCCGCACGGGATCCGGGTCAACAGCGTCGCGCCCGGCCCCACCAGAACCGCAGGGGTGGAGGCGGAATGGGGTGAGACCAACGAAGCGCTCGGCCGCTCGCTCCCCTTGGGGCGCACCGCCACTCCAGACGAGATCGCCTACGCGGTGGCCTTCCTCGCCTCGCCCCGCGCGAGCTTCATCACCGGATCGGTCCTGCACGCGGACGGGGGCGGCAGCGCGGTGTGAGCGGGCCGGGTCCGCGGAGCGGAGGGCTGCGGAAAATATACGGCCTAGGGTAGTTTGTGGGGGCACGTGGCGGCCGGCTGCACCGATCGAGGGAGCCCACCATCAGCGACTCACCCAGGGACGCGCTCATTCTCGACGTCGTCCGCACGCCTCGCGGGCGGGGGCGCGCCGACGGCGGCCTGCACAGCTGCCATCCGCAGAGTCTGCTGGCGCAGTGCCTTCAGGCGCTGGTGTCGCGCACCGGGACCAGCCCCGCCGACGTCGAGGACGTGATCGCCGGCAACGGCATCCTGGCCGGGGACCACGGTGACGACATCGCCCGCCTCGCGGTGCTGCTGTCCGGCTGGCCGGACACCGTGCCGGGTATGACGCTGAACCGCTTCTGCGGGTCCGGGCAGCAGGCCGTCACCGTCGCTGCCGCCGGAATCGGCAGTGGTGCCCAGGATCTCGTGATCGCCGGCGGGGTCGAGTCGATGTCGCGGTGGGACGTCGCGGTCGGGGTGCCGACGATCGACGGCGGGAACCCGGAGCTGCGCCGGCGCTACCCCACGGTGCCGCAGGGCGTTTCGGCGGACCTGATCGCCACGCTCGAAGGGTTCGGCCGAGACGAGGTCGACGCGTTCGCCGCGCAGAGCCAGCGGCGCGCTGCCGAGGCGATCGCCGAGGGCCGGTTCGAGTGGTCGGTGATCCCGGTGACCGGCGGGGACGGCGCGGTCCTGCTCGACCGCGACGAGCATCCACGCCCCGGCACCACCGCCGCGACCCTGGCCACGCTGCGGCCTGCCTTCGCCGGCCTCGGAACGCAGAGCGCCCCCGGTGAGAGCGCCACCTTCGACGAGATCTGCCTGCAGCGCTATCCGCACCTCGACCACGTCGACCACGTCCACCACGCCGGAAACTCCTCCGGGGTGGTCGACGGCGCCGCCGCGGTGCTGCTCGCTTCACCGCACTACGCGCGCGCCCAGGGCGTCTCCGGCCGGGCGCGGGTGCGCGCCGGCGCCGCGGTCGGCAGCGAACCGATCATCATGCTCACCGCGCCCGGACCGGCCGCGCAGCGCTGCCTCGACAAGGCCGGCATGGCCGTGTCCGACATCGACCTCTGGGAGATCAACGAGGCGTTCGCCGCGGTCCCGATGAAGACCATGCGGGACCTCGACCTCGATCCCGCGCGCGTGAACGTCAACGGGGGCGCCATAGCGCTCGGCCATCCGATCGGGGCCACCGGCGCGATGCTGATCGGCACGTTGCTCGACGAACTCGAAAGACGGGATCTGCAGACGGGATTGGTGACCATGTGTACCGGCGGCGGCATGGGCACCGCGACGATCGTCGAACGGATCTGACATGGCGGAGACGCTGACGTCACAGACCCCGTACGACGGCGTCACCGTGCTGCGCCTGAACCGGCCGGAGCGGCTTAACGCGATCAACGAGACGATGCTCGGTGAACTGCGGGACGCGTGCGCCGGCCTGCGCGCCGACCCGTCGGTGCGGGCGGTCGTTCTCACCGGCGCCGGGCGCGGGTTCTGCTCGGGTATCGACATGCGCGACTTCGGGCCGGGCATGCTCGCCGCCGACGACCCCGCCATCGACCGGCTCCGATTCCAGGAGGCCATGGCCGCACTCCCTCTGGCGATCGAGAACCTGCCGCAGCCGGTGATCGCCGCCGTCAACGGCCCGTGTGTGGGTGGGGGATTGGCGCTGTGCCTGGCCGCGGATATCCGGATCGCCTCGAGCGCAGCCACATTCGGAAACGCGGCGATCCTCCTCGGGCTCTCGGGCGCCGAGATGGGCATGAGCTACCACCTGCCCCGCATCGTCGGCACGAGCGTCGCGGCGGACTGGATGCTCACCGGCCGTACGGTCGACGCGCAGGAAGCCGATCGGCGCGGCCTCGTCAGCCGGTTGGTGGCACCGGAGCAGCTGCTGGACACGGCGATCGAAACCGCCCGTGCCATCGCGCAATTGGCGCCGCTGGGGGTGCAGATGACCAAACGCGCGCTGCAGACCAACACCGACGCCGCGAGCCTGCCGGCGGCGATGGAACTGGAGAACCGCAACCAGGTGCTCACCCATGCCACCGACGAGGCGGCCGGGCGCCGCAGGAACTGGGAGGGCTGACCTGATGGCGTGGGACTTCTCCACCGACCCGCAGTGGGCGCGGCAACTCGAGTGGGTCGACGAGTTCGTGCGCAGCGAATGCGAACCCGTCGACTACGTCGTCAAGGAATCGCACGACCTCGACGACCCCGTGCGCCGGGCGCTGATCCCGCCACTGCAGCAGGCCGTCAAGGAGCGCGGCCTGTGGGCCACCCACCTCGGACCGCACCTGGGCGGGCCCGGCTACGGGCAGGTCAAGCTCGCGCTGCTCAACGAGATCCTCGGCCGCTCCGAGTGCGCGCCGATCGTCTTCGGCTCCCAGGCACCCGATTCGGGCAACAGCGAGATCCTGGCCCATTACGGCACACCGGAACTGAAGGAGCGCTACCTCGAGCCGCTGCTCGACAACCGCATCATCTCCTGCTTCTCGATGACCGAGCCGCACGGCGGCGCCGATCCGAAGGTCTTCACCACCACCGCGGTTCCCGACGGCGACCACTGGGTCATCAACGGCGAGAAGTGGTACTCGTCGTTCGCGTCGATGGCGTCCTTCATCATCGTCATGGCGATGACCGACCCGGAAGCGCCTCCGTACGAACGCTATTCGATGTTCGTCGTGCCGGGTGACACCCCCGGCATCAACGTGCTGCGCGACGTGGGGCTGGGATACCAGCCGCTCGGCGGGGGCGGTCGCGAGGGGTACGTGCGCTACCAGGACGTCCGCGTGCCCGCCGACCACATGCTCGGTCCCCGCGGGGGAGCGTTCGTCGTCGCCCAGACGCGGCTCGGCGGCGGCCGCATCCATCACGCGATGCGCACGGTGGGGCTGGTGCGCCGGATCTTCGACATGATCGCCGAGCGTGCGGTGTCGCGCCACACCCAGGGATCGGTGCTGGCCGACAAGCAGATGGTGCAGGAGATGATCGCCGACTCCTGGATGGAGATCGAGGCGTTCCGGCTGCTCACCCTGCAGACCGCCTGGAAGATCGATCGATACAACGACTACAAGGCGGTGCGCGCCGACATCTCGGCGGTCAAGGCGATGATGCAGAAGGTGCTGCACGACGTGGCTGCCCGGGCCCTGCAGATCCACGGCTCGCTGGGCACCTCCCACGAGATGCCGTTCGTGCAGTACCTGACGGAGTCGTTCGTGCTGGGCCTGGCCGACGGCCCGACCGAGGTGCACAAGGTGACGTTGGCGCGGCTGCTGCTCAAGAATGTCGAGCCGGCGCCCGACGCCTTTCCGTCCGAGCACCTGCTGCGGTTACGGGAGGCCGCCGAGCGGAAGTTCGCCGACCGGCTCGCGGGCATTCCCCGCACCTGACGAGGAGATCCCGTGACTGAGCAGGCTCGGCCGGTGCGGACCCGCAGGGGGCGACCGACACAGGCCGAGTCGGCCGCGCTGCGCCACCAGGTGCGGGAGGCGGCCGTCGCGACCTTCCTGGAGAAGGGCTACGACGCGACGACGATGGAGGCGATCGCCGAAGCCGCGGGGATCACGAAGCGGACCCTCTACGCGCGGTATCCGGACAAGCGGTCGGTGTTCCTCGACGCCATCCCCTGGGCGTTCACCCGGGCGGTCGAGAACGACACGATCCCCGAGATCGACGGCGGCGACCTGCGGTCGGCGCTGATGGCGATCGGCCGGGGTGCGCTGCGCCGCGCGCTCGATCCGGACATGGTGAGGCTGCATCGCATCGCCCGCGGCGAAGCACACCGCTTCCCCGAATTCGCCTCCAGTGCACAGTCATTCGAATGGGCCAGCCGACAGCGCCAGGTGATGGACCTGCTGGCGCGCCACGTCGACGCCGGCACCGCCGTGGTCGACGACGTCGAGCTGGTCGCCGAGCACTTCCTGGCGATGGTGGAGGGATTCCCCGCCCGTCTCGCCGACTTCGGCATCTACCGCAGCCGCAAGGACGAGCGGCGGCATCTCACGTACGCGGTCGACCTCTTTCTGCGCGGCGTGCTGCCGCGGTGAAGTGCCGGGCGCGGTCCAGCAGCCCGGGCAGCGCACCCGCCATCGCCTCGACTCCCGGGTCGGGTACCGTCCGGCGCCGGTTGTGTTTGACGATCAGCGACCACGTCGCGGCGGACTTGAAGCACGCCAGGGCCTGGAACCAGCCCAGGTCTCGGGGCTCGGCCCCGGACTGGTCGCGGTAGGTCGCGATGAGGTCTGCTGCCGCGGGCACCGGCGCGCCGGTCCGCCGGTACGTCATCGGATCGCAGTTGACGAGGAACCAGCCGAGGTCGATGCGCGGATCGCTGAGCGACCAGATCTCCCAGTCGATCACGCCGGTGACCTCGGTGCCGCGGACGAGCAGATTGCCGAGGCGGAAGTCGCCGTGCACGATCACCGGAGGCATCGGCGCGGGGACCGAGGATTCCAGCAGCGTCTGCACGCTGCGCCATCCCGGCGCCAGCGCGGGATCGACCGTCTGCAACGCGCGTGACCAGCGGTCGATTTCGTCGCGCGGGCTCACGACGGGCTCACCGGCCACACCGGCCTCCACGGTGTCCACCCGGTGCAGACGGGCCAACACGGTTGCCGCGGAGTGAAATCGGGTGGCGACCGTCTCTGCGGGCGGAAGTTCGGTACCGACGTCGAACAGGGGCTCCACGCAGTCCCCCTCGAGAAGCGACATCGCGAACAGCGGGGGCCGGGCCGGTGGTTCCCCCGGATCCTCCAGCGCGACGCCCGGCACCGGCACCGTCGTCGGGCCCAGCGCGCGCAGCATCCGGGCCTGCCGGAGCACGTCGCGGTGCCCGACCGGGGCCACGCCCTGCGGTGCGACCTTGACGACCACCGGCCGGGCGTCGAGCATGCCGCGGTAGGTGAGGCTCGAGGCGCCGCCGGGCATGGGCCGCACGTCCGTGACGCCCGCCCGCGCCAGGCGCTCGCGCAGGTCCTGTGGCACGGCTGTGCTCAGGACGGCCATCCGATCTCGCGGAGGAACGGCTGTGTGTGCGCGATCCGGCCGGTCATCGTCGTCGGGTCGCCCGTGCACAGCGTGAACGCGGTGTGCGTGATCAGCTCGATGTCCTCGGTGTCGGTCTTCGCGAGGTCCAGCGTGCCCGCCCCCGGCGTCGCGACGGGACGGGAGGGCGCCGCGGCGTTGACGGCGATGCCGTCGGCGAACAGTTCCGCCGCAAGGCTTTTCGTCAATCGGTTCAAGGCGGCCTTGGCCGCGCCGTAGATGCCGAACCCGGCACTGGTGTCGAAGTCGGAGAACGGCGGCCCGTCGGGCAGGTCTGCTGCGACGGACGTGACGTTGAGGATCCACCCGCGGCCGCGTTCGCGCATCGCCGGAACCGCCAGCTGGGCCAGATGCAGCGGCGCCATCAGGTGCATCTCGAACATCAGCCGAACCCGCTTGTCGGGGAACGTGTCGAGCGGCCGCAGGAAGGTCACGGCCGCGTTGTTGACCAGGATGTCGGGGGCGCCCACCTGCTCGACCACCTCCGCGAACATCCGCTCGCGTTCGTCGGGCCGGGACAGGTCGGCCGCCACCGCCACCGCGGACCCGCCCTGCCCGGTGATCTCGGCCAGCGTCTCGTGCAGCGAGCCGGTGTATCGCGGGTCGGGTTCGGCGGTGCGTGCGGTCAGCGCGACCGTCGCGCCGGATGCGGCCAACCGCTGGGCGATCGCCTTGCCCAACCCGCGGCTGGTGCCCGTCACGAGGGCCACCTTGCCCTCGCAGCTCGTCGTCACTGCGGCTGCCACCTCCGGACCAACTAATCGCCGACACCGTATATTTAGGTGGCTTCACCGTACCAACGCGCCGCCCGGCGAGGGCGTCGAACGTCGATCCGTGCGCTCGGCGGTCGGCTATCCCTCGGGCGCGCCGAGGTCGATCCCCTCGAGGCTCTTCAGCATCTCCGGCTGCGGCGGTTCCATCTGCAGGTAGACGTCGATGTGGCGGATCCGGTCGTCGTCGCCGAACTCATAGACCGACACCGAGTTCACGGCATTGCTGAAATCACCGATGCGGCTTCGTTCCTCGAGCTCGAGAAAGACCGTGCCGTTCACCTCGGTGACGCGTTTGAAGGAGCACTCCCACTCCGAGGACGTCGCCCAGTTGGTCAGGAAGTCGACGTAGTCCGACCACGTCATGACCTCCTTGAACGGACCGACCCGGTCGAAGTTCTCGACGTCGACCAACTCGGCCAGCGGAGCCCAGCCGTCCTTCGAGAATCCCGGCTCCTTCGCCGCGTCCACGAGCCGCTTGGTGACGACGCTGTACTCCAGCACGATGCGGGCGCGGCCGCTGTAGCCCTCGATGACCTGTTCCACACTCTGTGTCGATGTCACGCCGTGCTCCTCTACAGTTCGCCGGCCAGGTACCGGTCCACCACGGAGTGGTAGTGGGCGATGACCACTTCCTCGCGCACCAGGGACATGTGGTCGAGTCGGTTGTTGCGCAGGCCGAGCTGCTGACGCGGCATCTGCTCGTAATCCTGTTGCAGCGCTTCGAAATACTTGTAGCTGCCGGGCTCGTCGACCTCGGTGAGCCCGACCCGGAACGCGTCGGCGTGCTCGGCCGGCAGGTACATGTAGCTGCTGACGTGCCAGATGCAGCGGTTGGGGTCGCCGTCCGGGTGCGGCACGGCCATGATCACGTGGCACTCACCGGCGCGCACGGTCATGAAGTAGTTCGGGAACAGCACCCAGCCCTGGTTGTCGCTCATCTGGTCGTCGGTGAGTCCGCTGACGTCCAGACCCATGCCGGTCAGCGTGTCGCGGGTGGCGTGCTGCAGCAGCTTGCGCGCGGTGATGCCGTCGGGGAATTCCACGGAGCCGTCCTCGCGGTGGTACTGGGCGACGAGCTCCTGGAAGCGGGGGATGACCGCGACCGTCGAGGGGAAGGTGTCCGGCAGGTTCAGGATCCCCTCGATCTGCTTCTCCGTGCTGGCGCCCTTCACCTCGAACGGCGCCACGGCGACGCTGTGCCGGTCGAAGAACTGGTACCGCGACGTCGCCGGGTCGATCGCCAGCACGGTGAGCAGCTGCGGGTGGATACCGTTGATGTGGTAGCCCTCCTCGAAGGCGTCCATCACCACTTTCCAGTTGCAGTCCACCGCTTCCCGGACATCCATCACGGTGACCATCCGGTCGAGCTGGTACGGCGCGAGCAGGTCGACGACCTCGGGTCCCAGGTACTCACTCAGCGGCTGCGCGTCCGGATCGGGATTGAGGAAGATGAACCCGCCGAACGTGTCGACCGACACCTCCAACAGCGAGTTCTGCGTCTTGTCGACCTGGCCGGCGAGCTCCTCGCGCAGTACGCCGCGCAGCGTGCCCTCCAGGTTGTAGGACCACAGGTGGTACTGACAGAGGAAGCCGCGCTTGGCGTTGCCCGTGCGCGCGTTGCACAGAATGTTGCCGCGGTGCCGGCATGCGTTGACGAATCCGCGGAGCTTCTCGTCCTTGCCGCGGACGATCACGAAGGACTGATCCAGGATCTTGTACTGCTTCCAGTCACCGACCTTCGGCAGTTCGTCGACCCGGCCGGCGATCTGCCAGGCCCGCATCCAGATGCGCTCACGCTCGCGCGCGGCGTAGTCGCGCGAGGTGTAGCGGTCGGTAGCGATGTTCATGTTGTAGGTGCCCGGGCCGATGTCTTCGAGCCCCAGGCCGATGCCGGAGTCGGGCTCCACCCAGTGCCCGGGTCGAGTCGTTTGCGTCATGACAGCCTCCTCGCCGGTCGGGTGCCGGCCCTGTTCCGTGTGACGCCAGTCACCATATACACGCATGCAGAACATATACAAGTATGTATTAAAGTGGTCGTCATCACAGTGGGTGCCCACGGCCGGCAGCCGGCCGCCGGGCGGACAAGGAGCCGAAATGCTTGTGCGACTGGACCTTCGGGCGTCATCGGCGGAGGAGGTGGTCGGCGGTGCCGGCGGCTGGCTCTGCGACCGGGTGCGCCAGGGTTGGACCGTCACCGTCGCGGTGCCCACGGCGTCGCAGACGCGGGCGCTGTCGATCCTGGGGGTTGCTCTGCGCCACCCGTCGGACGAAGCGCCCGGTGGCGCCCTGAGCCTCGTGCTGTCCGGCAGCGAACCGGAGCCCGGCACGGGCGGGCCGGGGCGCCACATCCAGCACCGCCTCAGCAGCGCCGCGCGGGCGTTCAAGACCCATGCGCTGGCCGCTGCCGATCTCGGCGGCCCCGCCGCGGGGGAGGAATCGTTCTGGCTCACCGGCCCCATGGCCGGACTCGTCGATGAGACTGCGGCAGTGGATCTTTCGGTATCGGGGCAACCGTGACCAGACGTCGGGACGCCGCGGTGTGGGAGGATGTGCCGGTGCCGGAACGGTGGACCAGGCAGCGGCGGCTCGAGCACACGCGCAACCTGCTGCTGGACGCCGCCGAGGAGACATTCGCGCGCAAGGGCCTCACGGGCGCCGCGCTCGAGGACATCGCCGATGCGGCGGGGTACACCCGCGGCGCCATCTACTCGCACTTCGGCGCGAAGGAGGAGCTGTTCCTCGCGGTGATCGACCGCCAGCGACAACGGTTCCTGGAGATCTTCAGCGAGGTCATCCAGTCGCTGCGCCGGATCACCGATCTCGACGTCGACGAGCTCGCCCGCCGGTGGCGCGACGCCGGCAGCGACCCGCTGCGGGCCGCGCTGAACTACGAGCTCACGCTGTATCTGCTGCGCAATCCACAGGCCCGCGAGCGGCTCGCCGCCCAGCGGCTCGAGACGGTGGCCTCGCTCGGCGAGTTCATCGGCAAGGAGGTCGCGCGCCTCGGCGCGGTGCTGACCATGCCCGCCGAGTCGCTGGCCCGCGTCATCCTCGCGGTCAACGACGGCGTCACCCTGGCCAGCCACCTCGACGGCGTCGACCTCTACCGGCCCTACCTGCAACTGGTCGTCTCCAGCATCGTGCCCGCGGACTGAGGTCTGGGCGCGGTGCGAGGATCGGACCGTGACTGTCTTCTCGTTGCACGACCCGGCCCGGCGCACCTTCGCCAGCGACAACTACGCCGGCGCGCATCCGGAGGTGCTCGCCGCGCTGGCCACCGCCAACGGCGGGCACGAGGTGGCCTACGGCGACGACGTCTACACCGCGCGGCTGCAGCAGGTGGTCCGCGAGCACTTCGGTCCGGCCGCCGAGACCTATCCCGTGTTCAACGGGACCGGCGCGAACGTCGTCGCGCTGACCGGTGTGCTGCCGCGCTGGGGCGCCGTCGTCGCGGCGGCCACGGCGCACATCAACACCGACGAAGCGGGTGCGCCGGAACGGATGACCGGCATCAAGCTGCTGACCGTGCCCACTCCCGACGGCAAGCTCACCCCGGAGCTGATCGCACGGGAAGCCTGGGGGTGGGGCGACGAGCACCGCGCGCAGCCCCTCGCCGTGAGCATCACGCAGACCACCGAGATGGGCACGCTGTACACCCCGGCCGAGGTGTCGGCCATCGCGGAGTTCGCCCACGCACACGGTATGGCCGTGCACATGGACGGCGCCCGGCTGTGGAACGCGGCGGCCGCCCTCGGTGTGCCCTTCGGTGCGTTCACCGCCGATGCGGGTGTGGACGTCGTCAGCCTCGGTGGGACGAAGAACGGATGCCTGGGCGCCGAAGCGGTCGTCGTGCTCGCGCCCGAGCGGGTCACCGGACTGGTGTACCTGCGCAAGATGACGATGCAGCTGTCGAGCAAGATGCGGTTCGCCTCGGCGCAGTTGCTCGCGCTGTTCGACGACGACCTCGGGCTGCGCAGCGCGGCGCACGCCAACGCGATGACGCAGCGGCTGCGGTCCCGGCTCGAGGACGGCGTGGCCCGCGGCATGCTGCCGGGCCTCGCCTTCACCCAGGACAGCCCCGCGAACGCGATCTTCGCGACGCTGCCCACCGGCGCGGCCGACCGGATCCGGGAGCGGGTGCGGTTCTACGACTGGAACCGCGCCCGCGGCGAGGTCCGCTGGATGACCGCGTGGGACACCACCGACGCCGACGTCGACGCGTTCGTCGCCGTCATCGCCGAGGAATTGACCCGGGACTGATGTGGTAGACACAGCCCTATGTCAGGCGGCGACCGCCCACTGCTGACTCCGGGCCACACCTGCTGGCGCGTCGAAGAGGCCGCGCGTTTCGCCTACATCGTCGACGCCGCCGACTACTTCGCCCACGTCAAGGCGGCCATGTTGCGCGCGCAGCGGCGGATCATCCTCATCGGCTGGGACTTCGACACCCGGATGACGTTCGAGCGCGGCGGGAAGAAGCTGGCCGGCCCCAACCAGTTCGGCGCGTTCCTGCGCTGGCTGGTGCGCCGCCGCGAGCGCCTCGAGATCTGCGTGCTGAAGGCGAATCTCGGTCTGGTGCCGGGACTGCAGACCCTCTGGCGGGGCGTGATCCCGGTGGCGCTGGTCAACCGATTGAGCAGCGAGCGACTGGAATTCGCCGTCGACGGAGCACACCCCACCGGCGCGGTGCACCATCAGAAGATCGTGGTGGTCGACGACGGGGTGGCGTTCTGCGGCGGTATCGACCTCACCGTGGACCGCTGGGACACCTCCGAGCACCCGGACGACGGCCGGCTGCGCCGGACCGCCGGGCGCACCTACGGCCCGCGTCACGAGGTCGCCACCGCCGTCGACGGTGCTGCCGCCCGTGCGCTGGCTGAACTGGCCCGCAATCGGTGGCGCACCGCCACCGGACAGTTCCTCGCACCGGTGGAGCCCGGGCCCAACCTGTGGCCGGGCAGCCTGACGCCCGCGCTGCGGGACGTCGCGGTGGGCATCGCGCGCACGCAGCCCGCGCTGCCGCCGGGCAGCGAAGCCCGCGAAGTGGAGGCGCTCAATCTCGCCGCCATCGCCGCGGCCCGCCAGACGATCTACCTGGAGAACCAGTACCTGGCCTCCCGGCCGATCGCCGAAGCGCTGGCCGCGCGCCTGCAGGAACCGGACGGTCCGGAGATCGTCGTCATCCTGCCCCGCAGCTCCGAGAGTCCGCTGGAACGCACGTCGATGGACACCGCGCGGCACGCGCTGCTCGGATTGCTCTGGGCCGCCGACGAATACGACCGGTTGGGGGTCTTCTGGCCCGTCACTGACGAGGGCACGCCGATCTACGTCCACTCCAAGGTCATGGTGATCGACGACCGGTTGCTGCGGATCGGATCCTCCAACCTCAACAACCGGTCCATGGGATTCGACAGCGAGTGCGACGTGGCGATCGAGGCGGTCGGCGACGCTCGGGGCGCAGCAGACGTGCGCGCCACGATCATCTGCCTGCGCAACGCTCTGGTGGCCGAGCATCTCGGGGTGTCCGCGTCCGATCTCGACGAGGCGCTGAGTCGGTGCGGTTCCGTGCTCGGTGCCGTTCGGGCGCTGCACCGCGACGGCAGGACGCTGCGTCTGTTCACCCGCGAGACCATCGCCGGAGAGGCCGGCCCGCTGGCGGAGAACATCCTGATGGATCCCGACCGCGTCCCGCGGTCGCTGGCCAGCGGCGTGCAGAGGTTCCTGGCCGGATTCAGGACTAACCGGCCGCCGAGCGGGTATGGACCGGTGATGACCGCCAATGACTCCGGCCCGCAGCAGGACTCGTCCGGAACCGGGGAGCAGCAGCCCGAGGTTCCGCCGGCGAACCCGGCCTACTCGACACCGCCGCCCGAAGGTCTGCCCGACGCCGACGACGAGTAGCGCGCATACCCGGGTGCGGACGGGTCAACCTCAAACGTTCTACGCTGCACGGGATGCACGTCGACGCGATGACGACTCCACAGCCCCTGAGCCGGACCGGTGATCTCGCACGCCGGGTGGCCGCCGCCGGGTTCTCCGGTCTGCTGTTCACCGAGACCGGCCGGACCGCGTATCTCAACGCGGCTGTCGCGTCCCAGGCCGCGCCCGGCCTGGAGTTGTCCACCGGTGTGGCCGTGGCCTTCCCGCGCAGTCCCTTCGTCACCGCCGCGACGGCATGGGAGCTGGCCGAAGCGACGGCCGGGCGCTTCCGGCTCGGTCTGGGGACACAGGTGCGTACCCATGTGGTGCGCCGCTACGGCTCCTCGTTCGAGCGTCCCGGTCCACGGCTGCGGGACTACGTGCGCGCCGTCAAGGCGTGTTTCGCCGCCTTCCGGTCCGGGACGCTGGATCACCACGGTGATTTCTACGACCTCGACTTCATCACTCCGCAGTGGAGCCCCGGGCCGATCGACGCGCCGGATCCCTGCGTGGACATCGCCGCGGTGAACCCGTGGATGCTGCGCATGGCCGGCGAGGTCGCCGACGGGGTGCACGTGCACCCCATCGGGGAGCCGGGCTACCTGGCCCGTCACGTCGTGCCCAGCATCGCCGAGGGTGCCGCCAAGGCGGGACGCTCCGCATCCGAGATCGCCGTGATCGTCCCGGTCCTGACGATCGTCGGCGACAGCGACGCCGAGCGGGACCGGGAGCGAGAGCTCGTGCGGGCCAGCCTGGGCTTCTACGGCAGCACGCCGAACTATGCGTTCATCTGGGACGAGGCGGGTTTCGAGGGCACGACGGCGCGGCTGCGGGAGAAGCAGAAGGCCGGGGACTTCGCCGGGATGGTCGCCCAGATCACCGACGACCACATCGCGGCATTCGCCACCGAGTCGACGTGGGACGGCCTCGCCGACGCTCTGCGGGCGACCTACGAGGGGGTGGCGTCACGGCTTGTGCTGTACAACTCCCTGGCTGATCCCGAGCGGGTCGAGCGCTACGGCGAGGTCGCCCGCGCCCTGACCTGACGCACGCGACGGCGTCCATCACCGAAATCTCGGCCAGTGTGGTCCAAAGTCGAGACGCGCCCTGACGACAGCGTCAGAATCGCCGTGTGGGATCAGTGCATGACCTGATGAAGCCGCGTCGAGTGCTCCTGCTGGCGAACGCGTGCGCCGCCGTGGCCGGGCTGGTGGTGTTCGCCCCGCCCCCGTCGGCGTCCGCAGATGTCTGCGGCAGCGTGGGCGGCCGGTTCGTGTCGGTGAGCGGCTGCGGGAACGTCGCCGATGCGATCGCGCCCTGGGTGCCGCCGCCGGCGGCCTATGCGCCGCTGCCCGAGGACTACGCCGCGCCCCCGCCGCCGCCCCCGCCACCGCCGAACATCAGTGTCTGCGGCAGCGTCGGGCGCCGAGTCACCGTGAGCGGCTGTGTCTAGCCGGGGCGTCGCCGTCGCCCTGGCACTTCCCGTGACCTGGGCAGGCGTGGCCGTCGCGGTGGCCGCACCTGCCGGCGCCGAGTGCGTGAGCTCGGCGGGAACCACCGTCTGCTCGCAGGGCACCGTCCGCGGCAGCAACACCGGTCAGGGACCCGGAACGCTCGACACCGGGCCGGCGTGGCCCTACCCCTGCGACACCGACTGGCTCTGCGGAAACGACGGCGGCCTGTCCATCGTCTGGAATCCCGGCCGTCGCTGAGAACACCGAACGCACCGTCGCGTCACCGACACACAGGAGGAGCACCATGACGTCCACCACCCGATTCCTGCTCGCCGTGCTGGCCGCCCCGGCGGTTGCGCTGGGCGTCGCGGCGACCGCGGCGGCCGAACCGCCACCGCCGCCGCCGCCCAACTGCACCGCGGCGGATCTGGCCGGCGTCATGACCGGTGTCACCGCCGCGACGTCGGCCTACCTGTTCACCCATCCCGAGGTCAACGACTTCTTCACCGGCCTGAAGGGCAAGTCGCGCGACGAGATGCGCACGGCCGTCGAGGACTACATCGGCGCTCACCCCGACGTGGGCGACGCGCTACGCTCCATCCGCCAGCCCTCCGTCGACTTCCGCAACCGCTGCGGATAGCCACCGATGCGGCTGGTCATCCTCCCGGGCGGGGAGGGCCGGCCTGAGATCTGAACCCCGATGACGGGCGGCGCGTCCTGCGCGCCGCCCGTTTTCCGTGCGGCGCCACGCCCGTCGCTCGGAATCTTCGTGCGCCGTGTCGATCCGACGCGCCCGATGTGTGATCTGCCTCCCTCCCGGCAGTGTCCGATCTCTCGCGGATCTCTCACCTGCTGATCGACGCCGGTGCATCGCCGCCCCGTGCATCCGGATACCGGAACGGGCGCCCGGGGCGAGTTTCAAAAGCGGTCCGAGATGGCTACCCCGGAAGCGGCGCGGTACTGAAAAGCCCCTCCGTCGTGTGCGCCGCGCGTGGCCGGCCCGACAGCGACGGGTGACCGACTCCCGATCGACAAGTCCGAAGGATTGCACTGTGTCTGGCAACCCTGCGTACGTTGCTGCCGGAAAAGACGGCCGCATCATGCGGCGTCGCACGGCGCTCAAGCTGCCGGTGCTCGTCACCGCCGGTGCGACCCTGTCCCGCACCCCCGTCGCCTCCGCCGAGGTGGACCGGTGGTCGGCCGATCGCGCCGGCCGCTGGTATCAGCAGCAGGGGTGGCTCGTCGGTGCGAACTTCATCACGTCGAACGCGGTCAACCAGCTCGAGATGTTCCAGCCCGGCACCTTCGACCCGCGACGGATCGACGCCGAACTGCGGCTGGCGCACGACATCGGGCTCAACGCGGTTCGGGTCTTCCTGCACGATCAGCTCTGGATCCAGGACCACGTCGGGTTCCTGCGCAGACTCGGGCAGTTCGTCGACATCGCCGCGCGCCACGAGATCAGGCCGCTCTTCGTGCTGTTCGACTCGTGTTGGGATCCGCACCCGCGGCTCGGTCGCCAGCCTGAACCCCGGCCGGGCGTGCACAACTCGAGGTGGGTCCAGAGCCCCGGCGCCGACAACCTGGGCGACCGGCGGTACCGGCTCGTCATGCACGACTACGTCGTCGGGGTGCTGACCCGGTTCCGCGGCGACGACCGGGTGCTGGGCTGGGATCTGTGGAACGAGCCGGACAACCCGGCCAACGCCTACCGCGACGTCGAGCGCAAGGACAAAGACCAGGTCGTCGCAGCGCTGCTGCCCGAGGTGTTCCGGTGGGCGAGGTCGGTCAACCCGTCTCAGCCGCTGACGAGCGGCGTGTGGGACGGCATCTGGGGCGACCCGGCGCGGCGCAGCGAGATCGCCGGCATCCAGCTCGACAACTCCGACGTCATCACGTTCCACAGCTACGCCCCGCCCGCCGAGTTCGAGGCCCGCATCAACGAGCTCGCGCCGATGGGACGGCCGGTGATG
Organism: Mycolicibacterium chubuense NBB4; assembly: GCF_000266905.1. Next base: position 5,405,156 of record NC_018027.1, on the reverse strand, counting down.
TGCACCGAGTACATGGCGCGGACGCTGGACTGCACGGTCGAGGGAATCCTGCCGATCACCAAACGCCACAACGTCAGCGCGTTCTCCTGGGGGTTGGTCGCGGGCAAGACGCAGACCTACCTTCCCTGGGATACCTGGGAGCACCCCCAGACCGGGCCGGTCGCGGAGTGGTTCCACGACCTGCTCGTCCCCGGTGGGCAGCCGTACCGCGACGGCGAGATCCACACCATCCGGGACCTCACGGGCAGGCCCCGGCCGAGCTAGCCGAAAGCGCAGCCACCGAGTGCACGACTTCTGACGGAATCCGCGTCGAAAACGTCAGAGACCGTGCACTCGGCGCGGGGAAGGGCCGCTAGCGGTTGGTCGGGCCCGCCGTCGGCACGTCCGGATCGTCATCGGCGGGCGGCTCCGGATCCCGCCACTCCTCGGCCCGGGAGGACCGGTTGCCCTGCAGTGTGCCGCGCAACTGGTCCTTGAGTGCCTCGTCCTCGCGCGGACCGTGCTTCGAGCTGCCGCGTTCCATCATCGCCCCGCTTTCAGTGGATCGTGTCCCAGCGTCATCAGCCGATGCCGCCAGTGGTCCTGCCCGGCGGTCGGCTCGAGGTCGGCCCGCCGTTCGGAGTGGATGCGCGCGACCACGTTGCGCATCACCCGCTCGTCGTCGTCGGTGAGATCGACCTTGCGCTTGCCCAGGATGGCGAGCACGTGGCGGCCGGTCTCGGTGCCGGCATGGTCGGGAAATTCTTCGGACTCCTCGTCCGCCGAGCGAACCCGCAGCCAGTCGGCGAGCTCCCTCGAGGTCATGTTGACGACGCGATGGAACTCCTCCCACAGCTGTTCATCGACCTCGACGTGACTCATGGTGTGCACCTTCTTCGTTCGATCGTTGCCATCTGGCGGAACGACTACCCGGACTCGCAGATCCGAATCGCCCTTCCGACCTCGCGGGGGCGGTCACGGCGACTCCTGAGTCACGACACGTACTTGCGTGCGGGGCCGTTGAGCTGCACGTCCTCCCTGCGCAGCGGTTGGTGCGTGATGACGACCACGCTCACGCGCTGCTCGGCTGACAGGGGCTCGGATCGCGACGTCACGCGGCCGCGGATCACCGCCGTGCCGGGACGAAAAATCAGCAGCGCCTCGGCACCCGAACGCGTTGCAGGTCCTCGGCGACGACGAGATCCCCGGCGAACGCCGCGGCGGCCTCGTCGCGATGCCGCGAGCCGTCGGGGTAGCGCTGGGAGAAGTGGGTGAGCACGAGCCGGCGCACCCCGCACTCCTGGGCCACCCGCGCCGCTTGGCCGGCGGTCAGGTGCCCGTAGTCGCGCGCCAGTGCACGGTCCTCGTCGAGGAACGTCGCCTCGATCACCGCGAGGTCGGCGCCGTCGGCCAGCGCGTACACGGCGTCGCAGAGCCGGGTGTCCATGATGAACGCGAAGCGCTGGCCGCGCCGCGGTCGGGTGACGTCGTCTACCCGGACCGTTCGGTCGCCGACGCCGACGGAGCCGGTGCGCTGCAACTCGCCGACCGCGGGGCCGTGGACGCCGAAGTGGTCGAGCCGTTCGCGGACGAACTGCCGGCCGTCGGGCTCGGCGAGCCGGTAGCCGAACGCCTCGACCGGATGGTCGAGCCGGCGCGCCTGCAGCTCACCGAAGACGCCCGAGGCGACGCATCCGTCGCCGGCAACCGGGTTCTCCCGCACATCGGTCACATCGTGAAAGACGCTGGCGTGCCGCAGGCGCGCGAAGAACTCCGCTCCGGAGGCGGGGTAGTACGCCTCCACGGGCCGGCGGACGCCGTCGAGGGACAGTCGCTGCAGGATCCCCGGCACACCGAGGCAGTGATCGCCGTGGAAGTGGGTCAGGCACAGCCGGGTCACCGCGGAGGCCGGCACGCCGGCCAGCAGCAGCTGCCGTTGGGTGCCCTCGCCGGGATCGAACAGCAATCCCTCAGCGTCCCAACGCAGTAGGTATCCGTTGTGGTTGCGGCGGCGCGTCGGCACCTGGCTCGCGGTGCCCAGCACGACGAGCTCACGGACCGACACCTCGCCGACATTACGGTTGTTTGACCGCGACCGGGGCGGGTAGCGCCGGAACATGGCTCCACAGGCACCGACGCGCACGGTCCTGATCACCGGGGCGTCCAGTAAGACCGGGCGCGCAACGGCGCTGTTGTACGCCTGGCAGCCCCGGCGATGAAGGCCCGCGGATCCGCTGGCGACCGGTTGAACCCGACCAGCGGCAACGTCTTTCATTCGCATCAGGCGACCCCTGGCGATGAGTGATGATGGGAGGCGCAATGGAGGATGTGGTGACCGCGGTGACGCGCACGCTGCACTCATCGGGGGCGTGCGTGCTCTCCGCCGGCGACCTGTCCGCGCACCTCGGCGCCGGCCCGCCGCAGTGGCGCCGATTCGCCCGGCACTGGGACGATCTGGCCGTCGACACCTACGCGGCCCGGCTGGGCACCTGCCGCATGCGCCGGTACGGGCAGTTCTCCTACGACGCCTCAGGCGCGACGACGACGCCCATGGCCCACGAGCACTTCGTCCAGCCCGAGGACTCCAACCCCCTCTACATCGACATGCCGCGCCACTTCGAGCCGCTGACAACGGCTTTCGCCCAGGACCCCGTCCTGGCGGGCCTGCTGTCGCTGCTGGGCCGGGTGGCGGTGGCGCTCGCCGACTCGCCGCGATGGCACGTGAAGGTGACACCGTTCCGCGTGCTGGCGGCCGCGGGCGGCGAGGGGGAGCCGACCCCCGAGGGTGTGCACCGCGACGGCGTGACGCTGGTGACCTCACTGCTCGTCGGGCGGCACAACGCGGCGGGAGGGCAGAGTTCGGTCTACACCCTCGACGGCACTCGGTTCCTGACGACGACGCTGGCGACTCCGGGCACGATGCTGTTGGGCGACGACCGCCGCACGCTGCACGGCGTGTCCCCGATCCGGCCGCTCGACCCGGCCCGGCCGGCCTGGCGCGACGTCCTGGTCATCACCTACGCCGCACCGCGTTAAGCCTCCGACAGCGCCTCGCCGATCTCCTCGACGACGCGGTTGTGCTCGTCCTGCACCAGGAGGTGTCCGGTGGCCAGAACCAGCGCGACGGGCCACTCGATGATCTCCACCGCCGCCAGCACGCCCAGTGCGCCGTAGAACGCCAGCTGCTCGGGCCGGGGCAGCGGTACGCGCCCGATCACCGGCAGGTCGACGGCGAACGCGTGCGCTTCGCGAACTCTGCGGACCGCATCTCGCTGCGTTGTCCGCCGGGAGGATTCGGCCATTTGTTGCCTTTCGGTCATGGCGTGTTGGTCTTCTAGACGTCGGCCATCTGGACCGTGGAGGGCGTGTCCACTTCCGGTGTCACCGCCTCCTCGGACCCTGTCTCCGTCGTCACTCGTGTCATCTCGATACCACTGCGCGAAATGTACGCCGCGTTGTGGCGACTCGGTGTCGTCGTCATCGACGAATGAAACCGGTTCACCACGCGAGGAGCCACGACGGCCGCCGCCGTGGCCACCCCGGCGGTGCCCAGCGCCTGCGTCCAGCCGACCGGCCCCAGCGGCGTACAGCCCAGCAGCTGGCTCACCCCCGGGATGCTGATGAGGGTGCCGAGCGTGACCAGTGACCCCACCGCGGTGGAGACCACCAGCGGGCTGTGCGAGTCGATCAGGGTCTGCCCGAGTTGGGTGGACACCAGCGCCACGAGCGCGACGGTGGAAGCCCGGCGCGGTTGCAGAACGAAGCCTGCCATGAACCACGCCGACGTCGCAGCGACCGCGGTGGTGGCGCCGCGGATCGCGACCGTGCGCCACAGCGCGGCCTGATCCGGTCCGCGTCCCGCGCCGGCGGCCGAGCCGGTCGCCGGGCTGACGGCCAGCGCCGCCGCGGGCAGGGCGTCGGTCATCATGTTCACCAGCAGCAGCTGCCGGGTGTTGAGCGGCGAGCGGCCGGTCAGTGCCGAGCCGACGATCGCGAACGCGACCTCACCGGCGTTGCCGCCCAGCAGCACCGACACCGCGGACTGCACGCGCCGCCACAGCTGGCGGCCCTCGTCGACCGCGTCGAGCAGTGCGCCGATCCTGCCGTCGAGCAGCATCACGTCGGCGGCCGTGCGGGCCGGGTCGCTGCCGTGCGCAGCCACCCCGATGCCGACCGTGGCCGACCGGATGGCCGCGGCGTCGTTGGCGCCGTCGCCGACCATCGCGCACACCAGCCCAGTGCGTTCCAGTGTCTGCACCACCTGGACCTTGTGTTCGGGCGTCATGCGCGCGAAGACGACCTTCTGGCGCACGGTTCTCTCCTGGTCCCGCCGGGACAGCTGCTCCCAGTCCGAGCCGCTGATGACCTGGTCGACGGTCACCGGCAGCCCGAGCTCGGTGGCGATCGCGGCGGCGGTCACGGGGTGGTCCCCGGTGACGAGCCGGACCCCGATGTCCTGGCGCTGCAGCGCGGCCAGCACCCCGGCCGACGCCTCCCGCGGAGTGTCGGAGATACCCAACAGCCCCACCATGCGCAGGTCCCGGCCGCACAGTTCGGCGAAGATCTCGTCGCCGCGGCGCACCGCGTCCGCCTCGGCGGTGCTGACGCTTCGGCGCGCCACCGCGATCACGCGCAGGCCGGCCTCGGCCATCGCGCGGATCGTCGGCTCCGGAGCCGGCTGCCCGTCGGCGCACGCGGCGATGATGACCTCGGGCGCGCCCTTGAGGACGATCTCGGTGCCGACGAGCGAGGCGCTGAACGACCGGCCGGAGCGGAACGGCAGGTGGACCACCGCGCCGTCCAACTCCGCCCCGGCGGGCGCGGCGGCGACCACGGCGGCGTCGGTGGCGTGTTCGTGGCGGGTGCCGTTCTTGACCGGCGTCGCCTGGGCCGCGATCGTGAGGACCTCGTCGTCGGTGAAGCCTTCGGCGCTGCGCACCCGGGACACCCGCAGCCGGTTCTCGCTCAGCGTTCCGGTCTTGTCGAAGCACACCACGTCGACGCGGCCCAGCGCCTCGACGGACTTCGGCGTGCGGACCAGCGCCCCGGCCGCCGAGAGCCGCCGCGCGGAGGCCTGCTGCGCCAGCGTCGCCACCAGCGGAAGGCCTTCGGGGACCGCAGCAACGGCCACGGCGACACCACTGGCGACGGCCTGACGCAGCGGCACCAGCCGCAGCAGGCTCAGGCCGCTGACGAGCGCGCCACCGGCCAGGCTGATCGGCAGCGCCCGGTTGGTCAGTTCGCGCAGCTGCGCGGCCAGCCCGACCGCCGAACTCGACGCCGGCGTCACCTCTGCGGCCCGCCGTGCCTGCGTCTGCGCTCCCACGGTGGTCACCACCGCCACCGCGGTGCCGGCCACGACGGTGGTCGTCGCGTACAGCATGCAGCTGCGCTCGGCGACGGCGGCGCCGGGTGTGGCACCGGATTGCTTTGCGACGGGCAGAGATTCACCGGTCAGGGCCGACTCGTCGACCTCGAGGTCGACCGCCTCGACGATGCGGCAGTCGGCGGGGATCACCTCACCCGAGCGCACCTCGATCAGGTCACCGGGAACCAGCTGCGCCGCGTCCACGCTGTCGTGGCCGTCGTCGGTCACGCGCCTGGCGGGAGGGACCTGCACCGCGAGCAGTCGCCGCAGCAGGCGTTCGGCGCGGACCTGCTGCGAGGCCGCGAGGATCGCGTTGCCGGTGAGCACCGACCCGACGAGGATCGCGTCGATCGGAGAGCCGAGCAGCGCACTGGCCGCCGAGCCCACGGCGAGCACCGGGGTCAACGGGTCGGAGAGCTCGTCGCGTACGGAGGCCCCGATCTCACCCATCAACCGCAGCGTGGATCCGGCGGCGTTGCCCACGACGGCGGCCGAGGCGCCTGCCGAGGCGGCCAGCCGGGAGCGGGACGGGGGCATGTGGTGGGTCGGCTGCGGAAGGGCTTGGCGCACCTCGTCGACGGACATGGCGTGCCATTCCTCGGCCGGCGCCGGGGCGGGCGGCTCGTCGTCGAAGACGGTGCGCGCGAGCCATACGCCGGTGGCCAGTCCGGCTGCGGCGCCCGCCGTGACCGGTCCCGGACCGAGTCCGCGAACCCCGGGGATCATCAGCAGGGCACCGAGAAAGGTTGCGCTCGTGGACAACTCGACACCACGCTGGCTCGCGCGCTTGGCCGCGGGAAGGGCGTGCATGATGCGCCAGGCCGCGTCGAGATCCGAGACCAGCAGGTCGGCCTGCCACGGCGGGGCGGCGTCGTCGGCGTACACGCCGATCGCCAGGTCCGCGGCCGCGAGCGCGCGGGCGGCGGAGCCGGACAGCACGGCGACGGTGCGCCCGTCGGCCTGCAGTGCCAGCACGGCGGCCTCGAGCGCGGCGTCGATCGACTCCTCAACGGGGTGCAGGTCGTCGAACGAGGGCCGCAGGTCACCGAGTTCGTCGCTCGCCACCGACACCGCGTCGACCTCGGCCCGGCGGATCTCGGCGATCACGCCGGCCGCCGCCGGCTCGTGGGCGTGCGTCACGAGCACTTCCGCGACGGGGTGTCCGTTGCGATGTCCGTTGCGGGAGAGCGGGGTTCGATGCCATCCCGCGTCCAGCACCCCGCTGCGGACCTGGGCCCGCGCCCAATTCCAGGCTTCCTCGCGGTCGCGGTCGGACACCGACCGCAGCCGGCTGACCCGCAGCCGCTTGGTCAGAAGGACCCGTGGATCGACGACCACGGCGTCGATGCGGTCGAGCCGGCGCAGCGCATCCGGGCGCAGCGGAAGGACGTCGTGGCGGTCGGCCAGCCCGCGGCCCAGCGTCGAGGCAAACCCCTCGCGCGCATTGCGTGCTGCCTTCGGCGCGGTGACGACGGCGGCGGTCGCCGCCGCGTTGAGGTCGCGGCTGAGGAACCCGACGGAGGCGGCGGCGACGCCCTGCGCGGCGCTGCTGCGATCGGCGTGCCGCTCCACCGGCCCCGGTGGCATCGGACGCGGCCGCGTCGGCGGCCGGACGGGGACGGGGACGGCGCCGCGGCCGGCCAGTGCGGGCTCGTGCCGCTGCCAGGCCGCCGCCGCGGCGGTGCGCTCCCCGAGTTGACTCGCATGTCTGAGGAACTCGACGGCCAGGGAGGCCGGCGCCTGGGTGATCGCGTAGACGGACGCCGCGGCCACCGACAGGGCGGTGTTGGTGGCGGTGCCGCCCAGCCGCCTCTCCAGGACCGAGCGAAGCGCGGGCTGGTAGTCCACGGCGGTCACGGCCGCGATGACACCGGCAGGCATGGTGGGCCACAACATGATCCGGCCGGCTGCGGCGGCGCACATGCCGACGCCGTTGGCCGCCGTCGCGATCAGCAGGCCGCCCAGTTCCACGGCGTCGCCCGGCAGGTCGCGAGCCGGGCCCCGTGTTCCGGCGGCGTCGTCCGCGCCGATGCGTGCTTCGACGTCGGCGACGATGCCGCACAGCTCGTCCAGCGACGGTCCGGCCGGCTCCACCGAGACGACGACGCGCGACACCGCGCCGTTGATCCGGGCGGAGCGGACGCCGGGTACGGCGCGCAGCGATCGGACGAGTGCCTCGCCGAGTGCCGCACCGGCCTGCGCCTCCAGACCGCGAACCTCGATCCAGCAGCGGTCTTCGGTGCGCCAGCATCGTCTGCTGGGGGCGCCGCCGACCATCTCTCTGGCGGCGGCCAGGACACCGGATCGCAACGCGGGGGCGGGCAGGGCTTCGTCGAACTCGCGAAGGACCGACGTGGTGAGCCGGACAGGAGCCGAGGCGACGCCGGTCGCCCCCGAGACCAGACGCGCGAGCAGGGACCTCACTGAGAGGTGGTGCGCCGCGGAGCCGCGGACTTGCGCGCGGTCTTCGCGGGTTTGCGCGCGGTGGCTCTCGGTCGCGGCGCACTCTTGCGTGGCGCCGCGCCAGATCCGTTGCTGGACACCACCACCGCGTGATCGTCGTGGCCGGAGCGCTGGCTGAGCTGATGGAGGACCAGTACCGTACCGCCGACGGTGACGAGTACCGGCCACTCCACCAGGCCGGCGGCTCCGATCACGCCGAGGGTCAGCGCCGCGGCCGCCGACGAGTGACTGCCGCTGGTCAACCCCGAGCGGGCACCGTTGGCCGCGCCCTGCAGCCCGCCGACCACCCCGTTGATGGCTGCGCCGCCGACCGCTCCCGCGGCCGCGGCGGTGGCGTCGGCCACTCTTGCTACGCCCCGGAAGGCCGATTTCATCGGATTCATCGCCACGCTCCTCGCGTCTGTCCGCCGCTGTTCGCCCCCGGGTCGCTTCCCGTTAACCACCCGTTATACACAGCGCACGTGAACAGATTCTCCGCCCGAAAACGTCGCGGGGCCAGCCCTGACGGAGGCAGGCAATGCGGGATCAGGTGTGCGCCGGGGTGTTCGCGAACTGGTCGACGATTGCCTGGCAGAACGCTGGCAGGTCCTTGGGAGAACGGCTCGTGATCAGGTTGCCGTCGATGCAGACCTCTTGATCGACGACGGTCGCCCCCGCGTTGCGCAGGTCGGTCCGCAGGCTGGGGTACGACGTCAGGGTGCGGTCCTTGACCACGCCGGCCTCGACGAGGGTCCAGGGTCCGTGGCAGATCACCGCGACGGGCTTGCCGGAGCGGACGAAGTCGCCGACGAAGGCGACCGCGGATTCGTCGAGCCTGAGCTTGTCGGCGTTGACGGTGCCGCCGGGCACGACGAGTCCGTCGTACTCGTCGACGCGCGCATCGGCGACGACGCGGTCGACCGGGATGGTCCCCGCCGGTTCCAGGTCGTGATTGCGGGCGTCGATCTCGCCGCCCTCCAGCGAGAGCAATTCCGCTCGGCCGCCGGCGTTTTCGACGGCTTCGCGCGGCTGCTCGAGTTCCACCTTCTCGACTCCGTCGGCTGCCAGGAAGGCGATGCGCCGACCCTGGAGTTCATTCGGCATGCTGGCGTCCTTTCGTGGTCGCGGTATCGCGTGCCTGGCGGTTACCCGCTCGGCGACCGTCGAACCCTGACGCCGGCGCCGTCAGGAGTCGTGCGGGCCCGCCTCGGTGTGAGGCGTCGGGCTCTGCTCCGACTCCCATTTCGACTCGAGCGAGCGGGCGACGCGCTTGTCGGCCGGTAGGTCCAACTGGAACGTCTCGGTGTCGTCCTCGGAGAACGTGATCAGGAACCCGGCGTCGCTGGGCTCCTTGTGCACCACCTTGTACGGGCGGTCGCCGGCGCCGCGATCGATCACGACGATGTCGCCGGGGGCGATGTCGGAGACGGGGTCGTTGGGGGAAACGTTGGACATCGCTCGACCGTAACGGACACGCCCGCCCAGGCCGGATCGGGCGTGGCGGCGACGATAATGAGGCGATGGCGAAGTACGAGCTCAACGACGAGGCCGTCGCCCGGGCGCGCGAGCTCATCGAGACGCGCCAGTACGTGCTCGACAGCGACTGGGGAGAGGTGCAACCCCGCGCCGAAGCGCAGAACGCCTATCTCGAGAATCACGGGTGGGAGGACTACGCCCGCTGGCATCTCGGACTGACCGCCGGCGCGAAGGACCAGACCAAGGCGCGGTACGCCTTCGTCTACGGCGATTTCCGTCGCGTGCACCGCACGGGTCTGATCGCCTGCGTCTACCGGGCGTCGGAGTGGCGGCACAAGGCCATCGAGCTCGCGGCGCATGACCTGTTGCAGCAACTCGACCGGGCGGCCGGAATCACCGAGTGATCCCGATGCCGCAGCGTGTTTCGGGCAGGGGCTCGTGACCCATGATTCGGCTACCGAGTCCCCGGGTATCGCTCGGCTGAGCCGCTTCCGCGGCACGTCGCGCGAGAAGGGGATTGCAGCATGAGGATTCGACGCACGGTCCGGGCGGGTGCGGCGGCGGTGGCCGTGTCGGCCGCCGTCGGCGGAATGGCAGTGGCGGGTGCACTCGGTGCACCTCCCCGGGCGTCGGCGCAGCCGTGTCCCGACGTCGAGGTGGTGTTCGCGCGCGGCACCAGCGAACCGCCCGGGGTCGGCGCGACGGGGCAGGCGTTCGTCGACGCGGTCCGGGCCCAGGCCGCCCCGCGCTCGGTCGGCGTCTACGCGGTGAACTACCCGGCGTCCAACGATTTCGGCGGCGGCGCGGCATTCGCGAGGACCGTCGTCGACGGGATCCGAGACGAGGCGAACCACGTCGAGGCGATGGCGGCCAACTGTCCCGACACCAAGCTCGTGCTCGGCGGTTACTCGCAGGGTGCGGCCGTGTCGGGTTTCGTCACGTCGGGTTCGGTGCCCAATGGGTACGCGGCGCTCGACGTGCCGCCGCCGTTGCCGGCGCAGGCCACCGATCACGTGGCGGCCGTCGTGCTCTTCGGGACGCCGTCGGGCCCGCTGCTGAGCAAGTACGGCGCGCCGGCGATCACCATCGGCCCCCGGTTCGCGGACAAGACGCTGCAGCTCTGCGTCCCCGGCGACGGCGTCTGTTCGGGGGGCGCGGACGGCGGACCGAATCTGGCGCACGCCCTCTACGCGGTCGACGGGCTGACCAACCAGGGGGCGGCGTACGCCGTCGGCCGGCTCTGAGGTCGGCCCTCAGGCCCCGGCGGGCACCGGATAGCGGTCGTTGACGTCGGCGTTGGTGTCCTTGCGGGCACAGTGTGCGCAGCAGAACATGCCGTCGTCGGTCTCGATACCGTGCCCGAGGATGCGGCACCCGCAGTGCCCGCACTCCGGCGCCAGCTGCATCGCCGCGCACTCCACGCTGTCGAACGTCGCCGACCGGCCGTCCGGCCAGGTGACCGTGAAGGCCTTGTCGTAGTCGTTACCGCAGGTGGCGCAGATCGCCATGACGAGTACCTCTTCCTCGATGTCGGTTCGGTTCCGGGGTCGGGTTCCCGCCGTGGAGGCGCACAAACCGGCCGGTGCCGAAGCGCAGAGTCGCACGTCCGGCCGGTTTCGGTGGTTTGGCCCCCGGTGTAGGGGGCATCAAGGGGAGGCGACGTCGAACCCGCGTCGCGCATTCTCTCGACGAGGAGCACATGTGACGACCGCATACACCGATTTCGGCGCGCCTGTGCGTCCGGTCGATGTCTACCCGCCACAGGAGGACTCGCACCTGCTCATCAGTGCGATGACCGAAGCCGGGCTGGTGCCCGGCGCGCGGGTCGCCGATCTGTGCACCGGCAGCGGTGTCGTCGCGGTCGCAGCAGCCGCCGCCGGCGCGGCCGAAGTCACCGCCTTCGACATCTGCCCCAAGGCCGTCAACCACGCGCGGGAGAGCGCACTCGCCGCCGGCGTCGAGGTGTCCGTCCATCGCGGATCCTGGGCCAGGGCAATCGAATTCGCGCCGTTCGACCTGGTCGTGGCCAATCCTCCCTACGTCCCTCAGGCTCCGGTCGACGACACCGGGTCGATCCCGATCGGTGCGGGTCCCGCTCAGGCGTGGAACGCCGGCGCCGACGGACGGCTGGTGCTCGATCCGCTGTGCGCGGCGGCGCCGCTTCTGCTGGACGAGGGGGGGACCATGTTGGTCGTGCACTCGGAGTGTTCCGACGTCAAGCGCACCTTGAGCGCCCTGCGCGCCAACGGTATGCGCGCGGAAGTGATCGCGCAGCAGCTCATTCCGTTCGGGCCGGTGATGTCTGCCCGCGCCAGGTGGCTGATGCAGGCCGGTCTGCTGGCACCCGGCAGCCGGGTGGAGCGGCTCATCGTGGTGCGTGCGGACGCCCCATGAGCGACCAACCGCCACGCCTGGTGCGCGTCGTTCCCGGCGGGCCCGTGATGGTGGAGGGACCGGTGTGTATCGAGCTCCCCGACGGCAGCACGGTCGAGTCGGACCGGTTCATGGTCGCCGTCTGCGCCTGCCGCCGGTCCAAGGCCTATCCGCTGTGCGACACCAGCCATCGGCGCCGCGTCCGGACCGACCAGGGGTCAGTTCAGAGCGCGTCGCAGTGACGGCACGCCGGCGCGCCAGCACGCCATGAGGTGATCGGCCAGCCGGTTCTCCACCGCGTCGAAGGCGCGGATGCCGAAGACCACGTCGCGATCGAGATCGGGTTCGCGCGCCACCAGATCACCGACGACGTCGGTGCGCACCACCTGTTCGTGGACCGCATCCGCCACGATGTGCTCCCGATAGAAGGCGCAGCACTCCTCGGGCGCACCGAGGCGCTCGAGGGCCTGCACCATCCGGCGTGAGCCGGGCGGGGACGTGACCTCGGTGGCGGCGAAGTGGCCGACGGCCGAGCCGCGCAGTCGGCGGTGCAGCCCGAACATCGACATCAGGTTGACGACCGCCAGCGACTCGGCGGTCGCGTCGGCCAGATAGCCGAGGTAGGTGGTGTCCAGGCCGGCGGCGGCCATCAGATCGGCGAACAGCTGCTGGTGCAGCCGCGCACCCTTGCCCCCGCCGAACTCGTCGAACTCGACGGCGACGAACGACGCCTTCGCCTGCCCGGTCAGGCGCGGGATCGCCCACGCGTGGGGATCACCCTCCTTGAGGTGGTAGAGGGATCGGTGCGCGAAGTACTCCCGCATCTGCTCCCACGTGCCCTCGTCGCGCAGGAAATACGACGGCCCGGCGCCGTCGACGGGTTCGATGCAGAGCTTGTCGAGTTCGTCGAGGGCGCTGGCGTCGGGCTCGATCTCGCCGACTTCGCGACGCACGTCCTGCAGGAACAGGTCCTCCAGGCGTCCGCGCAGGTAGAGCAGCCCGGGATTCCACTCCCAGCCCGCGTCGACATCGGCGAACCCGCGGTAGTGCAGTTCGTAGCACAGGTAGAGAGCCAGCTGCAGGTCCAGTCCCGCCGGATCGGCGTCACCAAGGGACGTCTCCACCCGGGTCACGTACCGCAGCTGCGCACGCTCGGCCAGCAGTTCCACCACCGACAGCGAGATGGGGCCTCGGGGTTCGGGCAGCGCGGGTTGGACGAGCGTCGGCATCACGAGCGCTTCAATACCCCGCTCCCGCCTGGCCAAACGGGCCCATCGAGCGGTCCACCGGCGCAGGCCGGTACCCACTGACCGCGGGTTACTACACCCGATCGCCGTCGATTGCCGCCTTTCTCACATCGCGGTATTCCGCCCATCGCATCGCGGCCCAACGGGTAACCGACCGTCAGGCGCAAGAAGTGCCGCTCAGTACTTACGCCGAGTCTCATTCGAAGGAGTGAATCACCCATGGCCACAGCGGCTACCACCAACGACACCACGACCCTGATCGCGCAGCTTCGCACGGTTCTGGACCTCACCCACACCGAGATCCAGGTAGCGGAGACCCGCATCACGCAGGCCCGCACCGACGCCGTGCGGCGCGAGCTGACCGAGAACGCCGAGAACGCCCGCACGCGTGCCATCGCGATCGAGAAGGCCATCCGAGACCTCGGAGGCTTCCCGGACGTCATCGGACCCTTCCTGGGTCGCGCCGCCGCCGCGGTCAAGGCGCTCACCGAGCAGGCCGAACCGTTCGACGAGGCCCTGCTCGGGGACCTCGCCCTCGAGGGCCAACTGCTGGACCGCGCGCGCTACATCAAGGCTCTGGCGGTCGCCGCCAAGGAGCGCGACGTCGAGGACCTCGCCACCCGGCTGATCACCGCGCACACCGCCACGGTCGAGTGGCTGACGACCGTGCTCGCCGAGGACGCTCTCGGCGGTCCCGCAGCGCTGCGCCGCACGCCGGTGCAGGCTGCCGCCGGGCTGGCCGTCAAGCTGATGAATCTGCCGTTCACCTGGTCGACCCGCGGCGTCGAGCGCGCCGCGGAGGCGGTCCGGTCGGTGCGGCCCACCCTGAGCGACCTGGCCGAGCGCGGCTCGCGTACCGGCGAGATCGCCGGCAAGGCGCTGGCGGGGGCACGCAACTCCGCGCTGGAGACCGCCGAGCGCATCACGCGGGAACAGGGCGCCGAGGATGCCGCCGACGCGATCCACGCTGCTCGCGGCGCCACCGGCGTCCTGGAGGCGGGCGAGCTGCCGATCGCCGACTACGACGAGCTGAACGTCAACGAGGCCGCGGCCGCGGCCAAGGACCTGACGGATCCGGCGGACATCCGCGTGATCATCGCCTACGAGGAGGCGCACAAGAACCGCCAGCGCGTGGTCTCGGCCGCGCAGACGCGGCTGGCCGCCATCGCGCAGGAGGTCGTCGGCATCAGCTGACACATCGTTCACCGGGCCGGCGTGGGACAGAGTTCCCGCGCCGGCTCGGCGCGTTTGTCGGGACGACGCCGGGGTACCGGAGGCCCCCCGTGGGGGTTCGTCGTCTCGCGAGCTTTCGGGACGTTCTATCTTGACGATGACCGAGGTGCCGGATACAGACTTTCTGTACACGGTGCAGGATCTCGAGAAGGGAACGAGGGGGATCGGACGTGGCGACATCGGGGGCTGTTCAGCGGCCGGCGGTCGTGGTGACCGCGGTGGCTTCCACCACTGCGTTGGCGACCGACGCCGAAGGGACGTGGTCGGCGCTGCGCGCGGGTGAGAGCGGGATCGAGTCGCTCGGCGACTACCTGGGCGACCGGTTCGACCTGCCGGCGCACATCGGCGGGCGGGTCAAGGAGGACTTCGACGCCCAGTTGAGCCGTGTCGAGATCCGCCGGTTGTCCTACATGCAGAAAATGGCCCTGGTGCTCAGCCGGCGGCTGTGGGACGCCGCGGGCGCCCCCGAGGTCGACACCAGGCGTCTGCTCGTGTCGGTCAGCCACGCCTTCGGCAGCACCCTCGACCTGTGGACGGGGTATGAGGAGTTCAAGGCCCGGGGTCTGCGCGCGATATCGCCGCTCGCGGTGCAGATGCACATGCCCAACGCGCCCGCCGCCGCGGTCGGCCTGGAACGGAAGGCGAAGGCCGGCGTCATCGCACCGACCACCGCCGACGCGTCCGGCGCCTCGGCGATCGCCGAGGCGTGGCGGCTGATCGCTCTCGGGGAGGCCGACGTCGCGATCTGTGGCGGGGTGGAATCGAGGATCGAACCGCTGCCCATCGTCGCGTTCAACAACATGGGCCTGCTGTCGACCAACGACGCCGACCCGGAGGGAGCCTGTCGGCCCTTCGACAGGGATCGCGACGGCATGGTGTTCGGGGAGGGCGGCGCGCTGCTGCTGGTGGAGTCCGAGGAGCACGCCACGGCGCGGGGCGCCACGATCCTCGCGCGGTTGATGGGCGTGGCCACCAACGCCGATGCGCACGATCTGATCGAGCCCGACCCGAGCGGCGAGATGGCGGCCTCCGCGATCACCCGCGCGCTCGACCTCGCCGGCCTGACGCCGCCGGACGTCGACCACATCAACGCCCACGCGGCGGGGACGATCATCGGCGATGCCGCAGAAGCGTGCGCCATCCGCAAGGCGTTCGGCACGCACCAGCCCGCCGTCACCGCACCCAAGGCCGCCCTCGGCCACACGATGGGCGCCTCCGGCGCCGTCGAGGCCGTGGTCACCGTGCAGACGGTCCGGGACGGTGTCGTGCCGCCGACGCTGAACCTGCGCCACCTCGATCCCGAGATCGACCTCGACGTCGTGACCGGTGAGGCCCGCCGCGGCGACTACCGCTACGCGGTGTCGAACACCATGGGTTTCGGCGGGCACAACGTCGCGCTGGTCATCGGCAAATACTGACCGCATACGCTCGAGCGGTGACGATCCCGTACGACGACGGCCTGCGGGCCCGCGTCCAGGAGCACCTGGCCGGTCACGACCGCCGCACGGTGAGTGATCCGACGAAGCGCCACGCGGCCGTCGCCGTCGTGCTCGTCGACTCCGTGGTGGGCGAGGACCGGGTGGACCCGGCGCCCGTCGACGACTGGATCGCGGGACGCCCGATGCCCGAGGATCTCGACGGCCGCATGGTCAACGTCTCCGGCGGTGCCGCGTTCCTGTTGTGCCGCAGGGCGTCTCGGCTGTCCACTCACTCGGCGCAGTGGGCCTTGCCCGGAGGGCGGCTGGATCCCGGCGAGACGGCCGTCGACGCCGCGCTGCGCGAACTCGACGAAGAGGTGGGCGTCGACCTTCCGGAGTCGGCCGTGCTGGGCCTGCTCGACGACTATCCGACCCGATCGGGCTACGTCATCACACCGGTGGTGGTCTGGGGAGGGGGACGGTTGGACCCCCGGCCCGCACCCGAGGAGGTGGTGGCGGTGTACCGCGTGGGGCTGCACCAACTCCAGCGCGACGACTCGCCCCGGTTCATCTCCATCCCGGAGAGTCCGCGCCCGGTCGTGCAGCTCCCGCTCGGACACGACCTCATCCACGCCCCGACCGGGGCGGTGCTGCTGCAGCTGAGGTGGCTGGGTCTGGAGGGGCGCCACGACGCCGTGGACGGACTCGAGCAACCGGTGTTCGCCTGGCGCTGACGTTTCCTGGTCCCGGCACAGGGGTAGACGTTGTCCACCATGACAACGACTCACGCAGGCAGGCACCGCCTCCCCGGCCGCGTGGCACCCACCGGGCGCGGCCTGGTGACGGTGTCCATGTTCGCCGCGGCCGCGGCCGCGGGCTGGGCCCTCGCGGTGAGCGGCGGAGCGCCGCACACGGCGTCCGTGCAACCGCACTCCGCCGCGGCTTCGGCGCCGGCGCCCGCGGTGCAGCAAATCCAGCGGCAGGGCCAGGTGGTCGCGGTGTCGCGGGACTCGCTGACCACCGCGAGCGCCGACGGCCAGGTGATGACGTTCCGCATCACCTCGGACACAACGCAGATCACCGGGCCGGGTACCGTCGCAACACCTTATGCCGCAACGTCTTTCGCGCCCAGGCAGAACGTCGTCGTGGTCGGCGTCGTCCGCGACGGCACCCCGGTGGCGACCGCCATCGCCGACCAGCACGTGACCGCGGGCCGCGGCGCGCCGATGGATTACGGACTGCCGACCTGAGCGACTGACCACCGCGAGATAACACGTTTAGTGTTATTTTGCGATCTTCGGTGATATGTTCGGGGCCTCGAACGAAGGAGGCCGGTCAGTGTCGGCACCGCAGCGGGCCAGTGGGCACGCGCATCGTCGCGCCGAGATCGCCGAGTTCGTCAAAGCCAGGGGCACGGCCCGCATCGACGAACTCGCCGATCAGTTCGGGGTGAGCGTGATGACGATCCACCGCGATTTGGACCATCTCCACGAGAAGGGCATGCTGCGCAAGGTGCGCTCCGGTGCCGAGGCGCCGCCGAGCGAGGCGTTCGAACGCAACATCGAGCTGCGCAAGGCCCTGAACCTCGCCGAGAAGCAGGCGGTGGCGAACACCGGCTTCGCCTGGGCGGCAGGCCGGGTCGACATGACAGCCGTCGCCCTCGACGACAGCACCACCGCCCTGCACGTGCTGCCGAGGCTGCTGCAGCACGCACCGCTGACGGTGGTGACCAACTTCCTGCCCGCCATCAACGAGTTGTCGGCGGATCCGCGGGTGCGGCTCAACGCCATCGGCGGGGACTTCGTGCCCGAGTTCTCCTCGTTCGTCGGACCGCAGTCCACGCGGGCGCTGCGTGACATGCACTACGACGTGCTGTTCATGTCCGTGCCCGCCGTGTCGCGCGGCATGTGTTTCCATCCCTCCAGTGCCGCCGCCGAACTCAAGCGCGCGTTCATGGAGAGCGCGGAGTTGTGCGTACTGCTCATCGACCACACCAAGGTCGCGCGCCGCGCCATCCACCGAATCTGCGACGTGGTGGTCTTCGACGCCGTCGTCGTGGACGCCGGCATCGACCCCGAGGAGCGGCAACGCCTCGAAGACGGCGGAGCCAACGTCGTCATCGCCGATCTACCCGCGCGCGCAACAGAATCCGAAGGAGGCCCGCGCCCGTGACTTCGCCTCTCGTCATCGCGGTCGACTGCTCGACGACCGCCGCCAAGGCGATCGTCGTCGACGCCGACGGCAAGGTGGTCGGGACCGGAACCCGGGCACTGGAGACCCGCAGCCCGGCCCCGCACTGGTTCGAACAGGACGGATCCCAGTGGTGGACCGCAACCGATACCGCGATCCGCAACGCGCTCAACGAGATTCCCGACCCGCGCGCCGTCGCCGCGGTCTGCGTCACCCATCAGCGCGAGAGCTTCGTCTGCCTCGACGAGGGCGGGACCCCGATCCGGCCGGCGATCCTGTGGATGGACGGCCGGGCCGCCTCCGAGGTGCGGACCTACGGCACCGAGCGCGTCGAACTGCTGTCGGGCAAGCCCGCCGACATCACCCCCGGGCTGTACAAGCTGCTCTGGCTGCGCGATCGCGAGCCCGACACCATGGCCCGGTGCCGCCGCATCGCCGATGTGCACTCGTATCTGGTGCACGCCATGACCGGGCGCTGGATCTCGAGCACCGCCTCGGTCGATCCGCTGGCCCTGATCGACCAGACCACCGGCGACTACAGCGACGAGTTGCTCGAGCTCGCCGGCCTGCAGCGGCGTCAACTCCCCGACCTCGTGCCCAGCGGCGCCTCGCTCGGCCCGCTGCGCCCCGAGATCGCCGACGACTGGCGTGTGAGTCGCGACGTCGTCGTGATCGCGGGTACCGGCGACGGTCAGGCCGCGGGCATCGGGCTGAACGTGACCGACCCGGGAGCCGCCTACCTGGTGCTCGGCACCGCCGTGGTGATCGGCAGCGAGACGCTGTCCTATGTTCCGGCGCGCGCGTACCGGTCGATGATCTCGGCCATGCCCGGCCAGTCCACCGTGGAGACGTTCAGCTCGTCGGGCACCTATCTGTCGACGTGGTTCCGTCAGGAGTTCGGCGACCCCGAACTCGCGGGGGCGCCCGACCCGAGGCTCGAGCGCGAGGCCGCGGCGCTTCCTGCCGGCGCCGAGAAGCTGATCACGCTGCCGTACTGGAACGCCGCCCAGACGCCGCACTGGGACGGCCAGGCCTCCGGCGTGACGCTGGGCTGGCAGGGCTGCCACACCCGGGCCCACTTCTACCGATCCCTCCTCGAGGGCATCGCGCTGGAACTGCGCCTGCAACTCGACGGGTTGGAGGGTGCCCGCGGGGGCCGCGTGGAGGTGATCCGTGCGATGGGCGGCGGCGCCCGAAGTCCGCTCTGGACACAGATTCTCGCCGACGTCTTCGACCGGCCGCTGGAAGTGTGCGCGTCCGGGGAGGTCAGCGCGCTCGGCGCGGCCGCGATCGCCTTGACCGCGATAGGCGCACACGACACGCTGCCCGCCGCGGCATCGGCGGTGAACAGGACGGACACCGTTGTGACGCCGCACCCGGACGCCGCCGCCACCTACCGGCAAATGAGGTCGGTGTACGAGCGCGTCTACGCCCAGACCCGCGACCTGCTGCACACGCTGCACGACCTGCCACTGAATGACGAGAAGCGAGGAGAACGATGAGAGCGGCGATGTTCTACGGCCCCGGCGAATTACGGCTGGAGGACGTCAGATCGACCGAGCCGGCACCCGGGGAGGTGCTGGTCGAGGTCCGCGCGGCCGCGACGTGCGGCACGGACCTCAAGTCGTTCCGCCGCGGCCACCCGAAACTCTTCCCGACCCTGCCTTCGCGCTTCGGTCACGAGTTCGCGGGCGTGGTCACCGCCGTCGGGGACGGCGTGGACCGGTTCGCCGTCGGCGACCGCGTCACCGCCGCCAACACGGTGCCGTGCGGGCACTGCTGGGCGTGCATCCGCAACCGCGAAAGCCTCTGCGAGAACCTCGAATTCCTCAACGGAGCGTTCGCCGAAGAGGTCGTCATTCCGGCCGCTATCGTCGCGCGGAACACCTACCAACTGCCCGACGACCTCGACTTCGCCGACGCCGCACCGCTCGAGCCGCTGGCGACGGTGGTGCACGGCATGGCCGAGACCGGCATCGAACTCGGCGACACCGTCGTGGTGCACGGGGCCGGCCCCATCGGTCTGATGTTCGTGCGGCTCGCCACGCTGCGCGGCGCGAACGTCATCTCCGTCGACCAGTCGCCGTGGCGGCTGCAGCAGGCGCTGCTGGCCGGCGCCGTGGAAACCGTTGACCTGTCGGAGGTCTCGGACTTCGAGAACCGCGTGGCGGTGATCAAGCGGCGCACGCCGCACGGCCGCGGCGCCGACGTCGGTATCGAGGCGGTCGGCCTGCCGCAGGTGTGGGAGCAGACCGTGCGCACCCTGCGGCCCGGGGCGACGGCGGTGCTGTTCGGCGGGACGCCGAAGGGCGCCCCGTTCTCCGTCGACTCGAGCGCGATGCACTACGAGGAGTACACCCTCAAGGGCGTCTTCCACCACACCCCCAACTACGTCCGCACCGCGGTGGAGTTGTTGTCCAGCAGGAAGGTCGACGGGTCGATGCTGGTGACCGAG
Source organism: Mycolicibacterium chubuense NBB4 (assembly GCF_000266905.1). The sequence continues at coordinate 5,384,975 of NC_018027.1, read as the reverse complement.
CGCAGGCCGCTGGAGGCGCTGGTGCCCAGCCTGGAGGACATGGCCGCAGGCCGCGGGTCGAAGTACATCCTCGAGCCATGAGACTGCACACCGAACGCCAGCAGGTCGTCGACGCCTGCCGGTTCCTCAGCCGCTCCGGCCTTGTCGTGGGCACCGCGGGCAACGTGTCGATCCGCGTCGACGACGTCGTCGTCATCTCACCGAGCGGCGTTGACTACGAGGCGATGTCGGCGGCCGACGTCGGCATTCACGATCTCGACGGGAACGTCGTCGACGCCGCGCTGGCACCGTCCAGCGAGCTGGCGCTGCACCTTGCGGTCTACCGGTCGTCGGAGCATTCGGCCGTCGTGCACACCCACGCGCCGGCGTCCACCGCGCTGTCGACGGTCGTCGACGAGGTTCCGGCGTCGCACTACTACACCGCGTTGTTCGGCGGCGGCATCCGGGTCGCGCCGTACGCCACCTTCGGCACGCAGCAGCTGGCCGACAACGTGACCGCAGCCCTGCGCGATCGGTCCGCAGCGCTGATGGGCAACCACGGTGCGGTGCTCGCCGGCACGGCGCTGCCGAAGGTGCTGAACCTGGTGCCCTACCTCGAGTACGTGTGTGACGTGCAGCTGCGGGCGATGGCCAGCGGGGCACCCGTGCGCGTGCTGGACGACGAGGAGATCGCCGCCGTCGGACGCCTGCTCGCCGGGTACGGCCAGCAAGCGACCGGAGGCCGCTAGTTGGCGCTTGGTGGTGGTGGGGGTTGGAAGGGTTCGTACCACCACCAGTCGGCGCGTTCGCCGGTGGGGCCTTTGTAGGGTGCCACCGCGGGTGGCGGTGTGGTCGGGGTGCGGGCCAGCGATGCGCTGCTCAGGGCGCGGCCGGCGCCGTCGGTGACGACGAGGCTGTCGGCGGGCCCGGTGATGGTGATCAGGCCGCGGTGGTGGGCCCGGTGGTGGTACGGGCAGAGCAGCACCAGGTTGGACATCTCGGTGGGGCCGCCGTCTTCCCAGTGCCGGATGTGGTGGGCGTGCAGCCCGCGGGTGGCCCCGCAGCCGGGCACGGCGCAGGTGCGGTCGCGGTGTTCGAGGGCGCGGCGCAGCCGCCGGCTGACGGTGCGGGTGGTGCGGCCCGCGCCGATCGGCTGGCCGTGGCGTTCGAACCAGACCTCGCAGGTGGCGTCGCAGGTCAGGTATCGCCGGTCGGCGTCGGAGAGCAGCGGACCCAGGTGCAGGGCGGCCACCGGCTTGTCGAGGTCGAGGTGCGCGACCACGGTGGTGTGCTGCCCGTGCGGGCGGCGGCTGGCCTCGGCGTCCCAGCTCGCCTCGACCAGCGCCAGGAACGCATCCGCGGTGCTCGGCATGGGTGGCCGCTGCCCCGAGCCGTCGGCGGCCTCGGTGTCGTGGTCGCGCTTCCAGTCGGTGATCAGCGCGTCCTGGTGCGAGGCCAGCGCGGCCTCGAACTTGGCGGCCTCCAGTGCGGGCAGGGTGATCCGCCACGTGGTGCACTCGCCGTCGGTGGACTTGCTGATCGAGGGCTCCGGCGCCGGCACCGGCTCCGGTGTGTGGTCAGGCTCCGGCTCCACCTCGGGTTCGGGCCTGGGTTCGGGTTTCGGCTTGGGGGCGAGTTTGAGGGCGAACCGCAGCTGGGTCACCGTGGCCGAGGCGGCCAACTCGGCGTAGTGCTCGTCGGAGCCGTCGGCGGCCCGTTTGGCGATCGCGCCGACCTGGTCGAGGGAGAGCCGGCCCTCGCGAAGGCCTTCGGTGCAGCGGGGGAACTCCTCGGACCGGTGCGCCACGGTGGCGATCACCTCCGCGTTGGCCGGTGACATCCCGGCCTTCCACGCGACCAACCCCGCCACCGACCGTGCACCCGCAGCGGCCCACAGTTCGTCCCGGTCGATCTCGGCCACGATCTCCACGACGCGGCCGTCGATCGCATTGCGCTGGCCGGTCAGCTCGGCCAACTCCCCGAACAACACCTCGAGACGCTCGCAGTGAGCCAAAGATGTTGCGGGCGAGGACATGCCACCATCCTCGCAGAGGGGTCCGACAAAAATCCGCCCCCTCCGACACGGCGAAGGCCGGCCGCGGGATGCGACCGGCCTTCGTGCGGGGTGCTGCGTCAGGGCTGCTTCTGGCCGGGGATCCCCTCGTAGGCGATGTCGCCCGTCTTGAGGTTCTGCGCGGTCAGCTGGGACAGCCCGTCGAGGAACTTCTTACGCTCGGTCACCACATGCTGGATCGCGACGTCGACGTTGTCCTTGGTGATCGCCGGCATGACGTAGACCGGCTTCGTGTTCACCTGCTCCTTCTTGGCGAGCGCGTTCGCCACGGCGAGACCTGCGGACAGTTCGACGGTGCCGTTCTGCAGTGAGGTGCCGATGAACTCGCCGCTCTTCACCGCGTTCAGACCGTCCTCGATGCCGTCGATGCCGACGATCGGCACGTCGTTGCGGCCGGACTCCTTGAGCGCCTGCAGCGCACCGAGGCCCATGTCGTCGTTCTCGGAGACGACGGCGTTGATCTGCGGCCCGAAGCCGGAGATCCAGTTCTTCATCTTGTTCACGGCCTCGTCGCGCTTCCAGTTCGCCGTGTCCTTGGCCAGCACCTTGATGTCGGGGTACTTCGCCAGCACGTTGTTGATGCCCTTGGTGCGGTCGAGCTCACCGGACTGCCCGAGGGGGCCCTGCAGGATGACGATGTTGCCCTTGCCGCCGAGGCGGTCGGCCATCATCTGCATCTCCTGCTCGCCGGCGGCCACGTCGTCGGGCTGCACGCTGGCGGCCACGTCGGGATTGTTCAGCGCCGCGTTCACCGCGACCAGCGGGATGCCCTTCGACTTGGCGGTCGCGACCTGCGGGCCGAGCGAATCCGCCTGGATGGGAACCACGATGATGGCGTCGACGCCCTGGTTGACCATCGAGTCGACCTGGTTGGCCTGGGTGGACACGTCGAGATTGGCGGAGTTCCACACAAGTTCGATGTTGTTGTCCTTGGCGTAGGCCTCCATGCCCTCCTTGCCCGCGGTGATGAACGAGCTCATGTCGTACACCGACACACCGATGCGCTTGGTGTCCTTGTTGGCCGAGGTGTCGCCCGCACCGCACGCGGTCAGCGCGACCCCGACCACGCCCACCGAGGCCATCGCCGCGATCTTGGTCATCAATCTCATGGGTTCTCTCTCTCTTTTCGGTTGCCGTGCTTCGACGGTGAAAGGTGCTGCGACGACTCGTCTCCGGTTGAGGTCAGGTGCGCCTCCTGGTGGACCACACGTCGACCGCGACCGCGGCGACGATCAGGACACCCTTGATGACGTCCTGCCAGTAGGCCGGCACGACGAGGATGTCCAGGCCGTTGTTGAGCGTCATGATCATGAACAGGCCCAGGGCCGTGCCCCAGATGCTGCCGCGCCCGCCCATCAGGCTCGCGCCGCCGATCACGACCGCGGCGATGGCGTCGAGTTCGTACCCCTGCCCCAGGTTCGGCGGACCCGAGATCACGCGCGAGGCGAGCATGACGCCCGACAGCCCGGCGAGCAGACCGGAGATCGCGTACACGCTGAACAACACGTTCTTGGCGTTGATGCCCGCGATCTCGGCGGCGTTGCGGTTGCCGCCCACCGCGTAGACGCGCATGCCGTAGGTGGTGCGCTTCATGACGATGGCCAGCCCGATGATGCCCACGATCATCAGCAGCACCGGGATCTGCAGGCCCAGGATCTTCGTGTTGGCGATCGAGCCGAATTCGGGCGGCAGCCCGTTGATGGGCGCGCCGCCGCCGATCACGTAGGCCGCGCCGGAGCCGGCCGTCAGCGTGCCCAACGTCGCGATGAACGGTGGAACGTTGATGCGCGACACCAGGATTCCGTTCAGGCAGCCGACCGCGAGCCCGACCACCATGGCGACCAGCACGGTCATCCAGACCTGGCCGGGATTGGCCTTGGCGGTCGCCGCCGCCGCCATCGCCGACACCGCGATCACGCTGCCGACGGACAGGTCGATGCCCCCGGTGAGGATGACCAGCGTCTGGCCCAGCGCGATGAGCGCGAAGGGGGCCGCGGCGACGAGGATCGTGACCAGGTTGTCGGGGGTGGAGAAGCGCGCGCTGCGATAGCTGAAGTACGCGATCACCAGCAGGACCACGATCACCATCGAGTAGCGCAGCAGGATTCCCGAGAACCACTGCCGGGAAAACAGTTTCACCGGCCCGCCGGTGATCGGCGAGGCGACGGTCGGGGCAGCCGACGGGCCGGGCGGCTGCGCGCTGGTGTCGACGTCGGTGGTCATGATGCCTCCTGCTGCTTGGTCGTTGGCTTCTCGTCGAGCGCGGTGGCCAGACGGAACACCGATTCCTGGACCTCGGGATGGTCGAGCGCGTCGCGGTCGAGTTCTCCGACGAACGTGCCGCCGCGCATGACGAAGGCGCGGTGCGACAGTCCGACGATCTCGGGCATGTCCGACGACGCCATCAGCACCGCCATGCCGCCCGCGGCGAATTCGGTGACGATGCGGTAGATCTCGCTGCGGGCGCCGACGTCGACGCCGCGCGTCGGCTCATCGAGCAGCAGCACGTTGACGTCACCGGTGAGCCAGCGCGCCAGCACCACCTTCTGCTGGTTGCCGCCCGACAGCGTGCCCACTTCCTGACTCAGCCCGCGCGTCTTCAGGCGCACCGAGGACATCACGTCCGACACCGCCTTGTTCCTGGCCTTCCCGCGCAGCCAGCCGGCGATCGAGAACGACGACAGCCGCGGCAGTGATCCGTTGTCCAGCACGCTCATCGACAGCACCACCCCCGACAGCTTGCGGTCCTCGGGCACCATCGCCATACCCGCACTGATCGCCGCGGCGGGGTTGTTGCGTTTGACGACCTTGCCGCGCACCGTGACGTCGCCCGACGTCGTGGTCCGGGCGCCGAAGATCGCCTCGAGCAACTCGGTGCGCCCGGCACCGACCAGCCCGGCCAGGCCGACGATCTCGCCGGCATTGACCGTGAACGACACCGGCCCCGAGGCGCCCTCGACCTGCAGGTTGCGCACAGTCAGCACCGGTTCGGTGCCCGGTGTCGGACGGTCGGGGAACAGCGCGTCGAGTTCCCGGCCGATCATCGCGGTGACGATGTCGTCGTCGGAGACGTCGGCGATCGGCTTGTCGAGGATCAGCCCGCCGTCGCGCAGCACGACGACCCGGTCGGCGATGGCCCGGATCTCCGCCATCTTGTGGGTGGTGTAGACCATCGCGACGCCGTGCTCGCGCAGTTGGCGCACCACCTTGTAGAGACCCTCCACCTCACGTTCGGAGATCGCGGAGGTGGGCTCGTCGAGCATCACCACCCGTGCGCCGGTGCGGGCGGCCTTGACGATCTCCACGATCTGGCGCAGGCCCACCGGAAGGCTGCTCATCTTGGCCGAGGGGTTGATGTCGACCCCGAACACGGCGAGCGCGTCCCGCGCCTCGTCGATCATCGCGCGCCGGTTCAGGAACGGCCCGAACGTGAGTTCCCGCCCGACGAACAGGTTCTCGTAGACCGTCATGTCCTCGATGGAGGCCAGTTCCTGCGGCACGATCGCGACGCCGTGCCTGACCGCATCCCTGGTGCTGCCGTGGGTGAGCGCGGTGCCGCCGACGGCGACGGTGCCGCGGTCGGCGCTGTACTGCCCGCTGATGATCTTCATCAGCGTCGACTTGCCCGCCCCGTTCTCGCCCGCCAGCGCGGTGACGGTGCCGGGTTCGAGCTCGAGGCTGATCCCCTCGAGCACGGGCACCCCGCCGAAGCTCTTGTGAATGTCGCTGCACCGCAGCAGCTTTTCTTTCGGTGCGGTCATGAGGGCATCACGATCGACTTGAGGCTGGCCGGGTCCGAATCGCTGTCGAGCGCCTCGCCGACGTGTTCGAGGTCGTAGCGACCGGTGACCATCCCGTCGAGGTCGACGGCGCCGCTGGCCACCAGATGGATTGCGGCGGGCCAGGTGTCGGTGTACCGGAACACGCCGGTCACGGTGATCTCGAAGTTCGCGATGTGGCTGACCGGCAACGCGTATTCGTCGGCGCCCATGCCGACGAGCACGACATGTCCGGCGGGGCCGACGGCCTTGATTCCGCTGACCACGGCCGCGGGCACGCCGGTGGCGTCGACGAACGCGTCGACCGGCTCGATCGCCGAGACGTCGACGGCCGTCGGGTCGAGCACGTCGGTGGCACCGAATCGCAGGGCCATGTCGCGGCGCGAGGGAACGAGGTCGGTGACCACGATCCGGGCCGCGCCGAACGCGCGCGCCGCTTGCGCGCAGATCACGCCGATCGGCCCCGCGCCCGCGATCAGGATGGACGAGCCGGGCCGCACGTTCGCCTTGCGCATCGTGGCGATCGCCACCGAGAGCGGCTCGAGAAGAGCGGCGGCGTCGTCGGAGATCGAGTCGGGCACCGGGTGTGCCATGTCGTCGTCGATCAGCACGTACCGGCAGAACGCGCCGTCGACGGGCGGGGTGGCGTAGAACTCCATGTGCGGGCACAGGTTGTACCGGCCCGCCTTGCATTGCGGGCAGCGCCGGCACGGATGCTGCGGTTCCACCGCCACCCGCTGGCCCACCCGTTGCGGGTCCACGCCCGGCCCGACGGCGGCGATGCGTCCGGACATCTCGTGCCCGAGGATCATCGGTGCGTCGACGACGAAGTCACCGATGCGCCCGTGCCGGTAGTAGTGCACGTCCGATCCGCACACGCCGACGGCGGCGACCTCCACGAGCACCTGGTGCTCCCCGGGCGCCGGCACCGGTCGGTCCTCGATCCGGAGCTCACCGACGCCCGTCATCACGCTGGCCCGCATGGTGGCGGGTGTGGGTTGGGCTGTTGCCGTCATAGGGCACTCCTTTCCAATGGGCGAGCCTGCTCCGGTGTCAGCAGCGCCCGCCCCACGACCATCGATTCGGCCCCTGCCGTGATGAGCAGCGGCGCAACGTCTTCGATGCGCATCACCTCGGCACCGCCGAATCCAGGACGGGTGACGCGGCGAGTTCGGCCCACCGGCCCCGAAGCGCCGAGAGGTCCCGGCCGTGATCGCGCGGACCGACCCGCAGGCGCACGTCGGGCCGCCACGCCTTGGCGAGGTCGACGAGCCCGGCGACATCGGCGCCACCCGCGACCGCGGCCGCTTGTACACACACCCCTCGTGCCGTCGCCTCCTCGGCGTCGAGGACGAGCACCTCGTCGTCGAGGAGATCGGCCAGCAGCGCAAGGGTCGCAGGAGATTTGGCGCCGCCGCCGACGGCGACCGCGGCGCCGTCGAGCCGGACCCCGCAGTCCGCCAGCCGGTCGCGGCCGGTCATCAGGGACAGCAGCGGGCCCTCGACGAAGGCGCGGGCGAGCTCTGCGCGGGTGGTGTGCGAGGTGATGTCGGCCAGCGCACCGCGGGCGTGCGGACGGTCCGGCTTGCGTTCGCCGTCGAGGAACGGCACCAGCACCGGCCCGACGGTGCCGGCCGCGGACAGCGCGAGATCCGCGAGCCCGGCGAGGTCGGTGCCGAGCAGTCGTGCCGCGATGTCGCCGACCCGCGCGGCGTTGAGTGTGCTGACGAGAGGGAGATACCCACCCGTCAGATCGCAAACCCCGTCGACCATCCCGGCCGGGTCGTACACGGGTTCGCGGGACGAGGTGGCGATGACGCCGGAGGTGCCGATGCCGAAGTACTGGTCACCGTCGTCGAGGCCGAGGCCGAGATACGCGGCGTGCTGATCTCCGCCGCCGGGCGCGACGACGATGTCGGCGCCCTCGAGTCCGAGCTCGGTGAGGGCGCCGGACCGCACGGTGCCGGCCGGCTCGGTCGGCTCCAGCACCGTGGGAAGCAGGGCCGCCCAGTCCCTGGGCCCGGCCGCGAGGTCCAGGTACTGCGGAATCCATTCTGCGGCAACCGAATCGAAGTACCCGGTGCCGGAGGCGTCGGAGCGGTCGGTGACCGCCTCTCCGGTCAGCCAGTACGTGAGGAAGTCGTGCGGCAGCAGGACGGCGGCCGCACGGTCGAGCACTGCGGGTTCGTGCTCGGCGATCCAGGCCAGTTTCGCGATGGTGAACGCGGCCGTGGGGGTCGACCCGATGCGGTGCAGCCAGGTGTCCCACCCGATCCACTGCGCCAGCCGGGCCAGTTCACCCGCGCCGGTGGTGTCGTTCCACAGCTTCGCGGGCCGCACCGGCTCGCCCAGCTCGTCGAGCAGCACCAGCCCGTGACACTGCGCGGCGACGGCGATCGCGCGGACTCCGACCGGATCGGCACAGCGGGCCAGCGCCTCGCGCGCTGCGGTGACGAACGCGGCCACCCACGCGCGCGGATGTTGCTCGCTGACCGGCGGATAGGCCTCGGGGTGCGGGGCGGCGGCGCGGGCCAGCAACCGTCCGGTGGCCAGTTCGCGAACCTCCACCTTGCACGACTGCGTGGACGAATCCACCCCCAGCACAACAGGATTCGCAGTCATACCCGCACCACCGGGGCTGATTCGTCGCCGGGCCGGTGACCGCGGTGACCGACGCCGCCCGCGGGATGGCTGTCGACCACGTCGTGCAGTGTGTGCCCGCGCAACGCCATCGCGACCACGGCGAGGGCGTCTCCCCACGCGCCGACCGCCAACGTACTGGCCAGCGCGATCATGTCCCCGGGGTCGGCCTCGCGCGCCGTCGCCGGCAACGCGGTCACCGTCGTGGCCGCCGCGGCGAAGGGGGAGCCCGGACACTCGGTGACCGCGACGACGTCCACACCGCGCGCGACCAGCCGGTGCACCAGGTCCGTCATCTCGCTCGACCGGCCGGTCTTGCTGATCGCGATCACCAGATCGGATGCGGTGATGGCGCCCATGGCGCCGTGCAGGGCGTCCATCGCCGGGAGGTACACCGCGGGGGTCCCGCAGACCGACAGCAGGTGGGCGAGCCGCTCGGCCATGATGCCCGAGGTCCCCGATCCCGTCGTCACCACCTTGCCCGGGATCGCCAGGACGCGGTGCGCGACCTCGACGATGCCCGCCTCCGCGGTTCCGGCGAGCGCTGCGACCGCGGCCGACTCGCGGGACAGGACGGAGCCGGCGAGCGTCGCCAACTCGACGTCCTGACGCTGCATCGGTCGCCTTCCGCTTCCGGGTCGGTGGCGCTCGTCTGTGTGACGAGGCGCTCGTTTGATTGCTTGTGATGTGGATCATTCTCTGAGCTATGCTCATATGTCAAGCCGATCTGCTCATATGAGCGCAGTTCGAAACCACGGGAGAGGGAGGGCGTGATGGGACCCGACGGTTTGTTCCAGCGCGCCGTGATCGCCCGCCGCTACTACCTCGAGGGGCGGACCCGCGTCGAGATCGCCGAAGAGTTCGGGTTGTCGAGGTTCAAGGTGGCCCGCATCCTCGAGGAGGCCCTCGAATCCGGCATGGTCGAGATCACGATCCACGATCCCGGCTCGATCGACGTGGAGCTGTCGACCGCGCTGCAGAAGCGCTACTCGCTGCAGCACGCGTATGCCGTTGCGGCGGAATCGAAGAACACCGCCGACCGCGTGGAGGCCGTCGCGAAGGCGATGGCCGACCTGCTGCAGTCGATCCTGCGCGAGGGCGACGTGATCGGCATCGACTGCGGCCGCACCATGACCCGGATCGCGCCCTATGTGCACGCGCTGCCCCAGTGCGACGTCGTCCAGCTGACCGGTCTGGCGGGTGGCCTGACGTCCAACGGCGCGGACCTGACCCGGCGCATCAGCGAGGTCACCGGGGGCCGCTCGTGGCCGCTGTATGCGCCGTACGTCGTCGCCGATGCGCGCACCGCCGCCAGTCTGAAGAGCACCCCGCCCATCGAGGCCGCCTTCGCCAACCACGCCCGGGTGACCTGTGCGCTCGTGTCCGTGGGCGGCTGGACCGCCGAGGCGTCGCAGGTCTACACGTCGGTGCCCGAGGAGGAAGCGGCAGCGCTGTACGGCGCCGGAGTACGTGCCGAGACATGCGGCCTGCTGCTGGACGCGGACGGTAATCGAGTGGCCGGGCTCGACGAACGCCGCATGGGAATCACCGAGGCCGGCCTGCGGGCCATCCCCACCGTCGTCGCGATCTGCGCCGGCGCCGAGAAGATCGCCGCGACCCGCGCGGTGCTGCGGTCCGGTCTGGTGTCCGGTGTGGTGACCGACACCGAGGTCGCCGCCGCAGTGCTCGATTGAGCGCTCCACCCCGACGAGTGAAAGGACACCACTTGACATGACCGAACCCACAGTCGATCTGGACTTCCCGCTGAACGGCAAGACGGCCATGGTGACCGGTGGCGGGTCGGGCATCGGCGCCGCGATCGTGTCCGCGTTCGCCGTCAAGGGCGCACGGGTGGCGGTCGTCGACCTCAACGGGGACGCCGCGACGGGCACGGCGGCGGCGGTCGGCAACGACAGCCGCGGGTTCGCCTGCGACGTCGCCGATCCCGCATCGGTGACGGCGACGGTCGACGACGTCCTCGCGGCGTTCGGAGGGATCGACATCCTGGTCAACAGCGCGGGGATCGTCATGCTCGCGCCCGCCGAGGACCTCTCCCTCGAGGCCTGGGACAAGACCGTCGACGTGAACCTCAAGGGCACGTTCCTGGTGTGCCAGGTGGTGGGGCGCCACATGCTGGCAGCCGGCCACGGCGCCATCGTCAACATGGCCTCGCAGGCCGCGACCGTGGCCCTGGACCAGCACGTCGCCTACTGTGCGTCGAAGTTCGGGGTCGTCGGAGTGTCGAAGGTGCTGGCGGCCGAGTGGGGCGGCCGCGGAGTGCGGGTCAACACCATCTCCCCGACCGTGGTGCTGACCGAACTCGGTCACAAGGCCTGGGACGGTCCCCGCGGTGAGGCGCTCAAACAGCTCATCCCCGTCGGCCGTTTCGCCTATCCGAACGAGATCGCCGCAGCCGCGGTCTTCCTCGCCTCCGACGCCGCCGCGATGATCACCGGCGCGGACCTGCTTATCGACGGCGGATACACGATCAAGTAGAAGGTTCTCAGTCGGTGGTGTGCACGATCAGCACGTCGGTCTTGGCCCTGGTGGCCACGCCGCCGGGGACGGAGAAGAACCGGCCGATGACCGCGTTGAGTCCGGCGTTGCCGACCACGAGCAGGTCGGCCTTCGACGTCTCGGCGACCTCGACGAGGGCGTGCACCGGCGCGGCCTCGACGGCTTTCTCCTCGATGGTCTTGGCCCCCGCTGCTCTCGCCCTGTCGTGGGCGTCGTGCAGCAGGTCGTAGACCGGCGCGTTGCCCCGCACCTTGTAGTCCTCGTCGCGCAGCGTGTCCGCCGCCCGGCGATCCTCGGCGTGGTGGAAGTACCCCGTGGCGATGATCAGCTTCGCGTCGGACTCGGCGGCCAGTTTCGCGGCCCGCTCGACTGCCCGCAGCGACGGCTCCGAGCCGTCGGTTCCGACGACCACTGTGCGGTATGCCCCCATCCGACCTCCGACCATCGCTGGGCACGGTGAGTGCACAGTAACGCCGACCGCAGGGCCCTGACAGGCGTTTGGCAGCAACGGCGGCGCGGGCCTGCGCAGCTGCGCGGTCAGGCGTCGGCGCTGTCGAACGTGCGGCTGCGCCGCTCGGCGTCGGCGCTGCCGCTGAACAGGCCCGAATCCGCCTGCGGGCGGCCGATGTAGGCGATCGCGCTCTCGAGCTCGCGCTCGCCCTCGGTCTGGTGCTCGATGCGTCGGCGGGGGAGTGCGCCGGGGTTCGTGCGTTGCAGCCAGGCCACCATGCCCTCACGGACGTCGCAGCGCAGATCGAACAGCTGGCCTGCATTCGACGCGCTGACCAGCATCCGCACCCGTACGAGCCCCTCGACCGCATCCGTCACCTGCAGCACGCCGACGCGCGCGTCCCATTTCTCGTTGGTCCGCAGCAGCCGGTCCAGCTCCGCCCGCATGGCGTCGAACGGAACGGTGAAGTCGACGTCCAGCTCGACGGTGCCCAGCAGCTCGGTGGCGTTCCGGGTCCAGTTCTGGAACGGCGTGGTGGTGAAGTAGGTGCACGGCAGCACCAGGCGACGTTCGTCCCACAGATGCACGACGACGTAGGTCAGCGTGATCTCCTCGATGCGGCCCCACTCCTCCTCGAGGACGACGATGTCGCCGACGCGAATGGCGTCGGAGAACGCGATCTGGATCCCCGCGAACGCCGCGCCGAGCGAGGTCTGCGCCGCCAGTCCGGCGACGACGGTCAGTACTCCGGCCGACGCGAACAACGTCTTGCCGATGTCGCTGAACGCCGGGAACGTCATCAGGGCCGCCGCGGCACCGAGCACCACGACGATCGCCACCACGATGCGGCGCAGAGTCGTGACCTGGGTCCGGATCTTGCGGCGGTGCCGGTCCGCATCGGTGAGCCCGGTGTCACCGCCGGCGAATCGGGTGATCGCCTGCCGTTCGGCGACGAAGACCAGGCTCGCCACCAGCCAGGTGAAGGTGCCGATGAGCGCGATGACGAGCGCGTGGTCGACCCAGCCGCGCCAGCCGGACCGGGTGTCGGTGGTGTGCTGGACGGCCGCCGTGGCGGCGATGACCACCAGCGTCGCGCGCAGCGGCATCCGGGTCAGGTGGGCGATGTCGTGGAGAAGGCCGCTGCGCCGGCCGAGCCGCTGCAGTGACCACGACGCGGCCCATCCCACCGCGTAGGCGGCGGTGACGGTGCCGGCCACCCACGCGGCGGTGGTGGCGACCTGGGTGGCGTAGCTGATCTCGATCGCATGGTCCATGGAAGAACGAAGCTCCTGGGATCGGGTGCGGGTGTGGCGAAGCGTCGAATACGTCCGGTTCAGCCGGCGACGTCGCGCACAGGCAGCGTTCCCGTCGCCCGCGGGGGGCCAAACAGCTTCAGCCGCAATGAGACCAAATGCGACTCAACTCACAGCGACGTGTTTGGCGACCTTCCTCATGATCTTCTCCGGCAGTGCGTCAGCGACGGCCAGTGCCGGCATCAACCCCGGGTCGAGCATCATCGCGCGGAACACCATCCCGATCGTCACGGTGTGATCCGGGCGCGCGATCACCTCGATCGCGTCGCCCGCGCGCACCGAACCCGGTTCGAGGACGCGGAAGTACGCGCCCGGCACCACCGCGGCGGTGAACGTCTTCATCCAGCCCGCGATGTCCATCCACCTGGTGAACGTCCGGCACGGCGTGCGCGGGCTGGTCACCTCCAGCACCAGCCCGTCGGCGCCGACCGCCCAGCGTTCGCCGATCAGGCATTCGGTCACGTCGACACCGGTCGTCGTGAGGTTCTCGCCGAACGTGCCGTTGCCGATCTGGCGGCCCAACTCGAGCTCCCAGCGGTCCAGATCCTCGCGGGCGTAGGCGTACACGGCCTGGTCGTCGCCCCCGTGATACCGCGCGTTGCAGACCGAGTCACCCACCACACCGCTGCCCAGCCCGCCGCGCCGGGGGCCGGGGGCGCGCACCGGCAGCGCGTCGTCGACGGGGCGCTTGCCGATTCCCGTACGCAGTTCGCCGAGCGCGATCGGCGCTGCCGCCGCGTTCACCGTCAACACCGAGGCCATGCCCGAAGCTAACCGGTGGTGCGGTGCGGCGCCAATCACAGATCCGTCAGATCGTCGGGAACGTCAACGGCGTACTGGCGCAACACCTCGAGCGGAACGCTCTCCAGCGTGGCTTCGTGCGTGGACGCGAGCACGACCGGGCACGCGTGGCCGTCCTCGTGGGCGCGCAGCCAGTTCAGCGCGGTGACGCACCAGCGGTCCCCGGGAACCAGTCCGGGAAACCGGTACGCGGGCATCGGCGTGGACAGGTCGTTGCCGATCGAACGCTGATGGGCGAGGAACTCCGCGGTCACCACCCCGCAGATCGTGTGCCGTCCGAGATCCTGCGGTCCGGTGCTGCAGCAGCCGTCGCGGTAGAACCCGGTCAGGGGCTCGGTGCCGCACGGGTCCAGCGGCCCACCGAGAACGTTTCGATCCGCCATCGCCCCAGTATCAGACACCGCGTCTCAGATACTGAGCCGGCGGTAGCGCTGCAGCCGCCGGATGCCCTGGGCGGGTGCCGCGCCGTCGTGGCGGGCCAGGGCGAGACGCAACCGGTCGCGGACGGCGTCGGCGTCGAGCCCCATGCCGATGGCCACGAGGTTGTTCGCCTCCGCCTGCGGCGGTGCGACGGCGACGTGGATGGACGGGCCGACGACGTTGACCGTGTAGCGCCGCGTGGAGGAGCGGTAACGGACCGCCACCGTCCCCTTCATCCGGTACACCCCCGGCGGCGGTGTCTCCAGCAGGTCGAGGACGGCGCCGGGGTCGACGCAGCCCTCGTCGCGCACCGTCACCGCGTCGGCGTGCACATGGTCGTGGTCGTCAGCGTGCGCGGCGAATCTCTCGGACTCGAAGAGCAACTCGCGCAGGGAGAGCTGGCCCGTCTCGTCGTCGGCAGCCGAGACGTCGTAGAGCAGCGCGGGGTCGATGCGTCCGGCGGTGGCGCCGACCACCTGTGCGTGCGGATTGCCCTCGCGCACTCTGTCCTCGAAACGCCGCAGGACACAGGCGCGTTCGTGGTCGGGCACCTGGTCGAGCTTGTTGACCACCACGAGCGTGGCCGCGGCGTAGCGGGCCGGTGGGGTCACGTCGCGGTCGACGGTGTCGAAATGCCGTGCCGCGTCGAGCACGTCGATCACGCCACCCGGGCGCACGCCGTCGACCCCGCTGAACCGGATGATGCGGGAGATCGCCACGGGGTCGGCCAGGCCGCTGGCCTCGACGATGATGGCGTCCAGACGCAGTTTCGGGTCGGCCAGCCGGGCCAGCGCGACGTCGAGGCCTCCGTCGTCGGGAAGGCAGCAGATGCATCCGCCCGCGATCGACGCGGGTTCGTCGACCTGGCCGGTGACCAGGCCCGCGTCGACGTTGAGTTCACCGAAGTCGTTGATCACCACCCCGATCCGCGCGGCCGGGCTGCGCAGCACGTGGTTGAGCAGGGTCGTCTTGCCGGCGCCGAGATAGCCGGTCAGCGCGATGACGGGAATCGTCTGCACAACCGGGCAGGCTACCGGGCTCAGCGGAAGCCGGCCGTCCCGCCGTCGACCATGATGGTCTGGGCGGTGACGAACGCGGCGTCGTCGCTGAGCAGGAAAGCCACCACGGGGCCGATGTCGGTCGCGACGTCTCCGAGACGGCCCAGCGGAACGGCGCGCGCCGCCCGCTCGTAGGCCTCGGGCGCCATCTCGCGCCACAGCCGGATGCCGTCGGACTCGGCGAACGGGCACACCACGTTCACCCGGATGTTGTGCCGACCCCATTCCAGCGCAGCGACTTTCGAGATGCCGCGGATGGCCTCCTTGGCTCCGGCGTAGGCGCCGAACTTCGCCTTGCCGAGGGTGCCCGAGCCCGAACCGAGGTTGACGATGCTTCCGCCGCCGTTGTCGCAGAACACCGGATACACCGCCTGCATCAGCTCGAACGTCGCGCGCGGACCGACGTCGAACACGAGGTCGTAGTCCTCGCGGGTGATCTCGCAGAACCGCTTGGGCTCATTGGTGGCGATCGCGTTGTTGACCAGTCCGTGCAGACTGCCGAACGCGTCGATCGCCGCGCCGACGATGCGTCCGGCCGCGTCCTCGTCGCGCAGATCGGCCGGCAGCGGGACCGCCGTGCGACCCGCCGCCCGCAGCGCGTCGGCGGTCTCGGTGAGCAGGGCCTCGTCGCGGTCGACGAGCAGCACCGAGGCTCCGCGTTCGGTCAGGGCCGAGGCGATGCCCTTGCCGACGCCGCGCGCGGCGCCGGTGACGATGACCGCGCGGCCGTCGAGCAGGGTCATGCCGGCTGTCCCTTCACGATCACTCCGTCTTTGACGATGGCCGTCAGGTTCTCCGAGGGGTTGCCGAGCACCGTCAGATCGGCGGTCGGGTCCCCGTCGACGAGCAGCACGTCGGCCCACGCCCCCGGGGTGATCTCACCCAGCCGCGCCGACCGGTACGGATCGCGCTCGCCGGCCAGCCGGAACAACTCGGCGTTGCCCGAGGTGACCATCTTGAGGGCCTCGACGTTGGACATGTGGTCGCCCAGCCGGACCATCATCGCGCTCTGCACGTCGTCTCTGTCCGGTTCGAACAGCAGGTCGGTGCCCCACGCCGTCTTCACGCCGTGCTTGGCGGCCCACCGGTAGAGCTGGTCCGTGCCGGCGCAGATCTCCCGGTTCTTCGCGGCGCTGTCGGCGTTGAGGAAGCTGTGGTCGTGCTCGACGAACGGCTGGGTGGACAGCCAGACGCCGCGCTCGGCGAGGAGCGCGATCGTGGCCTCGTCGGCCAGGTGTCCGTGCTCGATGGACTTGACGCCGGCTTCGACGGCGCGCCGGATGCCGGTGACGTTGTACACGTGGGTCGCGACGTAGGTGCCGGAGTCCTCGGCGGCCTGGACGGCGGCACGCAACTCGGGCTCGAGAAACTGCACGGTGTAGAGCGGGTCGTACAGCGAGGCCGCCCCGCCGCCCACCATCAGCTTGATCTGTGACGCGCCGAGCTTGAGCTGCTCGCGCACCGCCGCCAGCACCCGATCGGGTCCGTCGGCCACGCGCATGAAGCCGATCTGTTCGACGCGGGATTCGCTGCCGCCCAACGCCGTCGGCAGTTCGTACACGAATCCGAAGTCGCCGTGGCCGCCTGTTTGCGAGATGGCCGCCTGACTGGGATAGATGCGCGGACCCAGTTCGGGCCGGCCGTCGATGACGTGCCGGATCCCCGCGGTGTCGCCGGCCATGTCGCGCACGGTGGTGAACCCGCGAAGCAGCGTGTCCCTGGCTTTGGCCAGCGTGGCGGCGGCCAGCTGCGTCTGGGAACCCATCGCGAGATCGAGCAGGGTGTTGGCCATACCGACGAGATGCACGTGCGCGTCGGTCATTCCGGGCATCAGCGTGCGGCCGGCCCCGTCGAGGACGGTGGTGCCGGGAGTCTCAGCGATGGGGGAGGCGTCGACCGCTGCGATGGTGCGTCCCTCGATGAGGACGTGGCCGTCGGTCAGCCGGCCGGAGATGCCGTCGAAGATCCGCACGTTCTTGATCAGAAGGCGGCGTTCCGCTGGACTGCTGGCAACCATGGCGACCTCCCGGTGTCGCCCTACACGGTAGCCGGGAGGCACGAGAGCGCCCGAGGGCCGAGCTCCGTCGGAGCCCGACCCTCGCGCGCCGTGTCGGGTGTGGTCGTCGGGTCAGGGGACCGGGATCGACGCGCAGCCGACGTTCGGGATGCAGCCCGAGACGCCGCCGGGTCCGGCCGAACCGCCGACACCGCCCGGGTTGGTGCTGCCGCTGGCGCCACCGGGTCCGGCCGTGCCCGCGGGGCCGCCGGGAATCGCGCCGGTGGCACCGCCGGGTCCCGCAGCGCCGCTGACGCCGCCCGGGTTGGTGCTGCCGCTGGCGCCGCCGGGTCCGGCCGTGCCCGCGGGACCGCCGGGGATGGCACCCGCCGCGCCGCCCGGCCCGGCGGTGCCGGCGGTGGCGCACGGGGTGCCGTCGGCGTTGAAGCACGGCGGCGGAGCCGGCTGCGCGAGGGTCAGGGGCGCGGTTGCGATAGCAGTCGCCGCGGCGCCCGCAAAGAACATAGGTCCGAGGACTCCGAGAACTGATGTCTTGTTTCGCATAAGAAAGCTGTTGCCAGGCGATGAGCGATCAAAACCACCAAATCCAACCGGTGGCATCCTGGCCGTGTGGGCCTGGTCATCCGACTGATCGAACTACTGCTCGTGCTGGTGCCGCTCGTCGGTGCGGGCTACGCGACGTACCGGGCCGTCATGTCCGCGCGCGGCCGTGCCGAACCGGAACTGCCGCCCGCGACCGGTACTGCGGCGGCGGCGTCGCGGCGAGCGATCCTGCGCACCGTCGAGGAGCACGACCGCACCGACACCCGGTGGCTGGACTACGAGATCGACGTGGCGAAGCTGCTGGACTATCCGCTGATGACCGATATGCGCGACCCGCTCACGGAGCGGTTCCACCGGGCCAAGCTGCGGGCCGACTTCCTGCGGCCCGCGGACCCCGCCGACCTCCTCGACGATCGCCACGCGATGCGGGAGTACCTCGAAGCGGTCCAGGAGTACGTCACCGCGTTCGACGTCGCCGAAGCCGAGGCGATCCGCCGGCGGCGGGCCGCCTTCTCCCGGGAGGAGCAGGACCGCCTCACCCGCGCGCAGCGGCTGCTGCGGGTGGCTGCCGACACCGCCGCGACCCCGCAGGAGCGCGACCGGGCCTACCGGCTCGCGCGGCGGGAACTCGACGGTTTGGTCGTGCTGCCCGAGCGGGCGCGGGTGGCGCTCGAACGGGGCATCAGCGGAGAACTCGGCGACTAGGACTCAGGCCAGCGCCGCGTCGGCCGCCTCGAGCGCCTTGTCGAGTATCGCCACGCCTTCGCGCACCTGCTCCTCGGTGACGATGCAGGGCGGCACCATGTGGATGCGGTTGTAGTTGGCGAACGGCAGCATGCCGGCCTTCTTGCAGTCGGCGATCACGGAATTCATTGCCGCACTGGAGCTTCCGTAGGGGGCGAGCGGCTCGCGCGTCGCCTGGTCGGCCACCAGCTCGACCGCCCAGAACACACCCGTGCCGCGCACCTCGCCGACACAGCGGTGCCTGGACGCCAGCTCCTGCAGCGCGGGGCCGAGGACCTCGCTGCCGATGCGCGCGGCGTTCTCGACGATGCCCTCCTGCGCCATCGCGGTGATGGTCGCGACCGCCGCGGCCGTCGCCAGCGGATGCCCGGAGTAGGTCAGCCCGCCCGGGTAGGCGCGGTGGGCGAACGTCTCGTAGATCTGCGGGCTGATCGCCACCCCGCCGAGCGGGACGTAGCCGGAGTTGACACCCTTGGCGAAGGTGAGCAGATCCGGTGTCACACCGAAATGGTCGATGGCGAACCACTTTCCGGAGCGACCGAAACCCGCCATCACCTCGTCGGCGATGTAGACGATGCCGTACTCGTCGCACAGGGCGCGCACACCGGCGAGATATCCCGGCGGGGGCACCATGATGCCGGCGGTGCCGGGAATCGACTCGAGGATGATCGCGGCGATGGTCGACGGACCCTCCATGCGGATCAGGTCGTGCAGGTGTGCCAGGGCCCGCTCGGTCTCCTCGGCCTCGGTGGTGGCGTGGAACTGCGATCGGTACAGGAAGGGGCCGAAGAAGTGGACGATCCCCGCGTTGCCGTGGTCGTTGGGCCAGCGCCGCGGGTCACCGGTCAGGTTGATCGCGGTCTCGGTGCCGCCGTGGTAGGAGCGGTACCGGGAGAGCACCTTGTAGCGGCCGGTGTGCAACCGGGCCATCCGCACCGCGTGCTCGACGGCGTCGGCGCCGCCGTTGGTGAAGAAGATCTTGTTCAGCTGACCGGGCGTGCGCTCGGCGATCAGCCGGGCCGCCTCCGACCGGGCCGCGTTGGCGTGCTGCGGCGCCACCGTGCACAGTTTGGCGGCCTGATCAGCAATGGCGGCAACGACTTTGGGGTGCTGATGGCCGATGTTGGTGTTCACCAGCATCGAGGAGAAGTCCAGCAGACGATTGCCGTCGCCGTCCCAGATGTAACAGCCCTCGGAGGCCGTGATCGTCATCGGGCTGATCTCGGCCTGCGCCGACCACGAATGGAACACGTGGGTGCGGTCGAGTTCGTAGGCGCGG
Source organism: Mycolicibacterium chubuense NBB4 (assembly GCF_000266905.1). The sequence goes on along the minus strand of NC_018027.1, from coordinate 5,365,360 downwards.
GCCGCCTCGGCGCGGGCGGCGTCGACCGTGAGGCCGTTGGGGAGAGTGGCGGTGTCGTCGGTCAGGGTCATGTCAGTTCTTTCACTGGTCTGGACGCGCGCCGAGCGTACGGTTGTTGCGCGAAATCCCGGCAATTCTGCGCAACAACCGTGCGCTCGGCGATCGGGGTCAACTCGCCGACGCCTTCTCCAGGTCGGCGAGCGCATCACCGGTGTACACGGCCAGCCGCTGCAGGTGCGGCAGGCGGTCGCGACATCCGACGAAGCCGAGATTCATGGTGTCGGCGTAACTCTGCAGCGTGATGTTCAACGCCATGCCGTGGATCGGGATCGACACCGGATAGGTGGCTTCCAGTCGAGAGCCGTTGAAGTACAACGGTTCCCGCGGGCCGGGCACATTCGACACGCACAGGTTGAACGTATAGGGCCACGGCGGTTGCACGCCGGTCAGAGCACCGGCGATCTGCCCGCCGGCCGGTGCCAGCAGTGCCGCGCTGTAGGCGATGATGGCCGCCGGCGACATCGTCTGCAGCTGCGCCTTCGCCGCGTGCGTCGCCGCGGTGATCGCCTCGAGTCGATCGACCGGGTCCTCGATGTCGGTGCCCATCGGCGCGAGGATGGCGCCCACCGCGTTGCCGCCGCCCTCGTCCCCCTTGGGGCGGACGTTGACCGGAAGGAACGCGATCAGCGAGCGATCGGGCAGCTTGTCGAAGTCGCTGAGGAACGAGCGCAGCCCGCCGCCGATGATCGCCAGCGCCACGTCGTTGATCGTCGCGCCATGCTGCGCACTGAGCTTCTTCAGCCGGTCGAACTCGTACTGCTGGGTGGCGAACCGCCGGTTGCGGCTGATCCGGGCGTTCAGGATGCTGTGCGGCGCCGACGCCGATCCGGCGATCTGCGAATACTCGCCGTCGCGGCGGATCTGGGTGTTGACGACGGCCTGTGTCAGGTCGAGCGCCGAACTCACCCCGCCGGCCACCGTGGCCCCTATGCCGCCGACCGCCCGCAGCGCCGAGGTCAGCGGATTCGACGGGCCGGCCTGCTGCGGCGGGCGCGACTTCTTCGGCAGCGGGGTGTTGAAGAACATCCGGGTGTCCTTCGACCGCGGGTCGGTCGACAGGCTGCGGCTGAGCATCCGCATCGCGGTGTACCCGTCGACGAGCGCGTGGTGGATCTTCAGGTACAGCGCAAAGCGCCCGCCCTCGAGTCCCTCGATGACGTGCAGTTCCCACGGCGGACGGGTCAGATCGAGATGGTTGCTGTGCAACCGCGACACCAGGATGCCGAGCTCGCGTTCGTCTCCCGGGCTGGCCAGCGCGGACCGCCGCACGTGGTAGTCGAAGTCGAAGTCGTCATCGGTGACCCAGCTGTGCAGCGGGCTGAACTGCAACCGCGGATGCGCCAGCTTCAGGTTCCACGGCGCCATCACCTCCTGCCGGCGCGCGTCGGCGATCATCTCCCGCAGGTAGTCACTCGAGGCGTCGGCGGGCGGCGTGAACGGCAACAACCCGGCGACGTGCATCTTGGAACTCGGCGTCTCGCCGTAGATGAACAGCAGATCCTGCAGACCAAGCCTCTTGGTGATGGCGCTCACGGCGCAACGGTACGCCCGTCTCGTCAGGTTCCACAGAACGTTCGGAACGACGCAGCGAACTCCTGCGCTCCCGGCTCGGCGTAGCGCTCGAAGCCGGGCCGCTCGGTGAACGGCGACCGGACGGCCTCCAGCAGTCGCTCGACCGGCCCGAGGTCACCGTCGGTGGCTGCCGTCAGCGCCTCCTCAACGAGGTGGTTGCGCGGGATGTACACCGGGTTCACGCGCTCCATGACGTCGGCTCGCGGCCTCAGCGCGCGCCATCGCCCGGCCCAGGCGTCGAACGCCGCCAGGTCGACGAACTCGCCACGGACCGGCCCGGCGTCCCCGCGGGCTGCCTGCCCGAGCCGCCGGTAGAACGACGTGTGGTCGACGCGGCTCTGCTTCATCTGCTCGAGCAGCTCGCCGACGAGCGGATCCACGACCTCGGCCGGCGCGTCGGGCACACCGAGTTTCGCCCGCATGCCCTGCGACCAGGCCGACTCGTAGCGCCCCTGGAACGCACCCAGCGACGCCTCGGCCAGCGCGACCGCCTTCTCGGTGTCCTCGTCGAACAGAGGGAGCAGCGCCTCGGCGAACCGGGCGAGGTTCCACAGTGCGATCGCGGGCTGATTGCCGTAGGCGTACCGGCCCCAGCTGTCGATCGAGCTGTACACCGTCGCGGGATCGAAGGCCTCCATGAACGCGCACGGCCCGTAGTCGATGGTCTCGCCGGAGATCGTCATGTTGTCGGTGTTCATCACGCCGTGGATGAAGCCGACCAGCATCCACCGGGCGACCAGGTCCGCCTGCGCGGCGATGACCGCGTTGAACAACGCCAGATAGCGGTGATCGGCCTCGGCGGCCGCCGGATGGTGCCGGGCGATCGCGTGGTCGGCGAGCCGGCGCAGCAGATCGGGGTCGCCCCCGGGCGCCTGCGCGATCATCGCCGCGTACTGGAAGCTGCCGACCCGCACGTGGCTCGCGGCCACCCGGGCCAGCACCGCACCGGGCAGGACCGTCTCCCGGCGCACGGGACGGCCGGTGGACACCACGGCCAGCGCCCGTGTCGTGGGGATGTGCAGCGCGTGCATCGCCTCGCTGATGACGTATTCGCGCAGCATCGGCCCGACGGCCGCCAGCCCGTCACCACCCCGGGCGAACGGCGTGCGGCCCGAGCCCTTCAGGTGCAGGTCCCGCACGCCGCCCGAGACGTCGAGGAGCTCGCCGAGCAGCAGGGCCCGGCCGTCGCCCAGCCGGGGGACCAGATTGCCGAACTGGTGTCCGGCGTAGCCCTGGGCGACCGGTGTGGCGTCGGCCGGGACGGCCGTGCCCACCAGCAGTGCCAGACCCTCGGGGCTGCTCAGCCAGGAGGGGTCCAGCCCGAGGTCGCGGGCCAGCGGTTCGTTGAGTACCAGCAATCGCGGGTCGGGTGCGTCTTCGGCTTTCCAGCGCACCGCGAGCTCCGGGAGTTCGGCGGCGAAGCGGCTCTCTAGCGCGATGTTCACCTCATCCAGCCTACGGAGACGGCTGGATGACCGCGATCGCGTCGACGCCGTCCTTGATCGGGAAGCGCCGCGAGCTCTCCTCGTACACGAGCGTCCCGACCGGCTCGCCGTAGGACGCCGTCTTCGGCAGGATCAGCGCGCGCCGGCCCGGCTCCAACTCCGCGGTCTGCAGCGCGGCCGTCGGCGGTGCGGTCTGCTCGATGTGGTCGCCGGCCAGCTGCCACACCACCGGCGGGTCCGTCGCGGGCCGGCCGCACCGCCACGTGGTCAGGCTGAGTTTCGGCGCTCCCTCGCTCGGCCACCACAGCTTGGTCACCCGCGATCCCGCGGCCGCGTCCGAACCGGCCACCTCGAACGTCTGCTGCGCGCCGTTCGCATTGGACTGCACCACCGCCGCCGCACCGCACCCGGCGTCGGTCGCGCGATAGACCGCGTACGCCAGCGACGCCCCGTCCGGGCTGAGCCGGGCCACGGACACCGGGCTGTTCGCGTCCACCTGGCCGAGCGGTGACGGCGCACCGGGCCCGCGCACCGCGTAGAGCGTGTCGGGTCCGCCGAACGGTGACGGCGGTCCTTCGACGCGGGCGAGGACGGCCGTGCCGCCTCGCGCCACCAGCAGGCGCGGCTCGCCGGACTGGCCGCCGGCGACCGGAGGCAGAGCGACGGCCTGAGCCAGTACCGGCTGCGAATTCGGGTCGGCGAGGTCCAGTCGCATCAGCCGGTCGGGCTGCTCCCACCACACGATCGTGCTCTGGCCGGCGGTGCCGAGCACCGGTCCCACCGGGATCGGGCGGGTGGTGCCGCGGCGATTCGCGACGTCGATGACCGCCAGCCGGCCGTCGGCGGTGCGGGCGAACACGAAGCGGTCGTCCTCGGTGGCGATGAGGTCGTTGGCCGGGGGGAACTCGCCCGCCGCCTTGGCGACGACCTTCGTACCGTCGACCAGGCCGATCTCGTCGGACGCGCGGTAAGCCAGCAGCGGTCCGGTCACAGCGGGCTGGGTGGTCGGATCGAACGGCGAGCTCGGTTTCGGGCCGGAGCCCGAGGCGCCCGTCGGCCCGGGCTGGACGCCGGTGCAGGCCGCGAGGACAGTCGCGATCGCGGCCAGCGTCAGAAGCAGGACACGGACCGGGGTGCGCGTCGTCGAGGTCTGGATGCTCATGGGGACTCCCCTCCCATGAAAGCTCACCCGCGCCGGGGCTGCGGGCCGGGGGCGCTCCGCGCCGAGCCCGCCGACGCACGAATCGGTATGGTGATTCACCGCCGGTGGCGGGGGAATGCCGGGTCGACCAGCAGGTGTCGATCGGCCGCCGGGAACTCGTGCCGACGATGTGGAGCAATGTTGTGAGCCTGAACACCATCGCCTTGGAGCTGGTGCCTCCGAACGCCGAACGCGGCAGGGAGCAGGCACTGGAGGACGCCGAGAAGGTGCTGCGCTGTTCGGCCGAGGCCGGGGTCGCCGGACGCGTCCGGCACGTGATGATCCCCGGGATGATCGAGGAGGACAGCGACCGTCCCATCGAGATGAAGCCCAAGCTCGACGTTCTGGACTTCTGGACGATCATCAAGCCCGAGCTGCCCGGCATCAAGGGGCTGTGCACGCAGGTCACCGCGTTCACCGACGAGGCCGCGCTGCGCGCCCGGCTGACCCGGCTGCGCGACAGCGGCTTCGAGGGCATCGCGTTCGTCGGCGTGCCGCGCACGCTCAGCGACGGCGAGGGGTCCGGGGTGGCGCCGACCGATGCGCTCTCGCTGTTCGACGATGTCGTCGAGAACCGCGGCGTCATCCTGATCCCGACCCGCGAGGGCGAACACGGCCGGTTCAACTTCAAGTGCGACCGCGGCGCGACCTACGGGATGACGCAGCTGCTGTACTCCGACGCGATCGTCGGCTTCCTCACCGACTTCGCCGCCACCACCGAGCACCGGCCGGAGATCCTGCTCTCGTTCGGTTTCGTCCCGAAGGTGGAGAACCGCGTCCGTCTGATCAACTGGCTGATCCAGGACCCGGGCAACGAGGCCGTCGCCGCCGAGCAGGAGTTCGTCCGGAAGCTCTCCGACACCGAACCCGCCGGGCGCCGGGCCCTGATGGTGGATCTGTACAAGCGCGTCGTCGACGGTGTCGGCAGCCTCGGCTTCCCGATGTCGGTGCACTTCGAGGCGGCCTACGGCATCAACACCGCCGCGTTCGAGACGTTCGCCGAGATGCTCGAGTACTGGGCTCCCGACAAACCCTGACGTTCCCGATGAAGTTCTGGCCGGTCCGCGGTCTACTTGGGTATGACCACATCGCCCGTCGGCCGGCTCGGGGCGCTGCTCGCCGTGTGTTCGGCTGCGCTGCACGGCGGTTCGCTGCCCGGTAGCGGCAGCGCATGGGCTGCCGGCGTGATGACGGTGATGCTGGCCGGCTGCCTGTACTGCGCCTACGAGCTGTGGCGGTTCGACACCACGCGCAGTTGGGTGCTCGTCGCGGTGATGAACCTGGCGATGATCGGCGTGCACATGCCGATGACCGGGGGCCACCACCACGGCGGTGCCGTCGGCACCGCGGCGGGCCTGCCCGTGGCTATGGAGCTGGCGACCGTGGTGGCGCTGGCCGAGGTGATCCTCGCGGCGGCAGTGCTGTTCGTCCGGAGCCGCAGGGTCGCGCCCCGCTGACGGGGGCGCCCGCCGGCGGCCGCCTATTGTTGCCGGGGTGTCCGAGTCTGGTGCCGACGTCCGTGCGTTGCGCGCGCGGCTCGACGGCCTGACGATCCGCGACGCCGCGCGGCTGGGCCGCCGGCTCAGACAACTGCGCTCGCCCAGCCCGGGTCAGCTCGAGAAATTGGCGCAGCAGTTCGCCGCGGCCGAGGCGCTGGTCGCGGCGCGCGCAGCGGCCGTCCCGGCGATCAGCTACCCCGATCTGCCCGTCAGCGAGCGGCGCGACGACCTGGCCGCCGCCATCGCCGCGAACCAGGTCGTGATCGTGGCGGGTGAGACGGGTTCGGGCAAGACGACCCAGCTGCCGAAGATCTGCCTGGAGCTCGGTCGCGGAATCCGCGGCACCATCGGCCACACCCAACCGCGGCGGCTCGCCGCCCGCACGGTGGCTCAGCGCATCGCCGACGAGCTGAACACGCCGCTGGGGGAGGCGGTCGGCTACACCGTGCGGTTCACCGACCAGGCCAGTGACCGCACCCTGGTCAAGCTCATGACCGACGGCATCCTGCTGGCCGAGATCCAGCGCGACCGCCGGCTGCTGCGCTACGACACCCTGATCATCGACGAGGCGCACGAACGCAGCCTCAACATCGACTTCCTGCTCGGCTACCTGCGGGAGCTGTTGCCGCGGCGGCGCGACCTCAAGGTGATCGTCACGTCGGCGACGATCGAGCCGGAACGCTTCGCGGCGCACTTCGGCGGAGCCGAACACGGATGGAGCGGCGGAGCCGAACACGGATGGAGCGGCGGAGCCGAACACGGATGGAGCGGCGGAGCCGAACATGGGCCCGCGCCGATCGTCGAGGTGTCAGGCCGCACGTATCCGGTCGAGATCCGTTACCGGCCATTGGAAGTCGTGGTTCCCGCGACCGATTCCGACGACCCCGACGACCCGGATCACGAAGTCGTGCGGACCGAGATCCGCGACCCCACCGACGCGATCATCGACGCGGTCCGCGAACTGGAGGCCGAGCCGCCCGGCGACGTGCTGGTGTTCCTGTCCGGTGAGCGCGAGATCCGGGACACCGCAGAGGCGCTGCGTGGCGTCGTGGACACCCGCACGGAGGTCCTGCCGCTCTATGCGCGGCTGCCCACCGCCGAGCAACAGAAGGTGTTCTCGCCGCATCAGGGCCGACGAATCGTGCTGTCCACCAACGTCGCCGAGACATCGCTGACGGTGCCGGGCATCCGCTACGTCGTCGACCCCGGCACCGCGCGGATCTCGCGCTACAGCCGCCGCACCAAGGTGCAGCGGCTGCCGATCGAACCGATCTCGCAGGCGTCGGCCGCCCAGCGAGCCGGGCGGTCGGGACGGACCGCGCCGGGCGTGTGCATCCGGCTGTACTCCGAAGAGGACTTCGCGGCGCGACCGCGCTACACCGACCCGGAGATCCTCCGTACCAACCTCGCTGCCGTGATCCTGCAGATGGCCGCCCTCGGGTTCGGCGATATCGACAACTTCGGTTTCCTCGATCCGCCCGACGCGCGCAGCATCCGCGACGGGATCGCGCTGCTGCAGGAACTCGGTGCGTTCGACGGCGAAGCTGCGCTCACCGACCTGGGGCGCCGGCTCGCGCGGATCCCGGTCGACCCGCGGCTGGGCCGGATGATCCTGCAGGCCGACACCGAGGGCTGTGTCCGCGAGGTACTGGTGCTGGCCGCCGCGCTGTCGATCCCCGACCCGCGGGAACGGCCCACCGACCGCGAGGAGGCCGCGCGCGGCAAGCACGCCCGCTTCGCCGACGAGCACTCCGACTTCACGTCGTTCCTCAACCTGTGGCGCTACCTCGGTGAGCAGCGAAAAGAGCGGTCCGGCAATTCCTTTCGCCGGATGTGTCGCGAGGAGTTCCTGCACTACCTGCGGATCCGCGAGTGGCAGGACCTGGTCGGTCAGCTGCGCGGCATCTGCCGCGAGCTCGGCGTCACCGAACAAGACGCTCCGGCCGACGCCGCGCGCGTACACGCGGCGCTGACCGCGGGCCTGCTGTCGCACGTCGGCATGCGTGAGACGGACGGGCGCACCTACCTGGGCGCCCGCAACGCGAAGTTCGTGCTGGCGCCGGGTTCGGTGCTGAGCAAGCGGCCGCCGCGCTGGGTGGTCGTCGCAGATCTCGTCGAGACCAGCAGGCTCTACGGGCGCATCGCAGCCCGCATCGACCCCGAGGGGCTCGAGCGCGTGGCGGGCCACCTGGTGCAACGGACCTACAGCGAACCGCACTGGGACGCCGAGCGTGGCGCGGTGATGGCCTACGAGCGGGTGACGCTCTACGGTCTGCCGCTGGTGGCGCGCCGCCGGGTCGGCTACGCACAGGTCGACCCGGCGGTGGCACGGGAGCTGTTCATCCGGCACGCTTTGGTCGATGGCGAGTGGAATCCCCGGCACCATTTCTTCCGCGATAACGCCCGGCTGCGTGAGGAACTCACCGAACTGGAGGACCGGGCCCGGCGCCGGGACCTGCTCGTCGGCGACGACGAGATCTTCGCGTTCTACGACGCGCGGATCCCGGCCGATGTCGTCTCGGGCCGCCACTTCGACGGCTGGTGGCGCAAGCAGCGGCACAAGACGCCGGACCTGCTGACGCTGCGCCGGGAGGACCTCCTGCGCAGCGAGGCCGGCGAGGAACAGCCGGACGCCTGGCGGGCCGGTGACCTGTCGCTGCCGCTGAGCTACCGCTACGAACCGGGCGCCGCCGACGACGGCGTGACCGTGCACGTCCCGGTCGACGTGCTCGCCCGGCTCGGCGGTGACGAATTCGCCTGGCAGGTACCCGCTTTGCGGGAGGAGCTGCTCACCGCGTTGATCAAGTCGCTGCCCAAGGACCTGCGGCGCAACTTCGTGCCCGCACCCGACACCGCCCGGGCGCTGCTGGCGACCATCGATCCGGGAAGCGGGCCGCTGCTGGACGCGGTGCAACGCGAACTGCGCCGCCGCACAGGGATTCTCGTTCCCATCGACGCGTTCGACCTGGCGAAGGTTCCGGCACATCTGCGCGTGACGTTCGCGGTGGAAGCCGCCGACGGCGCCGTCGTCTCACGGGGCAAGGACCTCGGCGAGCTGCAGAACCGGCTCGCCGCACCCGCGCGGCAGGCCGTCGCCGACACCGTCGCCGGCGACCTTGAGCGGTCGGGGCTGCGGGACTGGCCGGGCGACCTCGACGAGATACCGCGCGTGGTGGAACGCACCGCCGCCAGTGGGCACGCCGTGCGCGGCTACCCGGCCCTCGTCGACAACCGCAAGGCGGTCGACCTGCGGGTGTTCGCCACCACGGCCGAACGGGACGCGGCGATGCCGGCCGGCAGCCGTCGGCTGGTGCGGCTCGCGGGCCCGGCGACCACCAAAGCCGTTGAGCGGGCGCTGGATCTGCGGACGAGGCTGGTCCTGGGTACCAACCCCGACGGCTCACTGGCCGCACTGCTCGACGACTGCGCGGATGCGGCCGTCCAGACTCTGGTGCCGTCGCCGGTGTGGACGAGGGCCGAGTTCGCCGCGGCGCGCGACCGGCTGAGCGCGGGACTGGCCGAGGCCACCCTCGGCGTCGTGCGCCGGGTCGAGGGTGTGCTCGCGGCGCTGCACGAGGTGGAGCTCGCGTTGCCCGACGCGCCGGCGCCGGGCCAGGCCGAGGCCGTGGCCGACATCCGGGCTCAGCTCGCGCGGCTCCTGCCGTCCGGTTTCGTCGCCGCCACGGGCGCGGCGCATCTGGGCGACCTCACCCGGTATCTGCGTGCCATCGTCCGGCGCCTCGAGCGGCTCCCGCAGGCTCCGGGCGCCGATCGCGAGCGGATGGCGCGGGTCGCCTCCGTCCAGCGCGCCTACGACGACCTGCGTGCCGCGCTGTCACCGGCCCGCGCGGCGGCACCGGACGTCGCCGACATCGCCCGGATGATCGAGGAGCTCCGCGTCAGTCTGTGGGCCCAGCAGCTCGGGACACCGAGGCCGGTCAGCGAACAACGAATTCACCGGGCACTGGACAAGATCCACGGCTAAGGTCGATTCGCCGACATGCCTCATTCCTGGGAGTTCGTGGACAGCGCAGTGCCGCAGGACGTGCGGGAGCGCGTGCTGCTCGCTGCCCTGGACGAGCTGACCCGGTGGGGCATCGAGCGCTTCAGCGTCGCCGCGCTGGCCGCCAGGCACGGGATCGAGGAAGCCGACGTCCACCGGTACTGGGGCAGCGGCCAGCGCCTGGTGCTCGACGTGATGTTCTTCCGGTCCGAGGGCGTCATGGCCGCACCCGACACCGGGTCGCTGCGCGGCGATCTCGAGGCCATGGCGCTGTCGGTCGCGGCCTACCTCAACACCGAGGTGGGGCGGCGGCTGCTGCGGGCGGTGGTCAAGGACACCCACGTGCACGTCCCCGACGACACCCGGATGATCTACTGGCGGCGCCGCTTCGAGACGGTCCGCACCATTCTCGACAGGGCTGCGCTGCGCGGAGAACTGCGGGAGGGCGTCCATCCGGTCACCGGTGTGCAGATCCTGTTGGCGCCCATCAACATTCGCGGGCTCTACACCGATGATCCCATCGACGAGGCGTACTGCCTGTCCGTGGCGGACCTGGCCTGGCGCGCGCTGGTGCGCCGCTAAGGCGCCACCGCAGCGCTGGCGGGGTCGATGAGGATCTTGGCGTGCGTCTCGGGATCGCCCAGCGCGCCGAACGCGGCCGCCACCCCGTCCAGTCCCACGGTGCCCGTCACCAGAGCCGACGCATCGAGCTTGCCGTCGGCCAGCATGTGCAGCGTGTCGCGGAACTCCAGCGGTGTGTAACCGAAGACGAACCGGATGTCGACCTCCTTGCCGATCGCCATCGCGGGACGGATCTTGTCGTCGCCCATGCACACCCCGACGACGATGATGCGGGACGCCAGCGGAGCGGCGCCGATGACGCCGTCGATCATGCCAGGCACGCCCACGCACTCGAAGATGACCGGGCGCTTCGGCGCGGTGCCGCCCAGGCGGTCCGCCAGCCGGTACACGTGCGACCACCCGGGCAGCTTGCGCAGCTTCTCCATCGAGCCGACGCCGAGCTCGTAGAGCTTGGGCAGCTCGGTCAGCCCCGCCTGCTTGCGGGGCACGGCCTCATACGGACTCTCGACCGCGGGATCGACGACGACGTCGGCGCCGCACCGGGTGGCCAGCGCGCGCCGGCCGGGGGAGAAGTCGCTGGCGACGATGGTGCGCACACCGCGGGCCTTCAGATGACAGATCACGGCCAGCCCGACCGGACCGCAGCCCAGCACGATCGCGACGTCCTTGGCGGCGATCTCGCTGCGCTGCACCGCGTGATAGGCCACCGCCATGGGTTCGGTCAGCGACGCGGTGGCGGGGTCGAGACCGTTGGGGACCGCGAACGTCATCGACGCCTCGGCCAGCACCCGCTCGGCGTACGCCCCCGGCGCCAGCGGCGACAGCCCGGTCAGGTGAACGCCGCCGGCGGCCCGCAGCAGCGGGAACGACACGACCGTCGTACCCTCCTTGAGCTCCTGCCCGGTCTTGCGGCCGCGCTCGGCGACCACGCCGCAGAACTCGTGGCCCATCACCACCGGGGTGTCACTGCGCATGAAGTCGGAGTAGCCGCCCTCGGCCATCACCTCGGTGAGTTCGTCGGCGTGGTCCTTGGCGTGCAGGTCCGATCCGCAGATCCCGCACCGCAGCACCTCGAGCACGAGCTGACCCTCGGCCGGGCGGGGATCGGGCAGGTCGACGACCTCGAGAACACCGTGCGCGCAACTGACCGCTTTCATTCCGCCATCGTCGCACGGTAGAACGGCTTGGTGATCATGTGGCGGAAATGGATCGGGGCCGTGCTCGCCGTCGGTGTGGGGACCGTGCTGTCGCCCCCGGCACAGGCCGACTCGGGGGTGCCCGTCGTCGAGCCCGTGGTGCTGGGCGAACTCACCCACGACCCGGCCGCCTTCACCGAGGGGTTCGAGATCGACGGCAAGACCCTCTACGAGGGGACCGGGCTGGCGGGCGGATCCCAGTTGCGCGAGCTCGACCCGGTCACCGGGGCGCTGCGCCGCGCGGTCGACATGCCGGGCGGCTACTTCGGCGAGGGCGTCACCGTGGTCGGCGACCGCATCTGGCAGCTCACGTACGAAGACGGGGTGGCGGTCGAGTGGGACAAGGCGACGCTGCGGCCCCTGCGCACCGTGCCGTTGACGCCGCAGGGCTGGGGCCTGTGCCGCGACGGTGAGCGGTTGATTCGCAGTGACGGCACCAGCAGGCTGCGCTTCCAGGAACCGAAAGACCTGACCGAGACCGGCGCGGTCGACGTCACCCGCGACGGCCACCCGGTGACCGGGCTCAACGAGCTCGAGTGCGTCGACGGGCAGGTCTGGGCCAACGTGTGGCCCACCGACACGATCGTGCGCATCGATCCGTACTCGGGCAAGGTGAACCTCGTCGTCGACGCGGGCGGGCTGCGCCGTCGCGGAATCCCGCCCACCGCGGAGGTGCTCAACGGCATCGCCCATGTCAGCGGTGACGAGTATCTGCTCACCGGCAAGGACTGGCCGAAGACCTTCCGCGTCCGGCTGGGGTGACGGCGGTGGGCAAGGCGCGCTCGTTGACGGTCGTCGCCGGGGCCTACGTCGTCGCGATCGGCGTCGCCTGGGCCTGGCTGGTGTGGGGCCCGGCGACCGGGCGGCTGTGGCTGGACACGCTGGTCGCCGACATCCTCGCCACGCTGGTGGTGTTCGCGTTCAGCCGCGCGTTCGGCAACTCGAGTTTCTACGACGCCTACTGGAGCGTCATCCCGCCGCTGCTGCTGTTCTACTGGTGGTTCGACAGTGGGGTCACCACGCTGAGCACCTGGCTGCTGGCGGGGCTGGTGACCACCTGGGCGGTGCGCCTGACCGGCAACTGGGTGTACGCGTTTCCCGGTCTGCACCACGAGGATTGGCGCTACCCGATGTTCCGCGACCGGGCCGGCCGGTGGGAGTTCGCCGCGGACCTGGTGGCCATTCATCTGATCCCGACGCTGCAGGTGTTCCTCGCGATGGTGCCCGCCTACGTCGCGGTGACCACCACCTCCACCGCGACGTGGCTGACGCTGGTCGCGTTCGCTGTCGGGATGGCCGCCGTCGCACTCGAATTCGCGGCTGACCTGCAGATGCACCGGTTCGTGAAGACCAAGCGGCCGGGGGAGGTGATGGACCGCGGCCTGTGGAGCTGGTCGCGGCACCCCAATTACTTCGGCGAGTTCGGATTCTGGTTCGCGGTAGCACTTTTCGGACTGGCAGCCGCGCCGACGTGGTGGTGGTGGCTGTTCCTCGGCGCGGCCGCGATGCTTGCGATGTTCCTCGGCGCCAGCATCCCGATGATGGAGACCCGCAGCCTGGAGCGGCGGCCGGGCTATCAGGCCGTCATCGACCGGGTGTCGCGCTTCGTGCCCGTCAGACCCAAGCCGCAGGCCGAGGCCCGGACGTGACGCGGCCGCGCGTGGTCGTCGCCGGCATGGGCGACACCGGCGTGCTCACGGCGATCAAGTTGGCCGGACATGCCGACGTCGTCGGGGTCTCGGCCAAGCCGGGATTGGTCAGCGGGCAGGAACTCGGCTGGCGGCTGGCCCGTCCCGACGAATGGGCGCGGCACAACTGGATTCCGTTCCACCGGTTCCGCGGTCTCGATCGGGTGCGCACCGAGCAGGGCACACTGACCGGACTCGACCTCGGCGCACGGACGGTCGCGGTGCGGCTGCCGGACGGCTCGACGAGCGATCTGGGCTACGACGTGCTGGTCATCGCCACCGGGGTGACGAACGGCTTCTGGCGCCGGCCGACGCTGCAGACCGCCGCCGAGGTCGACGGCGACCTGCGCGCCGCCCACGGCCGGCTGGCCGCGGCCCGGTCGGTGATCGTGGTCGGCGGGGGCGCCGCCGCGGTCAGCAGCGCCGCGCAGATCGCGACCACCTGGCCGGGCACGCCCGTGGATCTGTACTTCCCCGGCGAACGGGCACTCGCCGGTCATCACCCCCGCACGTGGAAAACCGTGCAGCGCAGGCTCCTTGACGCCGGGGTGCGGCTGCATCCCGGCCATCGCGCGGTGCTTGGCGACGGCTTTTCCGGCGGTGAGCTGACGGACGAGCCGGTGCAGTGGAGCACCGGCCAGCCACCGGCCTCTGCCGACGCGGTGCTGTGGGCGATCGGGCGGGTGTGGCCCAACACCGGTTGGTTGCCGCCGGAGCTGCTCGACGACAACGGCTTCGTCCGGGTCGCGCCCACGCTGCAGGTGCCCGGACGTCCGGAGGTGTTCGCGATCGGCGACGTCGCGGCCACCGATCCGCTGCGCAGTTCGGCACGCAACCGGGCCGACGGGCTGCTGGCCCGCAATGTGCGCGCGTTCCTCGCGGGCGGGACGCTGAGGGCCTACCGCGCACCGAGCCGGCGCTGGGGTTCGGTGCTGGGGATCCAGCCCGATGGTCTCGAGGTGTTCGCGCCCAACGGCCGCGCGTTCCGGTTCCCGGCCTGGTCGTTCGAGCGGGTGCTGATGCCGTGGATCGTGCGGTGGGGTATCTACCGGGGAATCAGATCCGGGCCGGACGACGATCGAGCGGTGAGGTACGAGCCGCGTTGAGGAGTCCGGCGATGAACACTGCCGGACGACGATCGAGCGGTGAGGTACGAGCCGCGTTGAGGAGTCCGGCGATCAGATCCGAGGTATCTCGGCGTTGATCCGGTCGAGCAGCTGCGGATAGCGCTTGGCTTCGCGGTGGCCGCCGGGTTTCCCGCTGCTGACCACCGCGACCGACAGTGCACGGTCGGGGTCGGCCCACATCGCGATGTCGGTCAGCCCGGTGTGGCCGAAGGCGCCCGCCGCGTCGCGGCCGAACGGCCCGAAGTGCTTGGAGCCCAGCATGTATCCGGTGCCCCACCGCATCGGCATCAGCCCCGTCGCGATGTCCGGCCGCAGCCGCCGGCACTGGGTGGTCGCGGCCCGCAGCGTCTCCGCGGACATCACCCGCACGCCGTCGAGTTCGCCTCCGCGGCAGAGGATCTCGGCGAAGCGGGACAGTTCGTTCGCGTTGGAGACGGTACTCGACGACGGGATCACGCTCGTCAGGAATTGCGGCGTGTTGGAGAACGGGATGATCTGCTGCGGGGTGCCGCCCACCGCGGTTTTGAACGCCTTGGCGATCGGCGCGGGCAGCGGCTTGCCGGTGACGTGACTGGGTGCGACCAGCGGAACGTCCTGCGGCGCCACGCCGTAATTGGTCCATCGGAAGTTCAGGGGCGCCAGGATCTCGTCGTTCAGGATGTCGCGGATGTTGCGACCGGTTGCGGCGGAGATGATCTCGCGCATCAGCGGTCCCCACGTGACGCCGTGGTACATGTGCAGCATTCCCGGTGGGTACACCGGCTTCATCCTGCCCAGCATCTCCCGCGCATACTCGCTGTCGTCCATGCGCTTGAGATCCGGCCGCGGGCCGGTCGCGAAGGGAATGCCCGCGCTGTGCGTCATCACGTGCCGGATCGTGGTGCGGTCCTTGCCGTGACTGGTGTAGCTGGGCAGGTATTCGCACACCCGGTCGTCGAGCGAGAAGTGGCCGCGCTCGACGAGCATGTGCGCCACGGTGGTGGTGATCGCCTTGGCGGTGGAGTACACGCAGAACGGGGTGTCGGTGCGCACCGGCACCTTCTCCGCATCGGAGGGGTCCGAAGGGCCGTTTCCCCATGCGTGGCCGATCGCGCGGTCGAGGATCACCCGGCCGTCGCGGCGCAGGCACACCTGGATCGCGGGATGCATGCCGGCGGCATACCAGTGCTGCGCCGCCACCCAGATGCGGTCGACGGCAGCGGAGTCGATGCCGGAGTGGTCCTCGGCGCCGGTCGAGGCGATCGCGTCCAGGTCGTCGGGAACGGCGATCCTGCCGTCGCGGTCGCTGGCGGCGACGCTCAGCGCGGACCGCCGTTGAACATGCCGCTGCCGATCGCCTGGGTCAGCTGGCCGAGCAGCTCACCGGGGCCGGGTTGCGGTGGCATCGGCGCGTTGGTGAGCTGCCAGGGCTGGCAGTCGCTGGTGGTGAACGTGGTGTCGGTCGGGTCGATCTGGACGAACGCCGGCTTCTTCGTCATCGCGTTGTCGACGAGTTTGTCGCCGGCGCTGCGCTTCCAGTAGCAGGCGCCGTCGGGCACCGGGCCGGCGGACTGGTAGACCCCCGGTGCGATGTCCTTGCCGACGGTGTAGGAACCGTTGGCGTCGATCGTGGTCTTGAGCCCCTCGGCGGGGCCGGGTGCCGGCGCCGGCCCGGGTGCGGGTGCGGGCGCCGGGGGAGCGGGCTGCGCCAGAGCTGCCGGCGATGCGGTCAGCGGGCCGGCGCCGCAGCCGATCACCACCGCCGCGGCGAGGGCGGCCGTCGTCGTGAGCCTCATAGCGAGCCAGTCTAAGTGCCGCGGCGGCGGGGCAGAACCCCGCCGCCGCGACCAGGAGGAATCAGCCGGCCATGAAGGTGTCGTACGCCGACTGCAGGTCACCCGGCAGCACCGAGACGTTGCACGCGCGCTGCGTGTCGCCGATCGGCGTCAGGATGCCGCGCAGGTCGTAGTACTCCGACGGGTTGGCGGTGAAATAGCCACGCAGGTTGGCCTCCGCCGCGGGGCGCGGCTGGCTCATCGCCGCGGTGACGGCCTGGTTGGCGCCCGGGTGGGTGTCGAGGTACTGGCGGGCCGCGGTCGTGACCGAGCCGACGGTGCCGGCCACGGCGCTGGCACTGCACTGGTCGGCCGGCGCGGCGATGGCCGCCGGGGCGGCCACCGTTGCTGCGGCCAGGCCCCCGAACAGACATGCCGCCCCGACACCCGCGAGCTTGCGGCGCATGGAGTTACCACTGAGATTCATGTTGGTCCTGGTCCTTCGAGATCGTGATTCGGTTACTGCTTCCCCGCCCGAAATCCAAAGTAACCGTGTGGAAAACTGGCCAAACGCGGCTCGCGGCCCGCACGCGGACGCTGCCGCGCGCGTTACGGTTTCCGGGCGTGATCTCGGCCTCAAACGGGGGCGATAACGGCGTTCCGGACGCCACGCGGCTGGTGAAACGCTGTGAGTTCTCAGGATTTGCCGTAGACCCTTAATTGATCGTGATCTGCGTTGTGGCCGAATCGTTATGTCGCCCGACGCGCGGAGGCCCCGTTCCTGCGCGCCGAGCCCTGACGTGTGGGACACGATCCGCTCGACGGCTAGTTTGGTCTCCGTGAAGCTGGATTTGCTCACCCCCGGCATCGAGGTGGGCCTCGTGACCACCCGCCTCGACGCCATGGTGGCGTTCTACGAGGGTTTCCTGGAACTCGAGCCGCAGGGCGAGATCGACTTCGAGGGCGGCTCGCAGCGGCGCTACTCGCTGGGCGGCAGCGTGCTCAAGCTCGTCACCTACACCGACCCACCGCAGGCACCGCCGGCGCCGGGCGGTGGCCGCGCCCAGGCCGGGCTGCGGTACTTCACGATCGGGGTGAACGGCCTGCGCGCCGTCGCGGAGTCGTTCGAGGCCTCCGACCACGAGATCGTGGAGCCGCTCACCGAGTTCGCGCCGGTGCCCGGAATGGGCTGGATGTTCGTCGCCGACCCGGACGGCAACTGGATCGAGCTGTTCGGGGTCCTGTGAGCTACCCGAACATGCCGGGCAGCCCGGCGCAGGTCCCGACCTGCTACCGCCACCCGGACCGGCCGACGTACGTCCGCTGCACCCGCTGCAACCGGTTCATCTGCCCGGAGTGCATGCACGACGCGGCGGTCGGCCACCAGTGCGCCGACTGCATCGGCGCGGCCGCGCGCACGGTGCCGCCGGCCAGGACGGCGCTCGGCGGGCAGCGGCGGCGCTCGGCGGCGCCCGTCGTCACCTACGCGCTGATCGGCCTCAACGTGCTGATGTTCGTGCTGCAGAGTCTGTCGCCGGACGTCGAACGCGCTCTGGTGCTGTGGCCGCCCGCGGTGGCCGGCGGCGATCTGTACCGGCTGCTGACCGCGGCGTTCCTGCACTACGGGTTCACCCACATCCTGTTCAACATGTGGGCCCTCTACGTGGTGGGCGCGCCTCTGGAGGCGGCGCTCGGACGGCTGCGCTACGGCGCGCTGTACCTGCTCAGCGCGCTGGGCGGCTCGGTGCTCGCCTATCTGCTCTCGCCGCTGAACTCGGCGACGGCGGGCGCCTCCGGAGCGGTGTTCGGCCTGTTCGGGGCGCTGTTCGTGGTGGGCAGAAAGTTGAACATGGACGTGCGCGGCGTGGTGGTGATCATCGTGCTGAACCTCGCGTTCACGTTCATCATCCCGCTGGTCAGCTCACAGAACATCAGCTGGCAGGGCCACATCGGCGGCCTGGTCACCGGCGCCGTCGTGGCCGCGGCCTACGCGTATGCCCCGCGCGCGCAGCGCCTGCTGGTGCAGGCCGGCGCCAGCGCCGCGGTGCTCGTGCTGTTCGCGGTGCTGATCTGGTGGCGCACCGCCGAGCTGCGCTCGATGTTCGGGCTGTCCTAGGACAATCCCGCCGCGAGCGTCTCCAGGACCGCGAGGTGGTCGTCGACGCTGCGCAGGCCCGCGCCCATGGTGTTGATCGACAGGTGTGTCGCGCCGAGGTCGGCCCAGTCGCGGATCCCGGCGAGCGCGCGATCGTCGTCGTGCTGCCAGCTCACGCGTCCCTCCATCCCGATCGTGGCGGGATCGCGGCCCGCGTCGCGCGCCGCCGCAGCTACGGCGGCCCTCGCCTCGTCGAGGGCGGGGCCCGGCCCGATCATGGGGAACCAGCCGTCGGCCAGCCGTCCCACCCTCGCGTAGGCGCGCGCGGAGGCGGCGCCGATCCACACCGGGATGGGCCGCTGCACCGGAAGCGGTGCGATGCCCGCGCCGGTGACGCGGTGGTAGCGACCGTCGAGGGTGACCGAGCGTTGCGTCCACAGTCGCCGCAGCAGCTCGATCTGCTCCTCGGAGCGCCTGCCGCGGTTGGTGAAATCCTCGCCGAGCGCCTCGTACTCCACGGCGTTCCAGCCCAGGCCGACGCCGAAGCGGAGGCGGCCCCCGCTGAGCAGGTCGACCTCCGCGGCCTGCTTGGCGACCAGCGCCGTCTGCCGCTGCGGCAGGATGACCACCCCGGTGACGAGCTCCAGCGTGGTCGTGACGGCGGCGAGGTAGCCGAACATCACGAGGGGTTCGTGGAACGTCGTGTCGATGTCGTAGGGACCGGCCCAGCCCCGGTGCGTCGCGGGGTCGGCGCCCAGCACGTGGTCGTAGGCCAGCACGTGGGCGTAGCCGAGCTCTTCGACGCGCTCGCCGTAGGCCCGCAGGGCCCCCGGGTCGCCGCCGAGCTCGGTCTGGGGGAACACCGTTCCGATCCGCATTCCGGTCCGCATGGTGCACGCAACGATGACAGTGCGGGGATTCTTCCGCGCAACGGGGTATGAAGTGTGGGTGCTGGGCTTACCCGATCGGATCCGCGCATGCCTGTTCGACCTCGACGGTGTCCTCACCGATACGGCCGGCGTGCACCGGCGGGCCTGGAAGAAGATGTTCGACGAGTTTCTGGCCGGCCGTGATGCGGGCGGGTTCGTGCCGTTCGACGCGGGCGCCGACTACGAGGAGTACGTCGACGGGAAGCCGCGCGACGACGGCATCCGCTCGTTTCTGGCCAGCCGGCACATCGACGCCGACGACGACGCGGTCCGCGATCTCGGCAGCCGCAAGAACGAGTTGTTCCTGCAGACGCTGCACGCCGACGGGGTGACGGTGTTCGAGGGGTCCCGGCGCTACCTGAAGGCCGCCGCCGAGGCGGGGCTGCGGCGAGCGGTGGTGTCGTCGAGCGCCAACACCCGCGAGGTCCTCGAGATCACCGGGCTGGACACCTACATCGAGGCGCGGGTGGACGGCGTCACCCTGCGGGACGAACAGCTGCGGGGCAAACCGGCGCCGGACACCTTCCTGCGCGCCGCCCAGATGCTAGACGTTCCGCCCAGTGCCGCAGCGGTTTTCGAGGACGCGCTGGCCGGAGTAGCCGCAGGCCGCGCGGGGGAGTTCGGCCTCGTCGTCGGCGTCGACCGCGTCGGGCAGGCCGAAGCGCTGCGCGACCACGGCGCCGACGTCGTCGTCACCGACCTCGGGGAGCTGCTCACACCATGATGATCGTCGACGACGCGTTCCCCGTCGAGCCGTGGCTGGTGCGCGAGACCGAACTCTGTCTCGACCTGCTGCCGCAGACCGAGTCGCTGTTCGCGCTGTCCAACGGCCACATCGGGCTGCGCGGCAATCTCGACGAGGGCGAACCCTACGGGCTGCCCGGCACCTACCTCAACGGGTTCTACGAGATCCGCCCGCTGCCCTACGCCGAAGCCGGCTTCGGCTATCCCGAGGACGGCCAGTCCATCGTCGACGTCACCAACGGGAAGCTGATCCGGTTGCTGGTCGAGGACGAGCCCTTCGACGTGCGCTACGGCGACCTGCTTTCCCACGAGCGGATTCTCGACATGCGGGCCGGCACGCTCACCCGCACAGCGGAGTGGTGCTCGCCGGCCGGCAAGCGGGTGAAGGTGACCTCGGTGCGGCTGGTGTCGCTGGCGCAGCGGGGGCTGGCCGCCATCGAGTACGTGGTCGAGGCGGTCGGCGACGACGTGCGCGTCACCCTGCAGTCCGAACTCGTGGCCAACGAGGATCAACCCGCGACCTCCGGCGATCCCAGAGTGGCTGCGGTACTGGTGAACCCGCTCGAGCCGATTCAGCACGAGGTCAGCGACCGCGGTGCGCTGCTGATCCACCGCACCCGCTCCAGCGGGTTGATGCTGGCCGCCGCGATGGACCACGCGGTCGACGCGCCCGGGCGTGTCGACTTCGACGGGGATGCCGGTGCGGACTGGGCCCGCACCACCGTGGTGTGCGGCCTGAAATCCGGTGAGCGGCTTCGCATCGTCAAATACCTGGCCTACGGCTGGTCGAGTCTGCGTTCGCGCCCGGCGCTGCGCGATCAGGCCGCCGCCGCGATCGCCGCGGCCCGATACACCGGCTGGCAGGGGTTGCTCGACGAACAGCGCGCCTACCTCGACGCGTTCTGGGACTGCGCCGACGTCGAGGTCGACGGCGACGCCGATTGCCAGCAGGCGGTGCGCTTCGGGCTCTTCCATGTGATGCAGGCCAGCGCGCGCGCCGAGCGCCGCGCGATCGCGGGCAAGGGACTCACCGGGACCGGGTACGACGGCCACACCTTCTGGGACAGCGAGGGTTACGTGTTGCCCGTGCTGACGTACACCGCGCCCCACGCGGCCGCCGACGCGCTGCGGTGGCGCGCCTCGACCCTGGACCTGGCTCGCTCCCGCGCCCGCGAACTGGATCTCGCCGGCGCGAGCTTCCCGTGGCGCACGATCGCCGGCGAGGAGTGCTCGGCGTACTGGCCGGCGGGCACGGCCGCGTTCCACGTCAACGCCGACATCGCGATGGCGTTCGAGCGCTACCGGGTGGTCACCGGCGACGACTCGCTGGAAAAGAGTTGCGGGCTGGCCGTTCTCGTCGACACCGCCCGGCTGTGGCTGTCGCTGGGACATCACGACCGCCACGGCGCCTGGCGCATCGACGGGGTGACCGGCCCCGACGAGTACACCGCGGTGGTGCGGGACAACGTGTTCACCAATCTGATGGCCGCGGCGAATCTGCGCACCGCCGCCGACGCCTGCACGCGCCATCCCGACCTCGCATGCGAGCTCGGCGTGGGTACCGAGGAGACCGCGGCCTGGCGCGACGCCGCCGACGCCGTGCACATCCCCTATGACCACGAACTCGGCGTGCACCCGCAGTGCGAGGGGTTTACCACGCTGCGCGAGTGGGACTTCACCGCGAACACCGAATATCCACTGCTGCTGCACGAACCGTACGTGCGGCTCTACCCGGCCCAGGTCATCAAGCAGGCCGACCTGGTGCTCGCGATGCACTGGCAGAGCCACGCGTTCACCGCCGAGCAGAAGGCCCGCAACGTCGACTACTACGAGCGCCGCACCACGCGCGACTCGTCGCTGTCGGCGTGCACGCAGGCGGTGATGTGCGCCGAGGTCGGCCATCTGGAGCTCGCGCACGACTACGCCTACGAGGCGGCGCTGATCGATCTGCGCAACCTGCACCACAACACCGGCGACGGCCTGCACCTGGCCTCACTGGCCGGCAGCTGGACCGCGCTGGTCGCCGGGTTCGGCGGACTGCGCGACGACGAGGGCGTGCTGGCACTGGACCCCCACCTGCCTAGCGGCATCTCGCGCCTGCGATTCCGCCTGCGCTGGCGCGATTTCCGCGTCACGGTCGAGGCCACCCACACCTCGGTCACCTACACGTTGCGCGACGGGCCCCACACGACCTTGACCATCCGCCACGCGGGCGAACCACTGGAGATCACCACCGACTCGCCGACGCGGGCGCCGGTGCGCCCGCGCACCCCGCTGCTGCCACCGCCGCCGCAGCCGGCCGGTCGCGAACCGCTGCGCAGACACGTGCAGGGTCACACCTCCAGCCGGGAACCGATGATCACCGTCCGGTCCAGCGGCAGGCCGAAGTAGGCGGCCGCGTCGGCGGCGACGTAGGACGTCGCGATGAACAGCCGCTTGCGCCACGGCGCCATCGTGGGCGCATCGCCCTGGCAGAGTTCGAGTTTCGACAAGAAGTAGGTGGCGCCGTCGACGTCGAGGCGCCCTTCGGTCTGCTCGGGTGTCAGCAGCCGCAGCGCGTTCGGCACATCGGCCCGCTCCATGTACCCGTAGCGCGCGACGACATGGATGATCCCGTCGTCGGTGGCGCCGAGATCGTCGACGGTGACCCGTTCGGAATCGGCGATGCGGGGCACCGGCTCGGTGGTCAGCGACAGGATCACGACGTGTTCGGCCAGCACGTGGTTGTGTTCGACGTTGGCCCGCATCGACAGTGGCGCGGTCTCACTGCCCCGGTTGAGGAACACCGCGGTGCCCGGCAGCCGGACCAGCGGCGGCTCCTTGGTCCGGAGGCCGTCGATGAACTCGAGCATCGGTCCCTCGGCCTGTCCGCGCTGCGCGGTGACGATCTCGCGCCCGCGCTGCCACGTCGTCATCACGGTGAACGCCGTGATCGCGATCAGCAGCGGCAGCCAGGCTCCGTGCACGAGTTTGGTGAGGTTGGCGGCGAAGAACATCAGGTCGACGGCCAGCAGGGCGCCGCCGCCGCCGAGAACCAGCCACAGCGGCGCACCGGCCCTGGTGCGGGCCAGGTACAGGAACAGCAGCGTGGTGATCGTGATGGTCCCGGTGACCGCCATGCCGTAGGCGTAGCCCAGCGCCGCCGAGCTGCGGAACGCGAACACCAGGATCAGCACGGCGACCATCAGCATGCCGTTGATCCACGGGACGTAGATCTGGCCCATCGTCGCGGCGGACGTGTGCTGAATCCTCAGCCGCGGCAGGTATCCCAGCTGGGCGGCCTGCGAGGCGACCGAGAAGGCGCCGGTGATCACGGCCTGCGACGCGATGACGGTCGCCGCGGTCGCCAGCAGCACCATCGGGACGCGGGCCCATTCCGGGGTGAGGAGGAAGAACGGTGCGTGCACGGTGCTCTCGTCGCGCAGCACCAGCGCACCCTGCCCGAAATAGTTCAGCGTGAGCGCCGGCAGCACCAGGCCCAGCCAGCCGACCGTGATGGCTTTGCGGCCGAAGTGGCCCATGTCGGCGTAGAGCGCCTCGGCGCCCGTGACCGCGAGCACGACCGCGGCCAGCGCGAAGAACGCGATGGGGAAGTGGCCCGCGATGAACGACAGCGCGTGGGTCGGCGACAGCGCCCACAGGATGTCGGGATTGTGCGCGATGCCCGCGATGCCGCAGGCGCCGATCGCGGCGAACCAGACGATCATGACGGGCCCGAAGAACCGGCCGACCGCCGCGGTGCCGCGCCGCTGAACCGCGAAGAGCGCCAGGATGATCACCGCCGTCACGGGGACGACGAACCTCGCGAACCCCGGGTCGACCACCTCGAGACCTTCGACCGCCGACAGCACGGAGATCGCCGGGGTGATCATGCTGTCGCCGAAGAACAGGGCGGCGCCGAACACGCCGAGAGCGGCCAGTGCCAGCGCGGTGCGCCGGGTCTTGGGCGCGGCCCACTTCCGCACCAGGGTGATCAGCGCCATGATGCCGCCCTCGCCGTGGTTGTCGGCGCGCATGACCAGCGAGACATAGGTCAGCGTCACGATCGTCATCACCGACCAGAAGATCAGCGACACCACGCCGTAGACGTTCTGCGGTGCCACGGGCACCGGATGCGGGTCTCTCGGGTTGAACACGGTCGCGAGCGTGTAGATCGGGCTGGTCCCGATGTCCCCGAAGACCACGCCGAGTGCACCCACCACGATGGCGGGCCGAAGAGGGTGGTTCTGCACACTGGTGTCGTTGGCGATAGTGGTCATTGTGGCTGACACCGGGTTCGGGATCGAGGAAAAGCTCGACGAGTTGTATTCGGCGCGTCCGGAGGATTTCACCGCGCTGCGCACCGAGTTGGCCCGCACGGCGAGGAAGGCCGGCGACGCCGAGGCGGCCAAGCGCATCGGCGCCAGCCGGAAACCGACGACGGCGGCGTGGGTCGTCAACCTCCTCGCGCTGCGCGGTGATGCCCGCTCGGCGCTCGGCGAGCTGGGGTCGCAGCTGCGGGACGCGCACGCCGCGATGGACGGGGAGGCGATCCGCGCCCTGACCGCGCAGCAGCGCAAGCTCGTCGACGACCTGGCGCGCAGCGGTTTCCGCACCGCGGGGCTCGCCGAGCCGTCCGCCGCGCTGCGCGATGACGTCACCGCCACCCTGCAGGCCGCGATCGCCGATCCGGCGGTGGCCGGCCGGCTCGGACGACTCACCAAGGCCGAACAGTGGTCGGGGTTCGGCGAATTCGGTTTCACTGCAGCGGTTTCCGCCGAGAAGAAGGCCAAGGCCGCCCCCAAGACCGCCCCCGAGCCCGGCCGCAGGCCCCCGCCCGAGCGGACGGGTGAAGCGGACCGGCGCCGGCGGGAGGCCCGTGCGGCGCTGGCGGCGGCCGAGCGCGCCAAAGCCGAGGCCGACGGCGCGATCAGGGAGCTGCAGGCCGACCTCGCCACCGCCCGGCTGCGCCACCAGGACGCCCGCCGCCGACTCGCCGACGCCGAGGCCGCGCTCACCGCCGCCGAGGACGCCTACGACGCCGCCAAACGGACCGGCCACGACGCCGCGGGCGCGGTGAAGGCGGCCAGGACACGTCTGGCGGAGGCGGGCGGCTGAGCGCCGACGACGCGCTGCGCGATATGTTCCCGAAGGGCCGTGACACCGCGGCCCGGTAAGCGAAATACTCAGCGCCCCGCTTAAATTCGGGAGGCATCCGATGCGGTCCGACCTTCGCGCCGTGGTGACCGGCGCGTCCATCGGCAACGCGGTCGAGTGGTTCGACTTCGCGATCTACGGGTTCCTCGCGACGTTCATCGCCGCGCACTTCTTCCCGCAGGGCGACGAGACCGCCGCGTTGCTCAACACGTTCGCGATCTTCGCCGCGGCGTTCTTCATGCGTCCGCTGGGCGGGTTCGTGTTCGGTCCCCTCGGCGACCGAATCGGCCGCCAGAAGGTGCTGGCGATCGTGATCCTGCTGATGTCGGCGGCCACGCTGGGCATCGGTGTGCTGCCGACGTACGGCACCATCGGTGTGGCCGCGCCCGTGCTGCTGCTCCTGCTCAGGTGTCTGCAGGGTTTCTCGGCCGGTGGCGAGTACGGCGGCGGCGCCGTGTATCTCGCCGAGTTCGCCGACGACGCGCGACGCGGACTCACCGTGACGTTCATGGCGTGGTCCGGAGTGCTGGGCTTTCTGATCGGCTCGGTCACGGTGACGCTGCTGCAGGCGCTGCTTCCCGCCGCGGCGATGGAGAGCTTCGGTTGGCGCATCCCGTTCCTGATCGCCGGCCCGCTGGGCCTGGTCGGCCTCTACATCAGGCTGCGACTCGGCGACACGCCGCAGTTCGCCGAGTTGAGCGACGCCGACCAGACCGCGGAATCGCCGCTGCGGGAGGCCGTCACGACCGCGTGGCGGCAGATCCTGTCGGTGGTGGGCCTGTTCATCGTGTTCAACATCGGCTACTACGTGGTGTTCACCTTCCTGCCAACGTATTTCATCAAGACGCTGAAGTTCGGCAAGTCCGAGGCGTTCCTGTCGATCACGCTGGCCTGCCTGGTGGCACTGGTGCTGATCCTGCCGCTGGCGGCGCTGTCCGACCGGATCGGCCGCCGGCCGCTGCTGGTCGGCGGGGCCGCCGCGTTCGCCGTTCTCGGCTACCCGCTGTTCCTGCTGCTCGGCTCCGGATCGCTGCCCGCCGCGATCCTCGCGCACTGCCTGCTGGCGGCGATCGAGTCGGTGTACGTGTCGGCGGCGGTGACCGCGGGCGTGGAACTGTTCGCCACCCGGCTGCGGTTCAGCGGCTTCTCGGTCGGCTACAACGTCTGCGTCGCGCTGTTCGGCGGGACCACCCCGTATGTGGTCACGTGGCTGACCGCGACCACCGGCAACGCCGTCGCTCCGGCCTGGTATCTGGTCGCAGCCGCGGTGGTCTCGCTGCTGACGGTGCTGGCGATGCGCGAGACCGCGGGACGCTCGTTGGCTTTGGTGCCGTGACCCGCCGCTACGCTGGGGCCAGGCATCCGCGAACGCTCAGGTATCCACGAAGGGGAGACGCGAGATGAAGCTTCAGGTGTTGCCCTACGTCACCGTCGAGGTCGACGACCGGCTCCGGCGCCGGATGCGCCGCGCGGTCGAGCGGCTCCGGCTCAACGTGCGCGCCCATCTGCTCAGCGCGGCGGACGACGTCGACGTCGCGGTGGACACCGCCGGCGACCGGGTCCGCGGCCTGTGCGACCGCGCGGTCAACCGGTTCGACTCGGTGGTCGCGACCGTCAACGACAAGATCGCGCCCGAACCGCCGGCCGGTCCGCACCTGCGGGTGGTCGACGGGCGCGAAGCCTCCTGAGCCGCTAGGGAGACGCCCGGCCGGCCCGGCCGCCCACGAAGAAGGAGCCGGCCAGCACCACCAGCCCGATCACGGCGACCGGAATCGACCACGACCGCCGCGACGACAGCGCCGACTGGCACTCGGCGGTGAAGTCGCGGTGCGGCACGATCTGGTTGATCACCGGCAGGTTGGCGAGATTGCGGCTGTCGGCGTCGCGCGCCTGCGACAGATCCGAGACGATGCCGTTGCCGCACCCGATGTCGCCGTCGGGCCCGGACACCGACACGGGGACCAGCAGCGCGATCACACCCACCAGCAAAGCCACCGCCCCGACGATCATGAGCAGACGTCGCAGATTCATGGCTTGGATAATGCCCAGTTCCCCGGCGGCGAAACAAGATCGATCATCAGTCGAGACCGGACCGGAGTGGGCGTCCGGGGTCTGAATGTGCTGTCCTAGTCGGGTGATCGGCCATGGACTGACGGTGCTGCTGGCTCTCCTGGCCGCGGTGTTCCTCGCCATCGGCATCGTGGTCCGGCAGCGCGCCACGCTCGACGTCCCCGAAGAGCAGGGCGTCAGCACCGTCATGTTCCTGACGCTGGTGCGGCGGCCCCTGTGGTGGGCCGGGACGGGCGCGGCGGTGGCGGGCTACGTGTTCCAGGCGCTGGCCCTGGCCAACGGATCCCTGCTGCTGGTCCAGCCGATCCTGGTGTCGGCGCTGCTGTTCGCGCTGCCGCTGAGCGCGCGGCTGGCCCACCGGCGCGTCACCCGCCGCGAGTGGATGTGGGCGCTGCTGCTAACGGCCGCGCTCGCGGTGTTCCTGGTCCTGGCGAAGACCAAGCCCGGCGACTACGAGGCCTCGCTGTCGACGTCGGCGGTCGTGGCCGTCGTCTGCACGGCCGCGGTGGCCGGCTGCGTGATCATCGCGGTCCGCAACCCCGGATGGCGGCGCGCGGTGATGCTGGCGGTCGCCGTCGGTGTGCTGTTCGGGGTCGTCGCGGTGCTGACCAAGCTCGTCATGCACGTGCTCGTCCACGAGGGCGCCGGCGCCGTGCTGACCACACCGGTGCTCTACCTGCTGGCGATGCTGGGGGTGGTGGCCACGCTGCTGCAGCAGTCCGCCTTCCACGCCGGGTCGCTGCAGACCTCGGTGCCGACGATGCTGGTGCTGGAGCCTTTGATCGCCGTGCTGC
Source organism: Mycolicibacterium chubuense NBB4 (assembly GCF_000266905.1). Next base: position 5,337,465 of record NC_018027.1, on the reverse strand, counting down.
TCGGCGCGGTCGTGCTCGGCGAACACCTCGACGTCAGCCGCTGGGACGCGGTCGCGATCGCGATCGCCACCGCCGCGATGGCGGCGGGCACCATCGCGCTGGGCCGCGACGAAGGCGCCTACGAGGAGCTGCTGGTGCCCGCCGGCCACAACGCCGCGAACCGCAGTTAGCCCCCGGACCAGGACGCCCACCGGTTCACCGCGACGGTGACGACCGGTCCGTCCAGCGCGACCCTCTCGTACTGCCGGTACTTACGCCGCAGCAACGTGTACCCGGTGGCCATCTCGAGCCCGCTGTAGTGCACCGCCGCGACACCGTCGGCGCGCACCCACCACAGCTGCGTCCAGTCGTCGTCGTAGTGGTCGCACAGCAGGCTGACCGCCGGATTGGCCTCGATGTTGACCAGCCGGGCCAGCCGCTGGGTCGACTTCGGCTTCGCGTCGACGGCGGTGTAGACGACGTCGACGCGGGATTCGTGCACGGCGAACACCACCGGAACCACGTGGGGGGAGCCGTCCGGGCGCACGGTGGCCAGCATCGCCACCGGCGCTTGCCGGAACGCCGCGACCGCGGCGTCGGTCTCGAAGTGTGGCACCCGGACCAGCTTAGAGTCCGATATGGTTCACCGCGATGACACAGCACGGCCACAGCTGCGCCACCGCGCAGACTCCTGCTCATCGGAAGGTTCGGCAATGACCGTCTCGATGCTGTCCCGATTCCTCGCCTGCGCCGCATCCGCCGTCCTGATCACGGGTGCGGTCGCGTGCGCGCCGCCGCAGAAGGGGGACTCCGGCGCGAAGACGGAGTCCGGCGTCAAGGCCGCCGAGGCCACCTCCGCGGCCGACTTCGGCGGCATGGACGGCCTGGTCAAGGCGGCCAAGGGCGAGGGCGAGCTGAATGTCATTGCGCTGCCGCCGGATTGGGCCAACTACGGGGCGATCATCAAGGCGTTCTCGGACAAGTACGGCATCAAGGTCAACTCCGCGCAGCCCGACGCGTCGAGCCAGGATGAGATCAACGCGGCCAACCAGCAGAAGGGCCGCAGCAGCGCGCCCGACGTGTTCGACCTGGGCCAGTCCGTGGCGCTGGCGAACACGTCGATGTTCGCGCCGTACAAGGTCGACAAGTTCGACGACATCCCGGCCGCGTACAAGGATCCGAACGGCACCTGGGTCAACGACTACGGCGGCTACATGTCGATCGGCTTCGATTCCGCCAAGGTGCCGCCCGTCGCCAACGTCAACGACCTCCTCAAGCCCGAGTACAAGGGCAAGGTCGCGCTCAACGGCGACCCGACCCAGGCCGGGGCGGCGTTCTCGGGCGTGCTGATGGTCGCGCTGTCGCAAGGCGGTTCGGCCGACGACATCGCTCCCGGCGTCGAGTTCTTCCGCAAGCTCAAGGCCGCGGGCAACTTCCTGCCGGTCGACCCGACTCCGGCGACCATCGAGTCCGGTCAGACGCCGGTGGTGATCGACTGGAACTACACCAACTCCGCCGAGACCAAGAAGCTGCCGTCGTGGACGGTGTTCGTGCCCCCGCAGCACGCGGTGGCCGGCTATTACTACCAGGCCGTGAACAAGGAGGCGCCGCATCCTGCGGCCGCCCGGCTCTGGCAGGAGTTCCTCTACAGCGACGAGGGCCAGAACCTCTACGCGCAGGGCGGGGTGCGGCCGGTGCGCGCCGACACCATGCAGGCGAGCGGCGCGCTCGACGCCGCGGTGGCTGCCGCGTTGCCGGTGGTGGACGGCCCGGTGACGGTCCCGACCCCCGCCCAGACCAACGCCGCCTCGAAGTACCTGTCGGAGAACTGGGCCGCCGCGATTGGCTGACATGCGGGGTGCGCGCAGCCGCGTCTCCGCGGCACTGCCGCTGCTGCCGTTCCTGACCGTCGTCGCGATCTTCCTGATCGTGCCGACGGTCACCGTCGTGGTCGGTTCGGTCTACGTCGACGGCGTGTTCTCGCTGGATCGCATCGCCGCGCTGTTCACCGGCACCGCGTTGTCGGCGTTGCGCAACAGCGTGCTGCTGTCGGCGGCGACCGCGCTGCTCGGCGCGGTCTTCGGTGCGGTGCTGGCATGGCTGATCGTCAGCAGCCCGCCGGCGTCGATGGTGCGCCGTGCGGTGCTGTCGCTGTGCAGCGTGCTCGCCCAATTCGGCGGTGTGGCACTGGCGTTCGCGTTCCTCGCGACGGTGGGGCTCAACGGGGTGCTGACCCTGTGGGTCCAGCAGGTGACCGGGTGGAACCTCGCCGGATCCGGCTGGCTGTACGGCCTGGCCGGCTTGACGCTGGTCTACACCTACTTCCAGATCCCGCTGATGGTCATCGTCTTCGTCCCCGCACTCGAGGGGTTGCGCGATCAGTGGCGCGAGGCAGCGGTCAGCCTCGGCGCCTCGACGTGGGGCTACTGGCGCGAGGTCGCCCTGCCGTTGCTCACGCCGGCGTTCCTCGGCTCGGCACTGTTGTTGTTCGCCAACGCATTCGCCGCCTATGCCACCGCCGCGGCACTCGTCAGCCAGGGCAGCCCGATCCTTCCGCTGCTCATCCGCGCGTCCCTGGTCAGCGAGGTGGTGCTCGGTCAGGCGGGCTTCGCCTATGCGCTGGCGCTGGAGATGATCGTCGTCGTCGCGGTGGTCATGGTCGCCTACAACCTGTTGGTGCGCCGTAGCTCGCGGTGGCTGTCGTGACGGCCGCCAAACCCGCCAGAGGCCCCCAGGTAGTGGTGCGGGGCGCGCTGTGGGTGATCTTCGGCCTGTTCTTCGGTTTCCCGCTGTACGCGATGGCGGACTTCTCCACCCGCAACCTGCTCGGCAGCGGGCGGACGGGGCAGGCGTGGGCCAACCTGGTCACCGATGAGGCGCTGTACCGGGCGATCGTGGTGTCGCTGCTGCTCGCGGTGTTCACGGTGGCGGCGATGCTGGTGCTGCTGGTGCCGACGATGATCTGGGTGCGGCTGCGGGCTCCGTGGGCCAGGGGCATGGTCGAGTTCTTGTGTCTGCTCCCGCTGACGATCCCGGCGCTGGTGATCGTGGTCGGACTGCGCAACGTCTACCTGTGGGTCGTCTACTTCCTGGGCGAGTCGCCGCTGACGCTGACGTTCGTGTACGTGGTCATCGTGCTGCCGTTCGCGTACCGGGCCCTCGACGCCGCGCTGTCGGCGATCGATCTGCAGACGCTGTCGGAAGCGGCGCGGTCGCTGGGCGCCGGATGGACCACCACGATCCTGCGCGTGGTCGTGCCGAACATCTGGTCGGGGATCCTGTCGGCGGCATTCATCTCGATCGCGGTGGTGCTCGGCGAGTACACGATCGCGTCGCTGTCGGGCTACGAGACCCTTCAGGTCCAGATCGTGCTGATCGGCAAGAGCAACGGCCCCACCTCGGTGGCCGCGTCGCTGGCCACGCTGCTGTTCGGGTTCGTGCTGCTGCTCGCGCTGTCGCTGGTCACGCGCGGGCGACGGCACCGTGCACCGCACGACGCAGGGGTGACCCTGTGAGTGCCGCCGGAGTGGCAGTCGAACTCGACGACCTGACCCGGGTGTACGGGACCACCCGCGCGCTCGACGGGCTGACGCTGCACATCCAGCCGGGCGAGATGGTGGCGCTGCTGGGCCCGTCGGGCTGCGGCAAGACCACGGCGCTGCGGATCCTCGCCGGCCTCGACGAGGCGACGTCGGGAACGGTGAAGGTGGGCGGCGTCGACGTCGGCGGCGTGCCGGCGAACAAGCGCGACATGGGCATGGTGTTCCAGGCCTACAGCCTGTTCCCCCATCTGACGGTGCTCGACAACGTCGCCTTCGGCCTGAAGATGCGCGGAAAAGCCAAGCGCGAGCGCATCTCCCGGGCCGCCGAGATGTTGGAACTGGTCGGGCTCGGCGCCCTGGGGAACCGGTACGCCAAGGAGCTGTCGGGCGGACAGCAGCAGCGGGTGGCGCTGGCCCGCGCGCTGGCCATCCGGCCGAGGGTGCTGCTGCTCGACGAGCCGCTGTCCGCGCTGGACGCCAAGGTGCGCACGCAGCTGCGCGAGGAGATCCGCCGGGTGCAACTCGACGTGGGGACCACGACGCTGTTCGTGACCCACGACCAGGAGGAGGCGCTGGCGGTCGCCGACCGCGTCGGCGTGATGAGCCAGGGCCGGCTCGAGCAGCTGGCGACCCCCGCCGACCTCTACGCCAACCCGGCGACCCCGTTCGTCGCGGACTTCGTCGGCCTCAACAGCAAGGTGCCCGCGGAGGTCGCGGGCGGCCGCGCGTCGCTGCTGGGCACCTCGGTGGCCGCACTGCCCGGGTCGATCGACTCGGGCGCGGGTCTCGCGATGGTCCGGCCGGAGTCGGTCACCGTCGCCGCGGACCCGTCGGGTTCGGCCACGGTCACGTCGGTGTCGTTCCTCGGCGCGATCTCGCGGGTCAACGTCACGCTCGGCGACGGCTCGGCGGTCAGCGCGCAGATGGGCAGCGCGGCGGCGCGGGCGTTCGCTCCGGGGGAGCGGGTCAGCGTGGCGATCGAGCCGGGCGGCGTGCTCGTCGTCCCCGGGTGAATCTGGCGCGCCCGAGCACGCTCACGGTGCGTTTGCGCGCCGGATTCACACGTCCTTGACCGGCTCGATGCCGAGGTCGCGGTAGGTCACCAGCGGATGGAACGGCACGCCGCGCTTAGCGAAGCGTCCGGCGGCGACGTCCCCGCGATCCACCATCGGGATCACCCCGGTCACGACCACCCCCAGCGGGGCGATCCGGTCGAATGCCAGCTCCGTCGACCCGCCGGTGCTGATCACGTCGTCGACGAGCAGCACCCGATCGCCCGCCTTCAGCCGGGTGCCCTCGACCCACTGCTCGCGGCCTCGCTGCTTCTGCTCCTTGCGCACCGAGAACCACGCCTTGCCCGTCACCATGGCCACACCGTGCGCCAGCGGGTCGGCGCCCATGGTGAGCCCGCCCACCGCGTCGAACTCGATGCCGTGTTCGGCGGCGAGGTCCGCCACCGCCCGGGACACGATCGTCAACCGCTCCCCGGTGTCGACCGCGTACTTGCCGTCGATGTAGTCGTGGCTGAGCTGGCCGCTGGCGAGCTTGAAGGGCTCTTCGCGCCGTTCGTGACCGCGGGTGCGGATCAGATCGAAGGCGGCCTGCCAGGTTTCCGGGCGTCGGGAGGACATGAGCGAGATGGTAATTCAGCGCATCCGGGCCCGACGCGTCAACTCGACCGCGGCCGAACGCAATTCGTCGATCACGTTGATCGGCGTCGGATAGCCGATGCGGGTGTAGGCCAGCCCCCGCTCGGTGGTCAGCCGCAGATCCAGGCCGTACCGATCGGCGCCGGTGCATGTCGCGGCCGTGGTGTCCGGATAGCCGCCGAGCGCGCGGGCCATCGCCGCCAGCGACTCGGCGTGGTCGGCGTTCAGGTGTGCCACGGCGCGCGCCGCGTGCGGTGCCACCGGGTCCGGTTCGGCGTCGGAGTAGGCCGCGCCGCTGGTCGAGTCCATCCGCCCGTAGCCGCCGACCCAGCGCACCCGCTGGACCCGCAGCACCCACAGCGAGAAGTCGCTGTAGTCGATGTAATACCTGGCCGCCGCCACCGCCGACAGGTGTGCGTCGCGGGCGGCGGCGTGCTCGTCGCCCTCGGGCCGTTCGACGTACCCGGCAAGCGTGACGCGGGCGTTGGCCAGCGGGTCGCTCTCGGTGGCCGGGGCGACGATCGCGATGCTGGCCCGCGGGTCGCCGGCGAGGTTGCGCCCGTGCTCCGCCAGGTTCGACACGCAGAGCACCGGTGCGCCGTCGAGCAGGCCGTAGGTGACGAACGACGCCCACGGGTCTCCGTCGGCGGTCAGGCTGGCCAGGGTCCCGGTGTTGGTCGACGCGGCGATGGTGCGGGCCTCTTCGGCCGCGGACGGGCGTGCGGTGTTGACCGGTTCGGTCAGCGGGGGCGGCACGGTGGGCGCATCACCGGGGTCGCCGTGGTCGCGGGGTGGGCCACCGGTCGTCACGTCGGGTGACGATATCCGACGAGCCTCCCGATGAGAACCGGCCGGGTGCCCGTTCCCGATCGAGGTACTGACTTGCGCGAATGTGCGAGAATTGACCCGGAATTTACTTCGCTGCCGGGAGTCATTCTCCAGGGAATCGGGGACCTTATGGCTGAGCCCGCTCTGCGTGTGTTCGCAGTCGCCGGTGTGCTCGCCTCGGGGCTGTTGTTCGGCGGGCTGACGTCCGCGCCGGTTCTCGCCGATCCCAGTGGCTCGAGCCAGGACTCCGGCGGTTCGGGCACCTCGAGCGGCGGCACCAGTGGCTCCGGCTCGCAGGATTCCGGCAGCGGGTCCTCGTCGTCCTCCTCGTCGGATTCGTCGTCGAGTTCGTCAACGGGCAGCGGCTCCACCGAATCGGGCAGCTCGACCGACACCAGCGGCGGGCAGTCGAGCCACGTGGAGCCGCCTCCGCCCGACCCCGAGCCGACCGTCAGCGTCGACACCGGCGAGGCCGACACGAGAACCACCCACTCCGATCCGGCTCCCGCGCTGGCGCCGGCGCCGGCCAGGGAGTCGCAGAAGACCGACTACAGCAACTCGATCACTCTGCCGTTCGTCCGCCTGCCCGCGCCGGGCGAGGTCCCCGCGGGCAGCTGGCCGGCGCCGTCGACGTTCTACACCACCGTCGAGATCCCGGTTCCGACGCTGCAGCAGTTCCTCGAGGCGTTGCAGATCCTGCCTCCCACCCCACCGCCCGGACCCGCCTTCCGCACGCAGGAACAGGCCCCGATCATCGACGCCACCACGGGCACCAGCACCGGCGGCGGCGGTGGCGGCGGTGGTGGCCGGGCGGACTCGCCGGTGCTGCGTGCGCCGCTGGTCGTCACGGTGCCGCGGGCATTGACGGCGGCGGGCGCCGGGCCCCGGCTGCCGGAGGTCGCCCCGGCGGCCCGACCGGGCGGCAACGGCGTCACGCAGCCCGGTGTCGCGGGAGTGAGGACACCCAAGATCCGCGGGTCGGTGCCGGCGACTCCCGGCGTGGCGGCCGAGCCCGCAGCCGCGCCCGCGGGGCGGCCGGCGATACGGGAAAGCGGATACCCCCGCGGCATCACCGGCCCGTCGGTGGCCGAGATCGCGGCGGTGGCGCTGCCGGGTGTCGCGGGCCTGATGTTCCTGACGTTCAGCGGCGGGTTCATCGGCTACCGGCAGGCCAACAGCGTGCGGTTCGTGCGCACCGCGGGAGCCGAACGCTTCCTGCAGTAGCCGACGCGCGGTCCGTGTCCCGCCGTGCTGGGTAGGTTGGAGACATCGTCAGCGCCGAAACGGGTACACGCCCGTCGAGATGACCGCGCACATCGTGTTCCGCCGTGTCGGTCATCTGCCGTATCTGCCGACCTGCCGGGCCACGGGTTCCATTGGTTCCTGTCGAGACCGGGCAATTCCGACGCAGGAGAAACGCCATGAGACTGCCCTTCGGTGAATGGATCGTCCACAAGCGCTGGTATGCGGGCCGGACCCGCGAGCTCGCGTCCGCCGAGCCGTCGGCGATCACGCCGCTGACCGACGACCTCGACCACGTCCTGCTCGACGTCGGCTACACCGACGGCACGTCGGAGCGGTACCAGGTGCTGATCCGGTGGGCCGGAGGCCGGGCCGACGAGTACGGCGAGGGCGCCGCGATCGGCGTCGAGCACGGGCCCGACGGCGACCGGACCGCCTACGACGCGCTCTACGACCCCGAGGCGGCCCGTCACCTGCTGACGCTGATCGACTCCTCGGCGACCGTCGGCGGTCTGCGGTTCGGCAAGGAGCCCGGCGTCACGCTGCCGCTGGACGCCGCGCCGCGGGTCTCGGGCGCCGAGCAGTCCAACACCAGCGTCATCTTCGGCACCGACGCCGTCTTCAAGGTCTTCCGGCGGATCACGCCCGGCATCAACCCCGACATCGAGCTCAACCGGGTACTGGCGCGTGCGGGCAACGCGCACGTCGCCCGGCTGCTGGGGTCCTACGAGAGCGCCGGGGACGGACCCGACTCGCAGCCGTGCGCCCTGGGGATGGTGACCGCTTTCGCCGCCGACAGCGTCGAGGGCTGGGACATGGCGACGGCCAGCACCCGTGACCTGTCCCCCGAGGGCGGCGCGGACTTCGCCGGGGAGTCGAGGCGCCTGGGGGAGGCGGTGGCCTCGGTGCACGCGACGCTGGCCGAGACGCTCGGCACGTCGGACGTGCCGTTCCCGGTCGACGTCCTGCTCGAGCGGCTGCACTCCGCGGTGCAGGCGGCGCCCCAGCTGACCAGTCACGCCCCGCTGATCGAGGAGCGGTACCGCAAGCTGGCCGAGGAGACGATCACCGTGCAGCGGGTGCACGGCGACCTGCACCTCGGCCAGGTGCTCCGCACCCCGCAGGGCTGGCTGCTGATCGACTTCGAGGGCGAGCCCGGCCAACCGCTCGACGAACGCCGGGCACCGGATTCACCGCTGCGCGACGTGGCCGGGGTGCTGCGCTCGTTCGAGTACGCCGCCTACCAGAGACTGATGGGCGCGGACCAGGGCCACGAGCACGACCGGCAGCTGGCGGCGCGTGCGCGCGAGTGGGTCGACCGCAACTGCGCGGCGTTCTGCGACGGGTACGCCTCGGTGGCAGGCGTCGACCCCCGCGATTCCGGAAACGTGCTCGCGGCCTACGAACTGGACAAGGCGGTGTACGAAGCCGCCTACGAGGCGCGGTTCCGGCCGTCGTGGCTACCGATTCCGATGATGTCCGTGCACCGGATCCTCGGCTGACACCGCTCAGCGCACGAGGCGGCGCAGCAGCGCCGAGGCGGCGGCGATGCCCGCGACCGCGGCCACCACCAGCACGCCGACGTCGAGCACCCCGTTGGCGGACTGCCCGATCAGCAGTCCGCGCAGGGCGTTGACCTCGTAGGACAGCGGGTTGACCGCCGACAGCCAGCGCAGCCACCGCGGCATGAGGTCGACCGGGTAGAGCGCGTTGGAGGCGAAGAACAGCGGCATCGTGATCGCCTGGCCGATACCCATGAGCCGGTCGCGGTTGCGGACCAGGCCGGCCAGCGTCATCGACAGGCACGCGAAGAACGCCGACCCGAGGACGACGACACCCATCGCGGCCAGCACCTTCACCGGATTGTGGGTCATGTGCACGCCCATCAGGTAGGCCAGCGCCACCACGCCGACCACCTGCACGACGGAGCGCACCCCGGCCGCGAACGCCTTGCCGGTGACCAGGGCCGAGGGCGGCGCCGGGGTCACCATCAGCTTGGCCAGGATGCCGGCGTCGCGGTCCCAGATGATCTGGATGCCGTAGAAGATCGAGATGAACAGCGCCGACTGCGCGATGATGCCCGGCGCCAGGAAGGCCAGGTACGGCACGTCGCCGGTGTCGATGACCCGCAGCCGGGAGAAGGTCTGGCCGAAGATCAGCAGCCACAGCGCCGGCTGCACCATCCGCGTGAACAGTTCGGTGCGGTCGTGGCTCAGCTTCTGCAGCTCGACGAGCGCGAAGGCGCCGATCCGCACCGCCGTCCCGCGCACCCGGCGCCAGCCGCGCGGCGCGCGGACCAGCATGGGCACGGCCCTCGGCTCAACCGACACGGCGGGCCGTCCTGCGGCTGGCGCGGGTGGCGCGCAGGTCGCCGCCGGCGTCGGCGAGCTCGGAGCCGGCGTAGTGCCGGAACACGTCTTCGAGCGTGGCCTGGTGATCACCGGCGCCGGTGATCGCGCGCTTGAGCTCGGCCGGCGTGCCGACCGCCTGCAGCCGGCCGCGGTGCATCAGCGCCACCCGGTCGCACAGCGCGTCGGCCTCCTCCATGTAGTGGGTGGTCAGCAGCACCGTCATCCCGAACTCGTCCTGCATGCGCCGCACCTGCGTCCAGACGCTTTCGCGGGCAATGGGATCCAGACCGACGGTCGGCTCGTCGAGGATCAGCAGCGACGGGCGGTTGACCAGCGCCTGCGCGAGTTCGAGCCGGCGGACCATGCCACCGGAGTAGGTCCCCGCGGCGGTGCCGGCGACGTCGAGCAGGCGCATCGCCGACAGGGCTTCGTCGACCCGCCGACCTCGCTGGGCGCGGGGCACGTCGTAGAGCCTGGCGAACAGCTCGACGTTCTGACGGCCGGTCAGCGCCGCCTCGATCGAGAGTTGCTGAGGGACATAGCCGATGTTGTGCCGGATATCCATGGTGTGCCGCCGCGAGTCGAGGCCGAAGAGGAAGACCTCGCCCTGCTGCACCGGTGTCAGCGTCGTGAGCACCCGCACCACGGTGGTCTTGCCGGCACCGTTGGGGCCCAGCAGTCCGAGCGTCTCGCCCGCACGCACCTGTAAAGAGAGGTCGTCGACGGCGATGACGGCGCCGTACCGGTGGGTCAGACGCCTGCAGTCGATGGCCGGCGGGATGTCAGGACTCATGTCGTCTCCTGCTGCAACATGCGCGTCACCGCTCGAGCACTCGCCGGCGCGCCGCGCGGCATGGGACCGGTCGGCGACCGGCGGTGCGACCCGCCGGCGTCTCACCGGAAGCTGGCAACCGTGGCCACCAGGTAGGTCGCCGCCGCTCTTCGGCTCCTACTCACGGCCCGCCCGGCCGGTGGCAATCAGGACACGCCCGAAAGCCAACTGGCGACCACGGTTGCAACAGCGTTTCCCAAGCTAACACACGGTGCTGTGAAAAGCGCTGAACCTCCCCGCTAAGCGTGGTGGCGCGCAACGTCTTTCAAGATCGGTTTCGGTCACTCCCCGGCGCGCAGGACCACCATCGCCCGCGCTCCGACCGTGACCGTGGCGCCCGCGGCGTGCGTCTCGGGCGCCGGCTCGGACGCCGTGTCGACGATGCGGGTCCAGGACTCAGCGAACTCCTTTGCGGGCAGCGTGAAGTCGATCGGCTCGTAGTGGGCGTTGAAGCAGAGCAGGAACGAGTCGTCGATCACCCGCTGGCCTCGGGTGTCCATGTCCGGGATTCCGTGCCCGTTGAGGAAGACCATCAGCGACTTGGCGAACCCCGAACCCCAGTCCTCGCCGGTCATCTCCGTGCCGTCGGGGGTGAACCAGGTGATGTCGGGCAGACCAGCCTGGCCGCGCCGCCCCAACGGCTCCCCGCTGAAGAAGCGTCGCCTGCGGAACACCGGGTGATCGGCCCGGAGCTGGGACACCGTGCGCGCGAACTCCAGCAGATCGGTGTCGGTCTTGGACCAGTCGATCCACGTGATCTCGTTGTCCTGGCAGTAGCCGTTGTTGTTGCCGCCCTGGGTGCGGCCGAGTTCGTCGCCGTGACAGATCATCGGCACACCCTGGGACAGCAGCAGTGTGGCCAGGAAGTTGCGCTGTTGCCGGCCGCGCAACGCATTGACCTCGGGGTCGTCTGTCGGTCCCTCGACGCCGCAGTTCCAGGAGCGGTTGTGGCTCTCGCCGTCGTTGTTGTCCTCGCCGTTGGCCTCGTTGTGCTTCTCGTTGTAGGACACCAGGTCCCGCAGCGTGAACCCGTCGTGGGCGATCACGAAGTTGATCGAGGCGACGGGCCGGCGCGCCGTGTGCTCGTACAGGTCGGCCGAGCCGGTGAGCCGGTAGGCGAACTCGTCGAGCGTGGCAGGTTCGCCGCGCCAGAAATCGCGCACGGTGTCGCGGTACTTGCCGTTCCACTCCGTCCACTGGGGTGGGAAGTTGCCCACCTGATAGCCGCCCGGCCCGACGTCCCACGGCTCGGCGATCAGCTTGACCTGGCTGACCGTCGGGTCCTGCTGCACGAGTTCGAAGAACGTCGCCAGCCGGTCGACGTCGTAGAACTCGCGGGCCAGAGTCGAGGCCAGGTCGAACCGGAAGCCGTCGACGTGCATCTCGGTCACCCAGTAGCGCAGCGAGTCCATGATCAGCTGCAGCGCGTGCGGATGACGCACGTTGAGGCTGTTGCCGGTCCCGGTGTAGTCCATGTAGAAGCGCTTGTCGTCGTCGACGAGGTGGTAGTACGCCGCGTTGTCGATGCCGCGCATGGACAGCGTCGGGCCCATGTGGTTGCCCTCGGCGGTGTGGTTGTAGACGACGTCGAGGATGACCTCGATGTTGGCTTCGTGCAGCGCACGCACCATCGCCTTGAACTCCTGCACCTGCCCGCCCGGGTTCGGGTTGGAGCTGTACTTGAAGTCCGGGGCGAGGAAGCCGATGGTGTTGTAGCCCCAGTAGTTGGAGAGCCCCTTGTCGACGAGCGTCGAGTCGTTGGCGAAGTGGTGCACCGGCATGAGCTCGATCGCGGTGACCCCGAGCGACTTGAGGTGCTCGATCATCACCGGATGCGAGACGGCGGCGTAGGTGCCGCGGATCTGCTCCGGGATGTCCGGGTGGGTCTGGGTCAGCCCCTTGACGTGGGCCTCGTAGATCACCGAGTCGGCGTACTCGTGGTTGGGCGGGCGGTCCACCCCCCAGTCGAAGTACGGGTTGATCACGACGCATTTCGGCATGTTGGCCGCCGAGTCGTCGTCGTTGCGGCTGTCGGGGTCGCCGAAGTTGTAGCTGAACAGCGACTGGTCCCACTCGAAGCTGCCGTCGATGGCCTTGGCGTAGGGATCGACCAACAGTTTGTTCGGGTTGCAGCGCAGCCCGTTGGCCGGATCGTAGGGCCCGTGCACGCGGTACCCGTAGCGCTGCCCCGGCTCGATGTTGGGGATGAAGCCGTGCCAGACGAAACCGTCGACCTCGGGCAACGTCACCCGGGTCTCCGTGCCGTCGGCGTCGAAGAGGCACAGCTCGACCTTCTCGGCGGCCTCGCTGAACAACGCGAAGTTGGTGCCGTAGCCGTCGTAGGTGGCGCCGAGGGGGTAAGCCTTACCGGGCCACAGCTCGAGTGCCACTGCGCTGCCCGGTGAATTGGCGATCTGGGTCAAGTAACACTCTCCTGGATTTTGATGGCCGCCAGCGGCGACGATAGGGAATGCCCAAAGCGTGGGCAGTGCAACCGTCCGATCAGTCACACCTGACGCCGGCGGCCCGCAGTGACTCGACGGCCTGCGCGGTGGTCGCCGGCGACACCCCGGCGGTCAGGTCGAGCAGGACCCGTGTGGTCAATCCTGCGGCGGCCGCGTCCGCGGCGGTCGCCTTCACGCAGTAGTCGGTCGCGATACCGACCACGTCCACCGAGTCGACGCCGTGCGCCCGCAGCCAGTCGGCCAGCGGGGTGCCGTCGTCGGTCGCCCCCTCGAAGCCGCTGTAGGCCGCCGTGTACCGGCCCTTCGTGAACACGGCCTCGATCGGGCCGGTGTCGAGGTCCGGGTGGAACTCCGCGCCGGGAGATCCGACGACACAGTGCGGCGGCCAGGAGTCGACGAAGTCGGGGTGGTCGGAGAAGTGCCCGCCCGGGTCGATGTGGAAGTCCTTGGTGGCCACCACGTGGTCGTAGCGCGTGCGGGAGAGCCAATCGTTGATCCGGCGGGCGACGGCCGCGCCGCCGGTCACCGCCAGTGAGCCACCCTCGCAGAAGTCGTTCTGCACGTCGACGATGACGAGCGCCTTGCCGGACATCTCGGAGGGGTCGGTCACCGCTCTACGGTATCGCCGCCCCGGTCCCTGCGCTGATGTGCGGTCAGCAGCAGACGGTCGAAGGTCGCGCGGGGCGGCAAGTCCTCGTCGACCAGCGCCTCGGTCGTCGGCGAAGGAGAAGCGGCTCAACCGCCGAACAGCAGATACAAGCCTGTGAAGGTGTAGAAGACCATCACCAGCATCATCGCGAGCTGGCCGGTGATCTGGTGGTCCTTGGGCAGCAACGCCAGCGCCCGGTCGTGGGCGGCGACGACGCCGGCGATGTGGCCGGCCACGACGAAGGCGACTTTCAGCGTCGCCAGCACCGCGGGGTGCATCGACAGCGCGTAGCTGACCTCGGCGTCGGAGAGCCCCAGCAGGTTCCAGCCGCGGCCCAGCGGGTCGGCGAGGCGGATGATCGTCTGCTGCCCGCGTTCCACCAGATACGTCAGGTAGTGCGCGAAGATGTAGCCGATGACGATCGGGACGAGTGAATGCGCCAGCAGTCCCGGCAGTTCCCGGCGCCGCTGTGCGTCGACCCCGCCGGTGGCGCGCGCGGCGGCGCAGAACGTGCCGGCCACGACCGCGGCGAACACCAGCAGCCCGGCCGTGCGCATCATCGACGCCCCGGCCGCCGAGTCGGTGAGTTCGTCGACGAGGGAGCGCCACCGCGGCGTGGCGGAGAAGCTGTCGAACGCGGTCGACCCCAGCAGGACCGACAGGACCACGACGACCCCGGGGCGCACCGGCAGGGACAGCAGATGGTCGAAGGGGTTGCCGATCGCGATGCGGCCGTCGGCGTTACGGCGCATCGGTGACAGGCGCGACGCGACGACGCTGTACACCTCGAAGGGGTCGGCGTCGGCGCACCAGCGGGTGCCGCACCACAGGGTTCCGGCCAGGGTCACCGCGAGGTAGACCAGCAGCCAGATCCGGATTGCGGACAGCGATCCGGGATCCGGGCTGGCCAGTTCCAGCCAGACGAAGGCGAAGAGGCCGAACGCCGCGGGCCAGTACCCCAGCGCGGCGGGGTACGTCCCGCCGAACGAGCGGCCGCCGAGCAGACGGTGCACGGCGCGCACCGGAGAAACGGCCCGCCACACCGGACCGAGGAGCAGCGACAGCGCGACCACCCCGACCCACAGCAGCACGTAGAAGACGCCCGGCAGCGGGTTGTCGGAGGTCTGCGGTCCGAAGAGCGCCGCCATCGCGAACCATACCGTGAACGCCAGCGCCGCCAGCGCGAGCACCCACCGGGTGAGCGACGCGTCGACGATCGTGGTCACCCACTGCGGGAGCGCGCGGCCGGGCGTGGCGTCGTCGAACCGCGGCGTGCGCCATGCCAGCGCGACGACCGCGAACGTGAACGTCAATGCCCACGCGGCACCGATCAGCGCATAGGTGAGCGGTATCGGGAGATCGGACGAACCGCCCAGGCCGTGCGCGAGGAGTCGGGCGGTCACTGCACCTGGATGGTCGCGACGGTCTTGTTCAGGTTGTGCAGCTCGACGTCGACCCGGCCGGGGGTGTCGATCGTGAACTGGAACGACTGCCCCCGGGCCGCGGCCACCGGGAACTCGTGCTCGGGCGTCGAGTGCACGTGCAGCTGGTCGGCGGTGTCGCTGTCGACGCGCAGCACGATCGGTTCGTTGACGCTCGCCTCGAGCTGCTCGTTCGTCGGGGTCACGCTGCCGCCCTTGATCGCGACGTTGACGACCAACTGCCGGGGCGGCGCCTGGTTGTCGGGCAGGGCGGACGGGGTGCCGGCCGCCGGACCCGACGGCGATGCGTCGTCGTTCTTGCTGCCGCCGCAGCCCGCGAGCAGGAACGCCGCGGAGGTGGCGGCAACGGACAGGGCGAGGATTCTCTGTGTCGCGTTCACGTGTGCCTCAGTCGTTCGTGCTTGTCTCGGACTCGGTGTCCTGCTTCCTGCGGTTCTTCCTGGCGATGTAGACGACCACACCGGCGACGACGAACGCCGGTGCCACCGCGGGCAGCGCCAGCAGCAGCGAATGGTCGGCCAGAACGACAACGTTCATGACTGACCCGACGGTTGCAGTTCGGTCTCGCTGCCGCTGGGCTCGTGGTTGTTGATCCGGCCGGCGCCCCAGCTGATGCCCGCGATCATCGCAAGCGTGCAGACGAGCACGACGATGCAGCCGATCAGCCACAGTGACGCCGGGATGTCGGGGCTGCGCTCCCGCTGCAGGATGGTGATCTCGGAGACGAACGGCCGGGTGAACTGCGCGTCGGCGGGGACCTCCTTCACGCCGATGCCCGGATCGGCGGCCAGGTAGATCGGCACCGCCGTCATCGTCGTGCCGTCGTGCACCCGCATCAGGGTCTTCCAGTTACCCGAGACGGGCATCGGCTTGGTGGACCTGTAGTGCCCCGGGCCGACTTTGCGCAGGTGGTCGACGAACTGGCCCCGTTCGTTGGTGAGACCGCCCTGCCAGGCCAGCACCGACACCCAGTTCGGGTCCTCGCTGATGACGGTCGGCGGGTTGAACCGCACGTCGGCGGTCACGAACCGGCCCGGTCCCGGCCCGGCCGCCTCGGTGAGCGCGAAGGTGGCGGTCTCGCTGGCGGGCACGCTGTAGCGCAGGCCGTTGGCCGTCGCCCCGCCGATCGCCAGCACGGTCAGGACGACCAGCCCGACGCTGATCGCGCGGCGGGGCAGCCGCTGCCCCGTCAGCACCATGCCGACCATCGCGCCGCAGCCACCCGCGAAGACGGCGACCGGAACCGCCATCGCGAGGGCTTCGGGCCAGATGCTGGCCGGCCACGGGTAGGGGTAGACCGCGTTGACCCACAGCGACTCGAGCCACAGCCCGACGGTGCCGATTCCCAGACCGCTGACCAGGCCGAACACCACCGGCCGCGTGAACAGCGGGGTCAGCGCCAGCAGTTCGACGATGACGGCGGGCCCGAGGTAGAGGGCGAACCAGTTCACCGGAGCGTCCAGCACGGGTGCCACCAGGAAGGCGACGATGCCGCGCAGGCCGATCGCGATGACCGCCGCGATCAGCGCCGCGCCGCGGCCCATGAACATGCGCGCCGCGACCAGCGCGAGCGAGGCCGCGGCGGCGATCAGCATCGGCTGGAAGACCTGGCGGAACTGCGGCACGCCGAAGTCGAATTCGATCTGGTACACCGACAGGCCGACGAGGACTCCGGCCAGGCCGAGGTACTGGACGAATTTCAGCCCGATGCCGTCCTGGGGCGCCGCGCCCTCCTCCAGACCGCCGTGGTCGGCCTTGCGGCCCTCGTGTTCGAGGAACAGCGCCGACAGCGTCGAGAAGCCGGCACCACCGATCATCATCAGGTGGGTGGGGCCCCAGAGCGTCACGTCCTGGCCGAAGATGCGGTGCCAGACGTCGTCGAGGGGGAAACCGGTCAGCGCGTAGAGCCCGCAGCCGGCCATCACGATGCCGCCGACGGGTGCGTACCAGTTGTCGGTGATGCGCACCGCGGCCGGACCGGGCTTGTCGTACGGCAGCACGATCGCGGTGCAGCCCGCGACGAACACGAAGAACAGGCCGATGACGATGAAGTAGTGCGCCGGGTTGGCCAGCGGTCCCGGGTCGCGCCCCTTGCCGATGTGCAGGCTGACGTCCCAGATGAAGCCGAACAGCGCGCAGCAGATCGCGGAGATGAAGATCGTGATCGGCAGTGCCACCCACGGGGGCCGCGTGAATCGGCGTCCCGTCCACTCGGCGATGGAGTTCAGCCAGGTGATCTTGCGCTCCCGGTGCATGTAGCCGATCCAGAGCACGACCAGCATGACGACCAGCGCCACCGCCGAGAGCCCGATCACCTGGCTGAGAGCGGCGCCGCCGCCCTCGCTGCCCTGGGCAAGCACCGAAGCATCCTGTGAAGACGTCATCGTCAACCCCTCCCGCCGAGCGTCCGATACCTATCTGACCGGTCGGTAATATTGCCAGAACCTTCACAGGTGAAACCAGGGGTACCGGGTTTCTCCGAAGTTCGCCGGATAGCGGGTGCCCGGCCGGCCGAGCCGTCACTATGAGTGCATGTCCGGGGGGATCATTGGCGGGAAAACCGTCGTCGAGCTGCGGGTCCACGGGGTGTCGGGCACCCCGCCGGAGTCCTTGCTGGATTGCCCGAAGGAGCTCCTGCACCAGCAGTACGGCGACGCCCGGGCCGGTACCTACCGCCGGGCGCGATGGATCGACGACACCATCAGCCCGCCCGAACCGGGGACGTGGCGGCGCCTCATGGAGGTGTACTCGTGGGGTGGTCTGACGTCGGGGAAGGCCAGCCGCGCGGTGTGGGTGTTGTTCCTGCCCTTCACACTGATCAATCTGGCGCACTGGATGCTGCCGCCGGTTGCACGGCGCAGACCCGCGGTGGTGGTCGTGGCCCTGCTGCGGCTGCTGGCGCTGTCGTTCACGTTGACGCTGCTGCTGGCGATGGTCGTGGTGTTCCTCGACATCACGGCTTGGCAGTGCGGCAGTCTGGACTTCTGCAGTGCGGGACGCGGGCCGCTGGCCTTCCTGCAGGAGAGATCGACGGGTGTGCGCCTGGCGGTGGCCGCCGTGCCGTTGGTCGTGGTCATCGTCGCGCTGTGGATCTTCGGGCGCGAGCAGACGGGACCGAAGGTCTGCGGAGCGCTGCCGCCCCATGCCGTCGTCGAGCGCGGGCACTGCACGCCGCTGGCGGCGCAGTCGTTCTGGAACTTCGATCCCTCGGTGCGGCGGCTGCGCGCCTGTCATGTGACCGCGTGGACGGCCGGCCTCGGTGCCGTGCTCCTCGCCGCGCCGGTGAAGTACACCCACTCGGGACTCGTGGGCTGGGTCAACGTCGCGCTGCTGACCGTGCACCTGGTCGTCCTCGGCCTGATGGTGCTCGCGACCGCGTCCACCACGATCACCGGCAGGGGCGGTGACCCGCCGCGAGCGGGAGTGCACCGCGCGGTGATGACGCTGCGGGGGGCGGCCATCGGAATCCTGGCCGTGTCGCTGGTGTGGGTCGGCCGGTACGGCGGGATTCCCGACGTCCCGCCGGACATCACCCTGCCCGCGCTGTACCCGGCCATCGACTGGCTGGCGGGAACGCAGGTCGTGCTGCTGGTGGCGGTGTTCGCGGGCACCTGGCTGTCGATCCGCGGCGGCTCGATCGCCGCCACGAAGGGCGGTGAGCACTACCGCCCGACGTTGAAGGGATTCACCGGCCCGTTCGTGGCGTTGACGGCATGGCTGCTCGGCGGCGGGGTCAGCGTCGGCTTCGGTCTGTGGGCGGGACAGATACTCGGCACGCTGGCGTTCACCGGCAAGGACGCCGTCGACGCGCTCGAGGCCCGCGCGGTGACGCTGCACACCCCGGCGGGGCTGTTCGAGGACAGGGTGGCCGCGGTGACCGAACCGGCGCGGCTGGTCGTGCCAGTGCCCTACATCTGGACCGCGGCGGCGGTGGTGTTGCTGATCGCCGCGGCGCTCGTGATCGGGCTGTACCTGTGGGTGGGCGTCTATCGCGTGCGCCGCAGCGCGATCCGGGCCGCCCTGAGGTGCCCGCCGCCCGGCGAGGACCGGCCCGCCGAACCGTGCCCCGTCGAACAACTGGCGCCGAACGTCGTTGAGGAGAAGATCACCCGGTCCCGAGCGCTGGCGTCGTTGACCGACCTGGCGCCGCGGGTGATCGCCACCCTCGCCGCGCTCGGCTTCGTGCTGATCCTCGCGATCGCCACGGCGTACTGCTTGCGGCCCACGGCCTCCGTGTGGCGCCAGGCGACCACGACGTTCATCGCGGGCGCCCCGGTGGCGATCGTGATCGGTCTGGTGGCGGTCGTGGTCGCCGCCGTGCGCAACCGGCAGGTGCGGCGGCTGGTGGCCATCCTCTGGGACGTGGCCACGTTCTGGCCGGAGGCCAACCATCCGCTGACCCCGCCGTCCTACGGCGGCCGGACCGTCTGGGATCTGCGGGCCCGCATGGACGAATTGATGCGGCAGACCACGGACCCGCACACCGGGGCACCCGTCGAGAACAGGGTGGTCCTGGTGGCGCACAGCCAGGGCACGATCATCGCGGCCGCGGCGCTGCTGCAATGCCACAAGCCCCACGAGCAATACCCGTTGCTGACGTTCGGCTCACCGCTGCGGCGGCTGTACGCGCGCAACTTCCCGGCGTACTTCGGGCGCAACGCGATGATGACGCTCAAACACCGGGTCCGGCACGAGCCCCGGTGGATCAACCTGTGGGCGCTCAGCGACCCGATCGGAAGCTGGGTGTCCAACGACAGGCCGGTCTACGCCCCGGAGAGCCCGGCGCAGACGTCGATGTGGGAGGTGCCGCTGCACACGGATTGCCGCATTCTCGATGTCGCACAGACGAATCCGGACGCCGGAGAATACGACATGTGCCCGACCGGGCCGATCTGCGGGCATTCGGGGTTCTGGCACCGACGGGAGTTCGACAAGGCGATGAGCGTGCTGCAGGCGGTGGTCACCACCGGTGCCGTGGACACCAGAGCCGTTGCGCGGCCGGGCCCGGAGGCGATGTGACCGTCACTTCTTCGGCGGCCGAAGCACTTTCATCGCCATGTTCATCACCGGCGAGGGCACCCGGTCCTTCATCTCCAGCGCGCTGTTGGCGACCTGGGTGCGGAGCGGGGTGCCGCGGCCGAACATCCGGTTGAACGGCCCGCCCGTCGGCTCCAGGTCCACGTGCAGCGGCGGCTTACCGTCGGCGGCGCCCAGCGCATTGGAGATCACGATGCGCTGAATCTCGCTGGTGCCCTCGAAGATGGTGTACAGCTTGGCGTCCCGATACCACTTCTCGACCGGATGGTCTTTGATGTAGCCCCAGCCGCCCATCGTCTGGATGGCCCGCTCGGTGGTGCGCACGGCGAGCTCGCTGGCGGCCAGCTTCGACATCGAGCCCTCGCCGCGCTCGAACGGCACACCGGTGGCCGCCATCCACGACGCCCGCCAGGTGAGCAGACGCGCGGCATCCAGACCGGTGGCCAGATCGGCCAGCGGGAACGCGATGCCCTGGTTGTCGATGATCGGCGCGCCGAACGCCACCCGCCGATTGGCGTACTCGGTGACGTATTCCAATGCGGCCCTGGCGATTCCGAGGGCCTGGGCGGCGACCATCGGCCGGGTCTGTTCGAAGGTGCCCAGCGTCGCGGAACCGGAGTTCTTGGCGCCCGCCACCGCCTCGCGGGCACGGGCCAGCTTGTGCTCCAGCTTCTCCTGGCCGCCGAGCAGGTGGTCGCCGGGGACGCGGACGTTGGTGAATTTCAGCTCCGCGGTGTGCGACGCGCGGCAGCCGAGCTTGTCGAGCTTGCGCACCATGTCGAGGCCGGGGGTGCCGCCCGGCACGATGAACAGCGCCTGTCCCTTGTGCCCGAGCTCCTGATCGACGACGGCGTTCACGACGTGCACGTTGGCGATGCCGCCGTTGCCGATCCACATCTTGTGCCCGTCGATGATCCAGTCGTCGCCGTCCCGGCGCGCGGTGGTCCGCAGGTTGCGGACGTCGCTGCCGCCTTCAGGCTCGGAGATCGCCAGCGCGGCCAGCTTGATGTCGCCGGGCGTGCCGAAGCATTCCGGCGCCCACTGCAGCATCTGCTCCGGGGATGCGGCCTGCCCGATGGCCGACAGCGCCAGGGCGGGCATGACGACCGACAGGCCGATGCCCGCGCAGCCCCAGAAGAGCTCCTCCATGAACATCGGCAGCGACAGCCCCGTCGGGTCGCCGATCAGGTCCCGATAGAACAGCGGACTGTAGAAGCCCCGGGTAGCCGCTTCCTCCAACACCGGCCACGGGAACTCCTGGCGCTGGTCGTAATCGGCGGCAACGGGACGCACCACGTCTTCGGCGAACTCGTGGGCCCGGCGGGCGAGATCGTGCTGTGCGGCGGTGGGCGTGATGTTGAACGTCATGACCGCACCACCGGCATCGACTGAGCAGACATCGTGACCATCACCCCTTTGTTCGGCCTACCGTGCCTAAGTACCCAACGCCGGCGGAAAATCACCGTGGTGCGGCTACTCGATGGGCGGCTGACCCTCTTCGGCGACGCGGGCGGCCACGGCCTGCGCGGCAGGGTCGCCCGACTCACGCAGGCCGTCGATCACCCCGCGACGGTTGCGCTCCGGTTGGTTCTGCGACATCTTCGCCTTGCCCTCGACCGCGGTGATCGTCAGTTCGACGCCCACGATGCCGCCCAGCTGCCCGGTGACGAAGGACTCCGGGGCGTCGGTGACGCGCCACGGGTCTGGCCGGCCCTGCTCGTGGTGGGCGGTCAGCCGGGTGACCAGGCCGCGCAGCCACTCGCGGTCGTCGTGGGCCGACAGCGATCCGTGCACGGTCAACACGTCGTGGTTCCACGTGGGCACGACCTTGCCGGTCTCCCGCTTCGTCGCGTACAGGCTCGGCGAGATGTAGGCCTGCGCACCACCGAAGATCGCGACGGTCGGTCGGCCCGCTGCGCGCCAGTGCGGATTGGCGCGCGCCACGTGTCCGATCAGCGAGTGCCGTTCGCCGTCGTAGAGCAGCGGCAGCGGAGTGACGAGCATGCCGTCGATGCCACCCTCGATGCCACCCTCGACGCCACCCTCGACGCCGACGCCCTCTGCCTGGTGCGTGACGAGATACGCGAACCCACCCGGCGCCAGCGCGGCGCGGGTGGCCTCATCCGACAGCGCGAACTTGGGCGGGATGTACATGCTCCGCCCACCCTATTGCGGTTGCGGCGTGCCCGGTGGTCAGGCCGTCTTGGGCATCGGCGCCTCCTGTTGCGCGTCGGCGATGCGCCGCTGAGCCTCGCCGACCGAGATGCGCAACCGGCGCGCGAGCACCTCGGCCCACGGCGCCCCGGCGAATTCCCTCGGAGCGGGACCCCCGACCATTCGGGCGAGCAGCCGGCGCTGCAGGGCGGCCACCTCCTTGGTCAGATCGTCGAGGCGGACCAGCAGAGCGCGCTGGTCGGCGGGCGACAGGCCGTGGAACGGCAGACCGGACACCGCGCGCAGGGCGGCGTCCACGGTATCCAGGGCGGACATCACATCATTCTTCGAACTCATGTTCGACAGGCTAGAGCGGGGGACCGACACCTGGATACGCTGGCGCAATGGCCCGGAAATTCGCCACCGCCGACACCGTCTCGAAGCCCGAACTGCTCGACTTCATCCGTCCGCGCCACCACATGGTGCTGACCACGTTCCGCGCCGACGGATCGCTGCAGAGCTCGCCGGTGACCGGCGGCGTGGACGACCAGGGGCGCATCGTGGTGGCGAGCTACCCGCAGCGGGCGAAGGCGGCCAACATCCGGCGCCGGCCGCGAGCCAGCGTGGTGGTGCTCTCCGACGAGTTCAACGGGCCGTACGTGCAGGTCGACGGCGATGCCGAGGTGATCGAACTGCCCGATGCCGTCGAGCCTCTGGTGGAGTACTTCCGCTGCGTGGCCGGCGAGCACTCCGACTGGGACGAGTACCGCCAGGCGATGGTGGACCAGGGCAAGTGCCTGATCAGGGTCACCCCCCAGCGCTGGGGTCCGGTGGCGACGGGCGGGTTCCCGCCCCGGTGACCCCGGCACCGGCCGCGGCGGTGCCGACGAGGGCGAACAGGACGGTCGCCGCCGACTGTGGTAGTCAGAGCTAGCGAACGCGTTGCGTCAGCTAGCACGTCAAACTATAGTCTGGACACATGTCCAGGAGGGTTCGGATTCCTTGCTCCATACGATTCGGCCAGCTCAGGGCGGCCCGCCATCCTGGATCTCAGCGGACGTGCGCCGCGCAGGGCGCGTGAGCTGAGTATGCGCATCGCACTGCTGTCTTACCGGAGCAAGACCCACTGCGGCGGACAGGGCGTCTATGTCCGCCACCTCAGCCGCGGGCTCGTCGAGCTCGGCCACGATGTCGAGCTCTTCTCCGGGCAGCCCTATCCGGAGGGCCTGGATCCCCGCGTCCGGCTGACCAAGGTGCCGAGCCTGGATCTGTACCGCGAGCCCGACCCCTTCCGGGTGCCGCGCCCCAGCGAGATCAAGACCAGCATCGACCTCGAGGAACTGCTGACCACCTGGACGGCCGGCTTCCCCGAGCCCAAGACGTTCAGCATGCGCGTCGCGCGCCTGCTGGCCGCGCGTCGCGACGACTTCGACGTCGTGCACGACAACCAGTGCCTGGGCACCGGCCTGCTGACGATCGCGAAGTCCGGGATGCCCGTCGTCGCGACCGTGCACCACCCGATCACGCGTGACCGGGTGCTCGACGTCGCCGCGGCCAAGTGGTGGCGCAAGCCGCTGGTGCGGCGCTGGTACGCGTTCGCCGAGATGCAGAAGACGGTGGCGCGCCAGATCCCCGAGTTGCTCACGGTGTCCTCGACGTCGGCCGCCGACATCGCCGAGGACTTCGCGGTCGACCCCGATCAGTTGCACGTCGTGCCGCTCGGAGTGGACACGCAGCTCTTCCAGCCCGCGCGGCAGCGGGTGCGCAACCGGATCATCGCGATCGCCAGTGCGGACGTGCCGCTCAAGGGGGTCAGCCATCTGCTGCACGCCGTCGCCCGGCTGCGCGTCGAGCGTGACCTCGAGTTGCAGCTCGTCGCCAAGCTGGAGCCCAACGGCCCGACCGAGAAGCTGATCGCCGAGCTCGGCATCTCCGACATCGTGCACAGTTCCAGCGGTCTGAGCGACTCCGAACTGGCGGACCTGCTGGCGTCAGCCGAAGTGGCGTGCATCCCTTCGTTGTACGAGGGTTTCTCGCTGCCCGCCGTGGAAGCCATGGCCAGCGGCACCCCGATCGTCGCGAGCCGGGCCGGCGCACTCCCGGAGGTCGTCGGCGAGGACGGCGGGTGCGCCAGGCTCGTCACGCCGGCCGACGTGGACGAGCTCACCGCCGTGCTCGGCGAACTGCTCGACTCCCCGCGGGAGCTGCGCAGGCTCGGCGACAACGGCCGCCGGCGCGCACTCGAGGTGTTCAGCTGGGAATCCGTTGCGGCACAGACAGTCGCAGTGTACGAGCGAGCTTGCGAAAGGGTCGCGGCATGCTGACCGTCGATTTCGACCGACTCGGAGTCGGGCCCGGAACCACCGTGATCGACGTCGGTTGCGGCGCGGGCCGGCACACCTTCGAGGCTTTCCGGCGCGGCGCCGATGTGATCGGGTTCGACCAGAACGCCTCGGACCTCAACGACGTCGACCAGATCCTGCAGGCGATGAAGGAGCAGGGCGAGGCTCCTGCGATGGCCACGGGCGAGGCCGTCAAGGGTGACGCGCTCGACCTTCCTTATGGCGACGGCACATTCGACTGCGTCATCGCCTCGGAGATCCTCGAGCACGTGCCCGAGGACGAGCGGGCCATCGCCGAGCTGGTGCGTGTTCTCAAACCCGGTGGCGCGCTGGCGATCACGGTGCCCCGGTGGCTTCCGGAGAAGATCTGCTGGGCGCTCTCCGACGAGTATCACGCCAACGAGGGCGGCCACATCCGCATCTACCGGGCCGACGAGCTGCGCGACAAGGTTCTCGCACACGGCCTGCAGCTGACCGCCACCCACCATGCGCACGCGTTGCACTCGCCGTTCTGGTGGCTCAAATGCGCTGTCGGGACGGAGAAGTCGAACCACCCGGCGGTGACGGCCTACCACAAGCTGCTGGTCTGGGACATGATGAGCCGGCCATGGCTGACGCGCACCGCGGAGTCGGCCCTCAACCCGCTGATCGGCAAGAGCGTCGCGCTGTACTTCAGGAAGCCACCCGCCGCCGATGTCTGACCTGCCCTGCGTGCCCGGCGTTTTCACCGCGGAGGACTGCCGGCAGACGGCCGAGTCCATCGCCGCCACGCAGGAGTCCACCGGCGCCATCCCGTGGTCGGTGGGCGGGCACACCGACCCCTGGGACCACATCGAGAACGCGATGGCGCTGACGGCGGCCGGGCTGCTGGAACCTGCGCGCGCGGCGTTCGAATGGTCACGGGTCACCCAGCGGCCGGACGGCACCTGGCCGATCCAGCTGCGCGACGGCGTGGTCGAGGACGCCAACAGCGACACCAACTTCTGCGCCTACATCGCGACCGGCGTCTGGCACCACGTGCTCGTCACCGGTGACCGCGACTTCGCGGTCGCGATGTGGCCCGTGGTGGCCAAGGCCATCGACTTCGTCCTCGATCTGCAGTCGGGCACCGGCGAGATCGCCTGGGCCAGAGGCCCGGCCGGCGACGCCGACGAAGCGCTGCTGACGGGCTGTTCGAGCATCCACCACAGCCTGCGCTGTGCGCTGGCACTGGCCGACTATGTCGGCGATGCGCAACCGGAGTGGGAGCTTGCGGTCGGCAGGCTCGGCCACGCGATCGCCCACCACCCGGAGGCGTTCGTGCTCAAGGACCGCTGGTCGATGGAGTGGTACTACCCGGTGCTGGGCGGCGCGCTGCGGGGTGGCAGGGCGCAGGCACGCATCGACGAGCGGTGGGACGACTTCGTCGTGCCGGGTCTGGGTATCCGCTGCGTCGACGACCGCCCCTGGGTCACCGGAGCCGAAACCTGCGAGCTGGTCATGGCGCTGGACGCCATCGGCGAGCAGGACCGCGCGCACGAGCAGTTCGCCGCCATGCACCACCTCCGCGAAGAGGACGGCTCCTACTGGACGGGACTGGTGTACGCCGACGGCAAGCGGTGGCCGGTGGAGCGCACCACGTGGACGGGCGCCGCGGTGATCCTGGCCGCGGACGCGCTGTCGGTGACGACGACGGGCAGCGGGATCTTCCGCGGCAGCGATCTGCCGAGGGGCCTCGAGGGCGAGTACGACTGCGAGTGCGCGACCAGCGAGCGTTAGCTCCCGCGCAGCGTGCCGGCCTGTCCGGACGTGCGCTCCAGCACCCGCATCGAGCCGGTGGCGGCGACCTCGCGGAAGTCGCCCGTCGCCAGGGCCCGCTGATAGATGTGGAACGGCGCCTGCCCGCCGTCGGCGGGATCGGGAAACACGTCGTGGATGACCAGCGCACCGCCGACCTCGACCCACCGGGCCCAGCCGTCGAAGTCCCGCTGCGCGGCCTCCTCGGTGTGTCCGCCGTCGATGAACAACAGCCGCAACGGTGTTCGCCACCCGCGTGCGACCACCGGGGACCGGCCGACGATCGCGACGACGTGGTCGTCGAGCTTCGCGGCGTCGAGCGTGTGCCGCAGTACCGGCAGGGTGTCGAACAACCCCGTGACCGGGTCCACCAGCGACGCGTCGTGATACTCCCAGCCCGCCTGGTGCTCTTCGGAGCCGTGGTGATGGTCGACCGTGTACAGCAGTCCGCCGGTCTGCGCGGCGGCCGCACCGAGCATGACCGTCGATTTGCCGC
This sequence comes from Mycolicibacterium chubuense NBB4, assembly GCF_000266905.1. The sequence continues at coordinate 5,310,681 of NC_018027.1, read as the reverse complement.
AGTAGGTGCCGATCTCGACACCGACGCCGTCGCCGAGATAGCGCACGGCGGTCTCGTAGAGCTCGCGGCCCTCGTCGGCCGGCATGAAGCCGGTGACCCCGTGAGCGAGTTCGAACAGGGCGGCGGCCGCCGGTGGCAGCGCGGCATGGGTGTGGTTCATCGCGGTCCAACTTACCGCCGCGGTCCCTGGCACCACCGGGTGAGTTGTAGTAGCGTCCGGACATGTGTCCGATCCGACTCTGGAGTCGACTCGGCGCCGACTGACGGCAAGGCAGGCCGACACCGTGGACCGGCTCGGCCGGGCCGCCGTGGAACTGCTCGCCCGCGAGGGATTCGCAGGCCTGACGGTGCGCCGGGTGGCCGCACGGGCCGGGGTCGGGGCCGCGACCGCGTACACGTACTTCTCCTCCAAAGAGCATCTCGTCGCCGAGGTGTTCTGGCGCAGGCTGGCCAGTTCCCCGCACACCGCGCACGGGTCGGACGACCCGCCGGCGCGGGTCATCGAGGTGATGGGCCACATCTGGACGCTGGTCGCCGACGAGCCCGAGTTCGCCGGCGCGGTGACCACCGCACTGCTCGGCAAGGACCCCGACGTGGAGGTGCTACGCCAGCGCATCGGGCGCGACATCCGCGAAAGACTCTCTGCGGCACTGGGTCCCGATACGGACCCGGAGGTGATCGACGCACTGGAGATGCTGTACTCGGGGGCGCTGGTGCGTGCCGGAATGGGCTACGCGTCCTACGAGGAGATCACCGGAAAGCTGGAGAGGTCGGCCCGGCTGATCCTCGGATGAGGTCAGCGGGCGCCGACGAGCGCGGTCGCCGCGGTCACCGCGGGCTCGGCGAGGCCCTGCACATCCCGGCCGTCTTCGACGAAAAGTGCGGTCAGCTCCCGTAATCCGCCGAGCAGGATGAGAGCCAGCGGCGGCGTCACGGGGGCCAGGCCCGCGCGCCGGAAGCCGGCGCTGCCCGTCAGCGTCACCAGCAACTCGGTCAGTTCAGCCATCACCTGTCTGTGCAGCGGTCGGGCGACCGCACCGAGGGCGGGCGCCTCCCGGATCCAGCACAGCGTGATCGCGGCCCGGCTGTCGATGTGTTCGATGTAGGCGTCCACGGCCTGCCGGATCTGGGCCTGCCAGTCCGCGTCGGGGTCCACGGCGGCCGCGATGGCGGCGATGAGATCGGCGTTGTTCCTGCGCAGCAGCTCGATCAGGCACTCGTCCTTGCCGGCGAACTGTTGGTAGAACGTGCGCTTGGACGTGCGCGCGTGCCGGACGACGTCGGCGACCGTGGTGTCCCGGTAGCCGCGCTCCCCGATCGACGACGCCAGCCCGTCCAGCAGGCGGTCCGCCACGGGCGCGGGCACCGTCGTCGTTTCCGCCATCGCTCACCCTTGCATCGTCTGGTACCAGGCGGTACCGTACCGGACATGACTGTGGTACACGGCAGTACCAAGCGGCTCGACCGGCTTCCACCGAGCCCCCGTGTCCCGCGGGTGCTGCAGGGGATCGGCTTCTCCTTCTCGAGGAAGTGGACGGTCGACCAGGTCACCCGCCGCTGCGGCAACGTGTTCACGCTGACGCTGCCCGTGTTCGGCCGCTCGGTGATCGTGGCCGATCCCGCCTTGGCCAAGCAGGTCTTCATGGCCAACACCGACGACGTCGGCAACATCCAGCCCAACCTGTCGCGGGTGCTCGGACCGGGGTCGGTGTTCGCGCTCGACGGCACCCAGCATCGCCTCCGCCGCAAGTTGCTGACGCCGCCGTTCCACGGCAAGAGCATCAAGAACTACGAGAGGATCTTCGAGGAGGAGACGCTGCGCGAGGCCGCGACATGGCCCGAGGGTCAGCCCCTGCAGACTCTCGAACCGATGATGCGCATCACGCTCAACGTGATCCTGCGTGCGGTGTTCGGCGCCGACGGCGCACATCTGGACGAGCTGCGGCGCATCATCCCGCCGTGGGTCACGCTGGGATCGCGGCTCGCCGTGCTACCGATGCCGTCGCGCACCATGGGGCGGTTCAGCCCGTGGGGGCGGTTGGCGGCCTACCGACGCCGGTACGACGACCTGGTGGACCGGCTCATCGACGCGGTGCGCGCCGACCCCGACTTCAACAGCCGGGACGACGTTCTCGCGCTGCTGCTGCGCAGCACGTACGAGGACGGCTCGGCGATGTCGCGCCAGGACATCGGCGACGAGCTGCTCACGCTGCTCGGCGCGGGCCACGAGACCACCGCGGCGACGCTGAGCTGGGCCTTCGAGCGCATCAGCCGCCATCCGGAGGTGCTGGCCGAGCTCGAGGCCGAAGCCCTCACCGACACCAACGAGTACCGGCAGGCCGCGATCCTGGAAGTCCAGCGCGTGCGCACGATCATCGACTTCGCCGGCCGTCACGTCTACGCGCCGAGCTTCGAGCTCGGGGATTGGGTTGTCCCGCAGGGCTATTCGATCCTGGTGGCGATAGCTCAGGTACACCGGCGGTCCGAGGAGTTCCCGGACCCGGACCGATTCGACCCGCAGCGTTTCGTCGGGCAGAGGCCGACGACGTTCGCCCACATCCCCTTCGGCGGCGGCACCCGGCGCTGCGTCGGGGCGGCGTTCGCCAACGTGGAGATGGACGTCGTGCTGCGAACCGTGCTGCGGCACTTCGTGATCGAACCGACCGACGCACCCGGCGAGAAGACCCACTTCCGCGGCGTCGCGCACACCCCGAGGGACGGCGGCAAGGTCGTCCTGCGCCGCCGCTGAACCACCGCCACCTGAGGAATCAGACCTGCGTGCGCTTCGGCAGCTTCCAGCCGGGCCGCGGGAAGTGGCAGGTGTAGCCGTTGGGGTAGTGCAGCAGATAGTCCTGGTGCTCGGGCTCGGCCTCCCAGAAGTCGGGAGCGGGGCTGACCGCGGTGACCACCGTGCCCGGCCACAGCCCGGAGGCGTCGACGTCGGCGATCGTGTCGAGCGCGACCTGGCGCTGTTCGTCGTCGACGTAGAAGATCTCCGACCGGTAGCTGGTGCCGACGTCGTTGCCCTGACGGTTCTTCGTCGTCGGATCGTGGATCTGGAAGAAGAACTCGAGCAGCGCGCGGTAGTCGGTCTGCGCGGGGTCGTAGACGATCTCGACGGCCTCGGCATGGCCGGGATGGTTGCGGTAGGTCGGGTGGTCGTTCTGTCCGCCGGTGTAGCCGACGCGCGTGGACACCACCCCGGGCTGGCGCCGGATCAGGTCCTGCATACCCCAGAAGCATCCGCCGGCCAGGACGGCTCGCTTGTAGTCGCTCACACGTGCTCCTCTCGAGGCTTGGTGAATAACCCACGGTACTGCCCGTATCCCTGCGCCTCGAGGTCGTCGAGGTGGATGAAGCGCAGCGCCGCGGAGTTGATGCAGTAACGCAGCCCGCCCTCGGCACGCGGACCGTCGGTGAAGACGTGACCGAGGTGGCTGTCGCCGTGTGCCGAGCGCACCTCGGTGCGGATCATCAGGTGCGAGAAGTCGCGCTTCTTCCGCACGTTGGCCGGGTCGAGCGGCTTGGTGAAACTCGGCCAGCCGCTGCCGCTCTCGAACTTATCGACGGAGGCGAACAACGGTTCGCCGGACACCACGTCGACGTAGATGCCGGGTTCGTGGCTGTCCCAGTACTCGCCGGTGAACGGTCGCTCGGTGCCGTTCTCCTGCGTCACGTGATACTGCTCGGGCGACAACGCGCCGACGGCAGCGGGGTTCCTGTTGTATTGCTGCGTCATGGTGTCCGTATAACCGTTCGGCAGGCGGAAATAATCCGGGCCGGGGCCGGGTGCGGCCCTCGACAACTTCCAGTAGAACGTGTTCTATTTTGAGCTGTGATGGGCAACACGTTCACCCGCGACGAGCTCGCGAGTGCCTTCGCCGAGTTCGAGCGCACCGTCGACCACGCGGCGCGTACGCGGGACTGGGATCGGTGGGTTGACCACTACACCGACGACGTCCTCTACATCGAGCACGCCGCAGGCACGATGCGGGGCCGCGAGGAGGTGCGGCCGTGGATCCGGCGGACCATGGAGAGCTTCCCCGGCAACTACATGACGTCGTTCCCGTCGCTGTGGAGCGTCATCGACGAGAGCACGGGCCGCATCATCTGCGAACTGGACAATCCCATGCGCGACCCCGGTGACGGGACCATCATCAGCGCCACCAACATCTCGATCGTCACCTATGCCGGCGACGGCAAGTGGTGCCGGCAGGAGGACGTCTACAACCCGCTGCGCTTCGTCGCCGCCACCCTGAAGTGGTGCAAGAAGGCCGAGGAACTCGGCACGCTGCCCGACGAGGCGGCGCAGTGGATGGCCACGGTGAGTGCCGGGCCCAAGCAATGACAGCCCTCGTCATCGGCGCCAACGGCTACCTCGGCAGCCACGTCACCCGGCAGCTCGTCGCGGACGGCCAGGACGTCCGCGTCATGGTGCGCGAGGGCGCGAACACGATCGGTATCGACGACCTCGCGGTCACCCGGTTCACCGGCGACGTCTTCGCCGACGAGGTCCTGCGCGAGGCGATGACCGGATGCGACGTCGTCTACTACTGCGTCGTCGACGCGCGGGGCTGGCTGCGCGACCCCACGCCGCTGTTCCGCACCAACGTCGAGGGCACCCGCCATGTCTGCGACGTCGCGGTGGAACCGGGTATCGCCGGCACGCTCAAGAAGTTCGTCTACACCAGCAGCTACGTGACGGTCGGGCGCAGGCGGGGCCGCGTGGCCACCGAGTCCGACATCATCGACGACCGGGGGGTGACGCCCTACGTCCGCTCGCGGGTGCAGGCGGAGAACCTGGTGATGGACTACGTGCGGGCCCGTGCGCTGCCCGCCGTGGCGATGTGCGTGTCGACGACCTACGGCGCCGGCGATTGGGGACGCACGCCGCACGGCGCGATCATCGCCGGTGCGGCGTTCGGCAAGCTGCCGTTCGTGATGAGTGGCATCGAGCTGGAAGCGGTGGGCATCGACGACGCCGCCCGCGCGCTGCTGCTGGCCGCGGAGAACGGACGGGTCGGCGAGCGCTACCTGATCTCGGAGAAGATGATCTCCAACGCCGACGTCGTGCGGATCGCCGCCGAGGCCGCCGGGGTCGCACCGCCGGGCAGGACCCTGCCGCTGGCGGCGTCGTACGCGATGGCGGCGCTGGGCAGCGTCAAGGGCCGGCTGACCGGCACCGACGAGCGGCTGTCGTTGGGCTCGCTGCGACTGATGCGGGCCGAGGCGCCGGTGAACTGCGCCAAGGCCCGAAGTGAACTGGGTTGGCGGCCAAGGCCGGTCGAGCAGTCGATCCGCGAGGCGGCCGAATTCTGGGTCGGGTTGCGCAGCGCCAAGCGCGCGGGGAGATGAGCGACAGGCTGGGCGGATTCAAGCTGTCGCTGCAACGTACGTGGACGGATCTGAGAGTAGTCGGTCGAGTTCTTCGGCGGGTGTGCGCCAGTTGTGTCGTTTGCGGGGTCGGGCGTTGAGTTCGGCGGCGACTTGGTCGAGGAATCCCGGTCCCCAGAACGCAAGGTCAGTGCCTTTGGGGAAGTACTGGCGTAGCAGTCCGTTGGTGTTTTCGTTGGTGCCGCGTTGCCAGGGACTATGGGGGTCGCAGAAGTAGATCGGTAGCCCGGTGGCTTCGGTGATGTTGGTGTGCATCGCCATCTCGGTGCCCTGGTCCCAGGTCAGTGAACGGCGCAGGATTGCGGGTATCTCGGGGACTTTGGCGGTCATCGCTGCGGCGACGGTGGTGGCGGTGTGATCACCGGGCAGGTGTAGCAGCATCACGAACCCCGTGGTGCGCTCGACCAGGGTGCCGATCGCGCTGGTGTTGCCCGCGCCCATGATCAGGTCCCCCTCCCAGTGGCCGGGGATAGCGCGATCGTCGGCTTCGGCGGGCCGCTCGGAGATGCCGACCATGCCCGCCTTGAACCGGTTACGATCGGCTATTTCATTGCGGCCCTGCGGTTTTCTCTTGATCCGGCCGGTGCGTAGTGCCGACTTCAACTCTTTGGCCAACTCGCCGCGGGGTTGAACGTAGACGGCTTGGTAGATCGTCTCGTGTGACACCCACATCTCCGGATCGTCAGGGAAGTCTTGACGCAGCCGGCCCGCGATCTGTTCGGGACTGTTGCGTGTCTCCAAGCGTTGCAGAACCTCGGCCCGCAGCCCAGGGTTGGCCTCAAGCTTGCGCACTTTGGGGCGCTTACGGGCGGCATCGGCCACGTCTTGGCCCATGCTGGCTCGATACACCGAGCGGGTCTGTCCCCGGGCGATCTCCCGGTTGATGGTGTCCTTATGACGGCCCATCAAGGCTGCCGCCTGTGCTGGTGGGTAGCCGTGTTCGAGCAGCTGCTCAAGCCGACACCGCTCCACGAAGCGCAACGGTGCACGAACCCGAGAGGTCAGCTCACTTTCTGCAACGAGATCAGCCTCAGCGGGAAACGGGGTTCTGGGCACGTGGTCAGCCTGTTGCAGCCAGCGTCGGGCCGCGGCCTCCGACACGCCAGCGACCACCGCGGCCTGTGCCGGCGGCACCGCCGATCTCACCGCGGTCCAGAACACCGCCCGCTGCTGTGCTGTGTACCGGATTCCGAAATGCTTCGACTCACCTCGATAACCAGCCTGTTGGGCCCAATGACGCCCTGTCGCGCCGTGCACGCCGGCCACCGTGGCCGCCGCCGTCGGCGACAGACCTGCTGCCACCGCCGCCCAGAACCGCTCGCGCACTGACTCCGGCAACCGCGCCCGACCAGGACCCCGACAACCCATCGCTCAACACCCCTCAACCAATCAGGTGTCGCAGCGACCGATTGAGCCTGCCCTGCGCGGCTTCCACCGCTACGCGTACTGAGCTCCCATCAAGCCGCGCGGGCGCGGACGCCGAGCACCGGCTGGCGGCGCCGCCCGTCGCAGAACTGCGCCGACCACGGCCAGCGGCCGCGCCCGTCGGCCCACACCGCCTGCAGCACGCGCACCGGGCCGTCGGCGTGCGTGACCGCCCACCCGCAGTGCACGTCCGGATGGTCCACCTCGACGAATTCGGCCAGCGGGCCGCCGGGCACCTTCATCTGCTCGCCGGGCACCAGGGCGGCGCCACCCATCGCCGCGCGCGCGAGCGTTCCCAGCACCCGGGCGGCCCGCGCCGGCGACACGCTGGTCATTAGCAGTTCGGGCAGGTTCCAGTCGGACAACCCCACCGTGTATGCGAACGGCATCGTCGTCTCCACGTACTGCACCGCCCACCCGTTCGTGCGCGCCTTCTCCCGCAACACCGCCAGGAAGTCCTGCCGGGTCGCGCCGGGGTGATCACACAGCCAGCACATCTGCGGCCCCCTTCTCGTCGTCGATGTCACGGCAAGCCTGCACCGACGCTCCGACATGTCGGCCCGGTCCTGCCACAATCGCTCGGTGCCCACCCGCGCGCCCCGCACCGGTCCCGTGAACGGCTACGTGTCCGGATGGTTCGACGGACCACCCACTCCGCGGGCGCCCCTGCCCGGCAGTCGCGATGCCGACGTCTGCATCGTCGGCGCCGGATACACCGGCCTGTGGACCGCCTACTACCTGAAGAAGGCCGACCCGTCGCTGCGGATCGCCGTGCTGGAGGCGCGCTTCGCCGGCTTCGGCGCCTCCGGACGCAACGGGGGATGGCTCTCGGGTCTGGTCCCCGGTGATCGCGAGCGGATGGCGCACCGGTACGGCCGCGACGCCGTGGTCGCCTGGCAGCGTGCACTCAACGAGGCCGTCGACGAGGTGATCGCCGTCGCCGCTCGGGAGGGTATCGACGCGGGCATCGTGAAAGGCGGCACGCTGGAGGTGGCACGCAACGCCGCGCAGGCCACCCGGCTGGCCGCCGCGGCCGACGCCGAGCGCCGCTGGCAAGTCGACGGCATCGAGGAGCTCTCGAAAGAGCAAGCGGCGCAACGTATCCGCCTGCACGGCGTGGTCGCGGCCTATCACAACCCGCACTGCGCCCGGATTCAGCCCGCGACGCTGGTCCGTGGTCTGGCCGACACCGTGGCACGTCTCGGGGTGGACATCTACGAACGCTCACCCGTCACCGCCATCGCGGCCGGGCGCGCGACGACGCCGTGGGGCACCGTCAGCGCGCCGGTGATCCTGCGTGCCACCGAGGGATTCACCGCCGCGCTGCCCGGTCTGAAGCGACGCTGGCTGCCGATGAACAGCTCGATGATCGCGACCGACCCGATCCCCGAACGGGTGTGGAGCACCATCGGGTGGCGCAGCCGGGAAACCCTGGGCGACACCGCGCACGGCTTCTTCTACGCCCAGCGGACCGTCGACGACCGGATCGCGATCGGCGGCCGCAGCTTGCCCTACCGGTTCGGCTCGCGCACCGACCGCGACGGCCGCGTGCCGGACCGGACCATCGCAACGCTGCGTGCGACGTTGCACAGCGTCCTCCCGCAGGTCGCCGACGTGCCGATCGCGCACGGCTGGTGCGGGGTGCTCGCGGTGCCGCGCGACTGGGAGGCCACCGTCGGTTTCGACAGGGCAAGAGGCGTGGGCTGGGCGGGCGGATACGTCGGTCACGGCGTCACCGCCACCAACCTGGCGGCGCGCACGCTGACCGACCTGGTGCTCGGGCGTGCGACGCCGTTGACCGCCCTGCCCTGGGTCGGACATCCGTCGCGCGACTGGGAGCCGGAGCCGCTGCGCTGGCTCGGCGTGCGCGGCATGTACCTGGCGTATAAGGCCGCCGACTGGCACGAGGCGCGCGGGACCGCGCGCACCTCATCCATCGCGGTCGTCGCCGACAGGATCGCCGGACGGCCGCACTGAGCAGGCGTTGAATGTGGACATGACCGATCGACCCGTTCTCGAGCCCTCCGCCACCCATCCGATCACCGTCGAGCCCACCGGGCGGCACGTCACCGTCCGCATGGGCGGGGACGTGATCGCCGAGACCGACGCCGCCCTGACGCTGCGGGAAGCCGGCTACCCCGCCGTGCAGTACATCCCGCTGACCGATGTGGCACAGGACCGGTTGGCCTGCAGCGACACGACCACCTACTGCCCGTTCAAGGGTGACGCCAGCTATTACCACGTCGTCACCGGCGGCGGCGCGACCGTCGAGGACGCGGTCTGGTCCTACGAGCAGCCCCACCGAGCGGTGGCGGCGATCGCCGGGCATGTGGCGTTCTATCCGGACAAGGCCGAGGTCCGGGTCGACGATTAGGCTGGCGCGGTGCGCAGTACGGCCAGCGTGGTCTTCGCCGGTCCGGCGAGTCCCGGCCTGACACTGTCGCCGCTGCGGCGCGGCCGCGCGGACCCGTGCTACCGAGACGACGTCGACGGCGCGATCTGGCGCACCAGCCTGATGCGGACCGGGCCCGTCACCGCCCGGATCAGCCGGAGTGCCACCGACACCGTCGACTGCGAGTCCTGGGGCGCCGGTGCGGCCGAGTTCACCGACACGCTGCCCGCGCTGCTGGGCGCCGCTGACGACGCCGCCGGCTTCGTCCCCGCGGAGCCGACCATCGCCAAGGCCCACCGGCGGGTGCCGCACCTTCGTCTGGGGCGTACGGGCCGGGTGCTCGAGGCGCTGGTGCCCGCGATCCTGGAACAACGCGTCTACGGCAAGGACGCCCGCCGGGCCTGGCGCACCCTGGTCACCGAATACGGCGCGCCCGCGCCCGGGCCGGCACCCGCCGGCATGCGGGTGCCGCCGACGGCCGACGCGTGGAAGCGTGTGCCGTCCTGGAAGTTCCACCTCGCCAACGTGGACCCGGGCCGGGCCCGCACGGTGGTGGGATGTGCTCAGCGTGCCGACGCGGTGGAGCGGCTCGTGCAGCGCTCACCGGAGGCGGCCCGCGCCGCCCTGATGTCGCTCCCGGGGGTGGGGATCTGGACGGCCGCGGAGACCGCCCAGCGTGCATTCGGCGACGCCGACGCGCTGTCGATCGGCGACTACCACCTGGCCAAGATGGTCGGGTGGAGCCTGCTCGGCCGCCCCATCGACGACGGGCAGATGATCGAGCTGCTCGCGCCGCTGGCACCGCACCGGCACCGGGCCGTGCGGCTGCTCGAGGCCAGCGGCATGGCGGTCAATCCACGGTTCGGTCCGCGGATGGCCCTGCCGAATCTTGCCGAACTGTGACCTCGCGCCGACGTGATTATCGCGTTGTGCACTCGGGTACACGTCGGCCGAGAACATGCGAAGGAGCTGACCAACCATGACTGCGTTCACGATTCCCGGCCTTTCCGACAAGCAGGGCGCCGAAGTCGCCGAGCTGCTGCAGAAGGCGCTGAGTCGGTACAACGACCTGCACCTGACGCTCAAGCACGTGCACTGGAACGTGGTCGGCCCGAACTTCATCGGGGTGCACGAGATGATCGACCCGCAGGTCGAGCTGGTCCGCGGGTACGCCGACGAGGTCGCCGAGCGTATCGCCGCCCTCGGGGCGTCGCCGAAGGGCACGCCGGGCGCGATCCTCAACGACCGCACCTGGGACGACTACTCGGTGGGTCGCGACACCGTCCAGGCCCACCTGGCCGCCCTCGACCTGGTCTACACCGGCGTCATCGAGGACACCCGCAAGTCCATCGGGCGGCTCGAGGAACTCGACCTGGTGTCTCAGGACATGCTCATCGGCCACGCGGGCGAACTGGAGAAGTTCCAGTGGTTCGTGCGGGCTCACCTGGAGAACTCCGGGGGCCAGCTGGCCAATGACGGCGAGGACACCGAGAAGGGCGCGGCCGGCAAGGCGAAGGGCGGTTCCTAGGGCGGGTCCTAGCGCCTGACCTCCCGCTGGGCAGGACTGCCGCCGGGCAACGCGTCGTCGCGCACAGGGCGATCGGCGAGCTTCTCGGCGGCGCCGAACAGCAACGCATACGCGACCCCGGCGATCGCGGCGCCGATCAGCGGGGCCAGCCAGAACACCCACAGCTGGGCCGGAGCGCCGTTGCCGTTGAAGAACGCCACTCCGGTCGAGCGGGCCGGATTCACCGACGTGTTGGAGATCGGTATCGAGACCAGGTGGATCAGGGTCAGGCTCAGGCCGATCGCCAGCCCTGCGAAACCCTTCGGCGCGCGGTCGTCGGTCGAGCCCAGGATGACGAGCAGGAACACGAAGGTCAGCACCACCTCGGCGAGGACCACCGCCCACAGCGAGTAGCCGCCGGGGGAGTGCGGGCCGAAGCCGTTGGCCGCCATGTTGCCCGTCGCAGTCCAGCCCGGCCGTCCCCGGGCGATGCCGTAGATCGCGGCCCCGGCGACGAGGCCGGCGACCACCTGCGCGATCCAGTAGGCGGGTACCGCCTTCCACTCGACGCGTCGGGCTAGTGCTGCACCCAGCGTGACGGCGGGGTTGAAGTGACCGCCCGAGATCGTGCCGAAGGCGTACACGCCCGTGAGCACCGTCAGGCCGAACGCGAGGGCGACGCCGAGGAACCCGATGCCGAGCGAGACCTTGTCGTCCGACAGGAACTTCGCGGCGAACACCGCGCTGCCGCAGCCGCCGAACACCAGCCAGAACGTCCCGAGGAACTCGGCCGCCAGTCGGTGGCCCATGGTGGGAGAGCGCATCGGTGAACCCCTTCCGTCGGCGCCGGTGCCGTCTCGCTCAGGGTGACACCCCAGCGCAGCGGCGCAAGGTCGTACGCCGCACCGATGCGTCACAGCGACCGGGAAGAAAGTCAGCGGTAGGCGGTCAGCCGCGCCAGGAGCGCCACCCGGCCGTCGTGGCCGACCGCCCGCGCCTCGGCCACACCGCTGCTGCGTCCGGCGTGCACCGGCTTGGCGAGGTAGTGCGCGTCGGCGCCGCCGTGGAAGGGCCGCACGAAGTTCACCCGCAGCGAAGCGGTCTTCAACGGCGTGTCAGGTGCCCCGGCGTTGAGCGCGGCCGACCCCACGAGTTCGAGCCCCATCGACGACACCCCGCCGTGCACCATTCCCACGCTGTTGTTGAGCACCGGATCGGCCGTCTGCATCAAAACCGTTGCAGCGCCGCCGGTTTCGCCGACCTCGACGGCCATCAGGGCGGCCAGGGTGGTCCCGGGCAGCGAGCCGGTGGACTGGTCCGGCCATGACGCCAGGTCGGCGGGAACGCTGATGTAGAACGAACGGACGGTCGCGGTGGCGATCACCACGTCGTTCGCGCGCAGCTCGCACCACGCGAGGGCGCCCCGGTCCTTGCTCCCCAGCGGCCGCGACTGCCCGACGATCGGCGCATCCGGAGACGCCGCGATGACCGCGGCCGCCCCGGGAGTCAGCTCCAGCGACAGCTCGCTGGACACCGTCCACTCGCCCGGTCCGCGCCGGTTGTGGTTTACCAGGCCCCCGAGGTGGTCCACCAGCATCGCCAGCGGAGCAACCGAGGGGAGCCCGGTGAGTGGGTTGGCCAGGCCGTGCACGGGGATCGACGCGGTGCAGCGTTGCGCGCCGTCTTCGCTCGTGTCGATTCCGAAGCGGCCCAGCGGGGTGTTCAGCGGATGGAGCACTCGTCCAGCCTGACGGGCCGCGGCGGCCGCGTATACCCCCTCCCCGTATCGCCGACGGCTCGTCACATGATTGCCGTGGAGCCGGACCGGTTACGGGGAATGGGCCGGCCACGGGTGAGGTAAGGAAAAGGGCTGCGCCGCTTCGAGTTCGGCGGCGTCGTGGCGCCGGGGGCCGGCGGCGGTGTGGGCGGATGGTTTGCTGACGGGCCTCAGGCCACTCCCCGGCGCGCGAGGGCCATCTCTAAGAATCCGACCAGGCTTTTGCGCAAAGTGAAGTCGTCTCATCGCTGCAGCACAAGCGCGTCTAGATGTCGCACAGCAAACTCCAGATGGCCCCGGGCTGTGAGTGTGATTCAGCACTCATCGCGGCGCCGCGATCGTTGTCCGTGTGAAATACTCGCCGCGGCAACGTTGTTCGTTTGTGATCTGGGCGCGGACGCAATCCGGAGTCGCTCTGCCCGGCGAACCTACTTAGGGCGTACTAAGTTGGCATGTCAAGGCCCTTTTGTCATATCGTTTTCACCACTTGTGGCGCGTGGAAAAAGGGCCGTCGTTCAGTGCTGCACGAAGGCACCCCCACAGCCAGACCGGCTAACGCTCTCGTTCAGAGTTGCCGTACTCAACAACTCCGCGGGACGTGTGCACAAAAAGGTAGGTGGGAATGGCGCCCAGTCGTCAAGGGCTGTACAACCCCGCGTTCGAGCATGACGCGTGTGGCGTGGCAATGGTGGCGGACATGCACGGCCGTCGGAGCCGGGACATCGTCGAGAAGGCCATCACGGCGCTGCTCAATCTCGAGCACCGCGGCGCCCAGGGGGCGGAACCCAACACCGGCGACGGGGCCGGGATCCTGCTGCAGGTTCCCGACGAATTCCTGCGGGCCGTCGTCGAGTTCGACCTGCCCGAACCGGGCAGCTACGCGACCGGCATGGCCTTCCTGCCGCAGTCGTCCAAAGACGCCGCCGTGGCGTGCGAGTCGGTCGAGAAGATCGCCGAGGCCGAGGGGCTGCGCGTGCTCGGCTGGCGCGACGTGCCGACCGACGACTCGTCGCTGGGCGCACTGGCGCGCGATGCGATGCCGACCTTCCGCCAGGTCTTCTTGGCCGGCGCCTCCGGTATGGAACTCGAACGGCGCGCCTACGTCGTGCGCAAGCGCGCCGAGCACGAGCTCGGCACCAAGGGGCCCGGCCAGGACGGACCCGGCCGTGAAACCGTGTATTTCCCAAGCCTTTCCGGTCAGACCTTCGTCTACAAGGGCATGCTGACCACGCCGCAGCTCAAGGCGTTCTACCTGGATCTGCAGGACGAGCGGCTCACCAGCGCGCTGGGCATCGTGCACTCGCGCTTCTCGACGAACACGTTCCCGTCGTGGCCGCTGGCGCACCCGTTCCGGCGCGTCGCGCACAACGGTGAGATCAACACCGTCACCGGCAACGAGAACTGGATGCGGGCGCGCGAGGCGCTGATCAAGACCGGCGTGTTCGGCGCTCAGGACCTGGACAAGATCGTCCCGGTCTGCACCCCCGGCGCGTCGGACACCGCACGTTTCGACGAGGTGCTCGAACTGCTCCACCTCGGCGGCCGCAGCCTGCCCCACGCGGTCCTGATGATGATCCCGGAGGCCTGGGAGCGGCACGAGTCGATGGACCCCGCCCGGCGGGCGTTCTACAGGTACCACGCCTCGCTGATGGAGCCCTGGGACGGCCCGGCGGCGGTGTGCTTCACCGACGGGACCGTCATCGGCGCCGTGCTCGACCGCAACGGCCTGCGCCCGTCCCGGATCTGGGTGACCGACGACGGCCTGGTGGTGATGGCGTCGGAGGCCGGTGTGCTCGACCTCGACCCCAGCACCGTCGTCCAGAAGATGCGGCTGCAGCCCGGCCGCATGTTCCTGGTCGACACCGCGCAGGGGCGCATCGTCTCCGACGAGGAGATCAAGGCCGACCTGGCCGCCGAGCAGCCGTACCAGGAGTGGCTCGACGCCGGGCTCTTCGACCTCGACGAGCTGCCGCCGGGTGACTACGTCCGCATGCCCCACCATCGCGTGGTGCTGCGTCAGCAGGTCTTCGGCTACACCTACGAGGAGCTGAACCTGCTGGTCGCGCCCATGGCGCGCACCGGCGCCGAAGCGCTGGGCTCGATGGGCACCGACACCCCGATCGCCGTGCTGTCGGCGCGGCCGCGGATGCTCTACGACTACTTCCAGCAGCTGTTCGCCCAGGTGACCAACCCGCCGTTGGACGCGATCCGCGAAGAGGTCGTCACCAGCCTGGCCGGCACCGTCGGCCCCGAGGGCGACCTGCTCAACCCCGACGCGGAGTCCTGCCGTCAGATCGTGTTGTCGCAGCCCATCCTGCGCAACGCGGAGCTCTCGAAGCTCATCTGCGTCGACCCCGACCACGAGATCCGCGGCCACAAGCACGGGATGCGCGCTGCGGTGATCCGCTGCCTGTACCCGGTCAACCGCGGCGGCCAGGGTCTCAAGGAGGCGCTGGACACCGTCCGGGCGAAGGTGACCGCCGCGATCCGCGACGGCGCGCGCATCATCGTGCTCTCCGACCGTGAATCCAGCGAGCAGATGGCGCCCATTCCGTCGCTGCTGTCGGTGGCCGCCGTGCACCACCACCTGGTCCGGGACCGGACCCGCACCCAGGTCGGCCTCGTCGTCGAGGCCGGCGACGCCCGCGAGGTGCACCACATGGCGATGCTGTGCGGCTTCGGCGCGGCGGCGGTCAATCCCTACATGGCGTTCGAGTCGATCGAGGACATGGTCGACAGAGGCGTGATTACGGGCGGCAGCAGCGGCCTCACCAGTGATGAAGCCAAGGCGAACTACGTCAAGGCCGCTGGCAAGGGCGTGCTGAAGGTGATGTCGAAGATGGGCATCTCCACGCTGGCGTCCTACACCGGCGCCCAGCTGTTCCAGGCGATCGGCATCAGCCAGCAGGTGCTCGACGAGTACTTCACCGGACTGTCGTGCCCCGTCGGAGGCATCGACCTCGAGGACATCGCCAACGACGTCGCGGCCCGGCACGCGCTGGCCTACCTGGACCGCCCCGACGAGTGGGCGCACCGGGAGCTCGAGGTGGGCGGCGAGTACCAGTGGCGCCGGGAGGGGGAGTACCACCTCTTCAATCCCGACACCGTCTTCAAACTGCAGCACTCGACCCGCACCGGCCAGTACGAGGTGTTCAAGGAGTACACCAAGCTCGTCGACGACCAGAGCGAGCGGATGGCGTCGCTGCGTGGTCTGCTGAAGTTCCGCGGCGGTGCGCGCGAGCCGATCTCCATCGACGAGGTGGAACCGGCCAGCGAGATCGTCAAGCGTTTCTCCACCGGCGCGATGAGCTACGGCTCGATCTCGGCCGAAGCCCACGAGACGCTCGCGATCGCGATGAATCGCCTTGGCGGACGGTCCAACTCGGGCGAGGGCGGCGAATCCGTCAGCCGCTTCGACCGTGACGAGAACGGCGATTGGCGCCGCAGCGCGATCAAGCAGGTCGCGTCGGGCCGGTTCGGCGTGACCAGCCACTACCTCACCAACTGCACCGACATCCAGATCAAGATGGCTCAGGGCGCCAAACCCGGTGAGGGAGGCCAGCTTCCCGGCCACAAGGTGTATCCCTGGGTGGCCGAGGTGCGTCACTCGACGCCGGGCGTCGGGCTGATCTCACCGCCGCCGCACCACGACATCTACTCGATCGAGGATCTCGCCCAGCTGATCCACGATCTCAAGAACGCCAACCCGTCGGCGCGTGTGCACGTGAAGCTGGTGTCCGAGAACGGGGTAGGCACGGTGGCGGCCGGGGTGTCCAAGGCGCACGCCGACGTCGTGCTGATCTCCGGGCATGACGGCGGCACCGGTGCGACACCGCTGACGTCCATGAAGCACGCCGGCGCCCCGTGGGAGCTGGGCCTGGCCGAGACGCAGCAGACGTTGCTGCTCAACGGACTTCGGGACCGCATCGTGGTGCAGGTCGACGGTCAGCTCAAGACGGGCCGCGACGTGGTGGTGGCCGCGCTGCTGGGCGCCGAGGAGTTCGGCTTCGCGACCGCGCCGCTGGTGGTCAGCGGCTGCATCATGATGCGCGTCTGCCACCTCGACACCTGTCCCGTCGGGGTGGCCACGCAGAACCCCGAGCTGCGCAAGCGGTTCAACGGCAAGCCCGAGTTCGTCGAGAACTTCTTCCTGTTCATCGCCGAGGAAGTCCGGGAACTGATGGCGCAGTTGGGCTTCCGCACCGTCAACGAGATGGTCGGCCAGGTCGGCGCGCTCGACACCACGCAGGCCGCCGAGCACTGGAAGGCGCACAAGCTCGATCTGGCGCCCGTGCTGCACGAGCCCGAGTCGGCGTTCATGAACCAGGACCTGTACTGCAGCTCGCGTCAGGACCACGGGCTGGACAAAGCGCTCGACCAGCAGCTGATCGTGCAGTGCCGGGAGGCGCTGGACCAGGGGACGCCCGTTCGATTCTCGACGACGATCGCCAACGTCAACCGGACGGTCGGCACCATGCTGGGCCACGAGGTGACCAAGGCCTATGGCGGGCAGGGGCTTCCGGACGGCACGATCGACATCACGTTCGACGGCTCGGCGGGCAACAGCTTCGGAGCCTTCGTGCCCAAGGGCATCACTCTGCGGGTCTACGGCGACGCCAACGACTACGTCGGCAAGGGTCTCTCGGGTGGCCGGATCGTGGTGCGGCCGTCCGACAACGCGCCCGAAGACTATGTGGCCGAGGACAACATCATCGCCGGCAACGTCGTGCTGTTCGGCGCGACCAGCGGTCAGATGTTCCTGCGCGGCCAGGTGGGTGAGCGGTTCGCGGTGCGTAACTCCGGCGCCCACGCCGTCGTCGAGGGCGTCGGCGACCACGGCTGCGAGTACATGACCGGCGGCCGGGTGGTGATCCTCGGCCCGACGGGCCGCAACTTCGCCGCGGGCATGTCGGGCGGCGTCGGGTACGTCTACGACCCGGACGACCTTCTGGCCGACAATCTCAACCCCGAGATGGTCGACATCGAAGGCGTGGGCGGGATCGACTCCGAGGACGCCGAGTTCGTCTGCGGAATGATCCAGGCCCACGTCGACGCCACTGATTCCGCGGTGGGACAACGCATCCTGGCCAACTGGGCGGACGAGTCGGCGAACTTCAAGAAGGTGATGCCCCGCGACTACAAGCGCGTGTTGCAGGCCATCGCCGAAGCGAAACGCACCGGAGACAATGTGGACGAGGCGATCATGGCGGCGGCAAATGGCTGACCCGCGCGGATTCCTGAAGTACACCCATCGCGAGACCCCGCAGCGTCGCCCGGTCGACCTGCGGCTGCGCGACTGGAAAGAGGTCTACGAGGAATTCCCCCACGACCATCTCCAGGTGCAGGCCAGTCGCTGCATGGACTGCGGTATCCCGTTCTGCCACAACGGCTGTCCGCTGGGCAACCTGATCCCGGAGTGGAACGACCTGGTGCGCACCGGGCGGTGGCGCGACGCCATCGAACGGCTGCACGCCACCAACAACTTCCCGGAGTTCACCGGGCGCCTGTGCCCCGCGCCGTGCGAGGGCTCGTGCGTGCTGGGCATCAACCAGGATCCAGTGACCATCAAGCAGGTCGAGGTCGAGATCATCGACAACGCCTTCGACGAGGGCTGGGTCGTCCCGCTCCCCCCGGACCGGTTGACCGGCAAGAAGGTCGCCGTCGTCGGCTCCGGACCCGCGGGATTGGCTGCGGCGCAGCAGCTCACGCGTGCCGGTCATGCGGTCACGGTGTTCGAGCGCGACGACCGCATCGGCGGGCTGCTGCGGTACGGCATCCCGGAATTCAAGATGGAGAAGCGCCACATCGACCGGCGTCTCGAACAGATGCGCGCCGAGGGCACCGAGTTCCGCACCGGGGTCAACGTCGGTGTCGACATCACCGCTGCGCAGCTGCGCTCGGAGTTCGACGCAGTGGTGCTGGCCGGCGGTGCGACCGCGCGCCGCGACCTGCCGATTCCGGGGCGCGAGCTCGACGGTATCCACCAGGCCATGGAGTACCTGCCGTGGGCCAACCGGGTCCAGCTGGGTGACCCCGTGGTCGACGCCGACGGCCAGCCGCCGATCACCGCCAAGGGCAAGAAGGTGATCATCATCGGCGGCGGCGACACCGGTGCCGACTGCCTGGGCACCGCCCACCGCCAGGGCGCGGCCCATGTGCACCAGTTCGAGATCATGCCGCGTCCGCCGGAGACGCGTGCCGACTCGACGCCGTGGCCGACGTACCCGCTGATGTACCGCGTCACCTCCGCGCACGAGGAGGGCGGTGACCGTGTCTACTCGGTCAACACCGAGGAGTTCCTCGGCGAGAACGGCCGCGTCACCCACCTGCGTGGGTATGAGGTCGAGATGAGGGCGGGCAAGTTCGAGAAGATCGACGGCACCGACTTCGAGATGGACGCCGATCTCGTGCTGCTGGCGATGGGCTTCACCGGGCCTGAGCGCGAAGGCCTGCTCACCGACCTCGGTGTCGAGGTCAACGAGCGTGGCAACGTCTCCCGCGATTCGGCGTTCGCGACCTCGGTTCCCGGCGTGTTCGTCGCCGGCGACATGGGCCGCGGGCAGTCGCTGATCGTGTGGGCCATCGCCGAAGGCCGTGCTGCGGCGTCTGCGGTGGACCGCCACCTGATGGGCAGCTCAGCGCTGCCGGCGCCGATCAAGCCGACCGCCGTCCCGCAGCGGTAACCGTCACCGAACGACAGGGGCACACCCACCGAGGGTGTGCCCCTGTCGTCGTGTGTACCGATCTTGTCACCGTGGATGCACGCGCCATGCACGACGCGGTCGCGGGACGGTCTCGTCAAGTCACTCCCGTCACTCCTGTCACAATAAAAACATCCGATCATTGTTCGGCGTGCCTGCCGGAGTTTGCCAGCAGTCAGGTATCTAATGACTTGGTAAGGGCGCTGCGGTAAGGTGGCTCCCCGGTTCAGCTATAGGCACACCGCAGGAGTAATCACCGTGCACATATCCCCGATTACCCGGTCACGGATGGGTCGTATCGCCTGGTCACTGTTCCGCCACCCGGTCAAGAGCCGTGAGTTCCCCGCCAAGGCGGAACGGCTCATCACGGCCGACGAGCTTTTGCGATGGGGCGTCTAGCGAATTTCCGGCTCGCCGGGACGCCGCCGCGGCGGCACGCGACCGAATCTTTGCTTGACCGTTATCGTGCTGTGACCCTCAGCGCGCTTTGCTGGCGAGCAGCCCGGAGGCGCGGATCGTGTCGGCCAGCGGCTCCAGCACGGCGGGGTCGTAGGGCGGCGGCAGGTAGATGATCGCCAGGTCGAGGCCCTCGGCACCCAGCGCGGACGCCTCCTCGATCACCGCGTCGTAGTCCCGCTCGGGGTTCAGGCGGACGTGCGCCGAGAGCATGATGTCCTTCGGGTCGCGCCCGACGTCGGCGCAGTGCCGGGCGAGCACGTCGCGCTTGCGGGCGAACTCCTCGGGCGGGCCGCCCACGAAGTTCCAGTGGTCGGCGTACTGCGCGGTGATTCGCAGGGTCCGCTTCTCGCCGCTGCCGCCGATGCAGATCGGAGGGTGAGGCTGCTGGGGTCCCTTGGGCTCGTTGCGGGCGTCCTTGAGTTGGTAGAACTTCCCGTCGAAGGTGGTCGTCTCCTGCGAGAGCAGACTCCTCAGGATCTGACAGGCCTCCTCGAAGCGGTCGAAGCGCTCCTTGATGCTGCCCAGCTCGATCCCGTAGGCACCTGACTCCTCTTCGTTCCAGCCCGCGCCGATCCCGAGTTCGAGCCGCCCGCCCGAGACGACGTCGAGCGCTGAAGCCATGTTGGCGAGGACGGCGGGGTGGCGATAGTGGATGCCGGTGACCAGCACGCCGACCCGCAGCCGGGTGGTGGCCTGAGCCAGCGCGGTCAGCGTCGTCCAGCCCTCGAGGCACGGCCCGGTGGAGTCGGAGAAGATCGGATAGAAGTGGTCGAAGGTCCAGCCCGACTCGAAGACGTCGATGTCGTCGGCGGCCTTCCAGATGGCGAGCATGTCGGACCAGGTGGTGTTCTGCGGCGAAGTCTTGAATGCGAATCTCACTTCGTCGACTCTAGAACCGATCGCGCGCCGATGACTTCTCGGCCGCCGGCCGGTCGGTACCCACATGATCGACATGACTCCGGCGTGTGTGCGCACCGCCGATCTTCTGCACGACGTACGTGATGACCAGCTGAGCGGCGCGACGCCATGCGCCGGCATGAGCGTCGCGGCGCTCGTCTCGCACCTGGGCGGCCTGGCGTCGGCGTTCGCGGCGGCGGCGGGCAAGCGATTCGGCGAGTTGACGAACACCCCGCCCGAGGTCAGCGAGGAACTCGACGCGGACTGGCGTAGCGCGTACCCGCGGCGGCTCGCGGAGCTGGCCGCTGCCTGGCGCGAGCCGGGAGCGTGGGAGGGGATGTCGCGGGCCGGCGGCATCGATTTCCCCGCGGACGTCGGCGGCATGATCGCGCTGACCGAGGTCGTCGTGCACGGCTGGGACCTCGCGCGCGCAACTGGGCAGCCCTACGGGGTGACCGACGAGATCCTCGAGGCCGTCCTGCCGCATGTCGCGGCCTTCGCCGAGCAGGGGCCGGTCGAGGGGCTCTTCGCCGCGCCGGTCCCGGTGGCCGAGGACGCCCCGCTGCTGGACCGGGTGGTTGCGCTCACCGGGCGGAACCCGGCGTGGTCGGGGTGGGCGTGACGTGTGACCGGGCGTGCTCGATCGCGTCCTCCAGGCTGTCCATGAGATGACGTTCGTGGCGCAGTGATTCGAAGACGCCGACGTTCGCCAGCAGTGCGGCGTGCTCGGCGCGCACCCCCTTGATGATGACCGTGATACCGCGGCTCTCCAGCTCGGTGCAGATCTGCGCCAGGGTGTTGGCGCCGGTGGCGTCGAGCATGCCCAGCTGCGACATCCGGATGATCACCACCGACGTCCGCGGGTGGTCGGCGTCGGTGATCGCGTTCGAGATCCGCTCGGCCACGCCAAAGAACATCGCGCCGTCGAGGCGCAGAAGCGCGATCTCGTCATCCCCGGGCCGGCGCGGTCCGGGGAGTTGCTCGCGGACCACGCTGCTGCGGCTCGCGACGCTGCGCAACGCGAAGAACGCCGCCACCAGGATGCCGATCTGGACGGCCTCGATCAGGTCGAAGCACACCGTGACCGCCGCCGTGAGAACGAACGTCAGCGCGTCGGACCGCGTCGAGCGCAGGATCTTGCGGATCGTCGAGCGCGAGATCATCCGGAACGACGTCACCATCAGCACCCCGGCGAGTGCGGCCAGCGGGATCGCCGACACCGGCCCGGTGGCGAGGTAGACGACGCCCAGCAGCACCAGGGAGTGCACGATCGCCGACAGCCGGGTGCGTGCGCCGGACCGGACGTTGACGGCGGTGCGGGCGATGGCCCCGGTGGCCGGCATGCCGCCGAAGACCCCGGAGGCGACCGACGCCAGCCCCTGCCCGACGAGCTCGCGGTCCGGGTCGTAGGGCCCCGACGCCGCCATCGTCGCGGCCACCCGCGCGGACAGCAGCGACTCGATGGCCGCCAGCGCGGCGATCGCCACAGCCGCGCCGAGCAAATCCCGCAGGGAGCCGGCGTCGGCCTGCGGCAGCACCGGCGCCGGCAGGTGCGACGGCAGCGCGCCGATGGTGGCCACCGGGATGCCGAGCACCATCACGGCGATCGTCGCGCCCACCACAGCGGCGAGCGACTCCGGGATGGCCCGGTGGATCCGGGGCAACAGCAGCATGACCGCGGCGACGAACGCGACGACTCCGAGAGTCTTCGTTGCCGCGCCCCAGTCGGCGTGGAGGATGACGTGCCATGTGGCGGGAAGCGTGCGGTCGCCCGGCGGGCTCGTGGTGGAGAACGCCGCGGGGACCTGCTGCAGGAAGATGATGGCGGCGATCCCGAGCGTGAAGCCCTCGATCACCGGCCAGGGGATGAAGGTGACGGCCCGGCCGAGCCCGGTGACGCCGGCGAGCAGCACGATGACGCCCGCGAGGACGGTCACCAGCGCGATGCTGCCCAGCCCGTGTGCCGCGACGATGGGGGCGAGTACGACCGCCATCGCGCCGGTGGGACCGGAGACCTGCACGGAGGAACCGCCGAAGACCGCGGCCACCAGGCCGGCGACGACGGCGGTGACGAGTCCGGCCGCCGCGCCCACCCCGGAGCTGACGCCGAACGCGAGGGCCAGCGGCAGCGCCACCACCCCGACCGTCACCCCGGCGAGAATGTCGCGGCGCCACGAGCGGGGCAGTGCGGAGTAGTCGCGGCGACTCGGCAGCAGACGGGCGATCATCGCCGCGTCTCCAGCGGCGGAAGCGCCTCCAGAGACCGGAGTTGGTCGCGTTGCGCGGCCAGCGTGTCGGCGAGGAAGGTGCGCGCGATGACGAGCAGTTCCGAGATCTTGGGATGGGCGAGTTCGTAGAGCACCGCGTTGCCGACGCGCCGTCCGGTCACCACGTGGTGGCGCTTGAGGACGGCGAGGTGTTGCGACAGCAGCGTGGGCTCGATCCCCGTGGCGGTGAGGATGTCGCTCACCGAGGTCGGCTGCGCGCTGGCGGACAGGATCTCCAGGATGCGGATGCGAGCAGGGTGGGCGAGCGCCTTGAACAGGTTCGCCTTGATCTCGTAGAGCGGACGCTGCTGGTCGGCGGAAAAGCGGTCGGGCATGGCGGATTCTTCGGGATTCGATGGTCTTGATGGATTGATGGATTGAACGATTCCTCAATTAGAGTACCAGGCGCCGCGGCGGGCACACTGAGACCATGGATCCGGTCACCGCGCTGCGCCAGATCGCCTACTACAAGGATCGGGCGCGCGAGGACCCGCGCCGGGTGATGGCCTACCGCAACGCCGCCGACGTCGTCGAGGCGCTCACCGATGCGCAGCGGGACAAGCACGGCGCGGCCAACAGCTGGCAGTCGCTGCCCAAGGTCGGGCCGAAGACCGCGAAAGTCATCGCGCAGGCGTGGGCCGGCCAGGAGCCCGACGTGCTGGTCGAGTTACGGGAATCGGTCCAGGATCTCGGCGGCGGTGACCTTCGGGCCGCGCTGCGCGGTGACCTGCACGTGCACTCCAACTGGTCCGACGGCTCGGCGCCCATCGAGGAGATGATGATGGCCGCTCGCGACCTCGGACACGAGTACTGCGCGCTGACCGATCACTCACCGCGTCTGCGGGTGGCCAACGGCCTGTCGCCCGATCGACTGCGGAGGCAGCTCGACGTCATCGACGAACTCCGCGAGAAGGTCGCTCCTCTGCGGATCCTCACCGGGATCGAGGTCGACATCCTGGAGGACGGGTCGTTGGATCAGGAACCCGACCTGCTCGAGCGCCTCGACGTCGTCGTCGCCAGCGTGCACTCCAAGCTCGCCATGGATGCGCCCGCGATGACCCGGCGCATGCTCAAGGCGGTGGCCAATCCGCACACCGACGTGCTGGGCCATTGCACCGGCCGGCTGGTCACCGGCGGCCGCGGCATGCGGCCCGAGTCGAAGTTCGATGCCGAGAAGGTCTTCACCGCGTGCCGTGACGCCGGCACCGCGGTCGAGATCAACTCCCGCCCGGAGCGCCGTGACCCGCCGACGCGGCTGCTCAACCTCGCGATGGAGATCGGCTGCGTGTTCTCGATCGACACCGATTCCCACGCGCCCGGGCAGCTGGACTTCCTCGGGTACGGCGCCCAGCGCGCGCTCGATGCCGGTCTCGCCGCCGAGCGGATCGTCAATACGTGGGACGCGGACACGCTTCTGGCGTGGACCACGTCGTGACTCAGTCGGGCAGCATCGGCATCTCCAGACCCGGGTCGCGTCCCAGGAGCACTCCGCGCGTCAGCGCCGCGTTGCCGTAGCGGCCGCGCACCCGGTCGACGGCGGCGTCGATGGTCGTCATGTCGACCGCCTCCCCGAACGGCAGCTCCATCTGTTGCGCCCCGTCGCGGTCGATGTTGCACACCGCGAAGCCGATCAGGGTCAGGCCCCGCTCGGCGACCAACGGTTCCGCGGCGGCGACCAGCGCCCGCGCGGCGCCGAGGATCACGTCGGTGGACGCCGTCGCCCGCGGCATGGTGCGGGAGCGGGTCGCGCGGCCGAAGTCGTCGAACCGCAGCCGCAGCACCACGGTGCGTCCCGTGCGGCCCGCCGTGCGCATCCGCCGCGTGATCCGGTCGACCAGGTTGACGACGACGGCGTCGACCTCGGCCGCCGACATCGTGTTGCCGGCCCGTCCGAGCGCCCGCTGGGCGCCCACCGACCGGCGGCGCCGTCCGGTGACGACCCGGCGGCGATCCACGTTGTGGGACAACGCGAACAGCTGGCGGCCCATCGCGCCCCCGACGAGCGAACCGAGCGTCGTCTCGCTGAGCTCGGCGACGTCCGCCACGGTCTCGATGCCGTGCACCCGCAGCTTGTCCGCCGTCTTCGCGCCCACCCCCCAGAGCCGGCGCACCGGCAGCGGATGCAGGAACGCCAGCTCGCGATCGGGCGGCACCAGCAGCAGTCCGTCGGGCTTGGCCTCCTGACTGGCGACCTTGGCGAGGAACTTGGTGCGCGCGATGCCGACGGTGATCGGCAGGCCGACCTCTTCGCGCACGCGCTCCCGCAGCCGGGCGCCGATCTGCACCGGGGTGCCCGCGACCCGGCGCAGCCCCGAGACGTCGAGGAAAGCCTCATCGACCGAGAGCGGCTCGACGACGGGTGTGGTGTCGCGGAAGACCTCGAACACGGCGTCGCTGGCTTCCGAGTACGCGGCCATCCGGGGCGGCACGACCACCGCGTGCGGACACAGTGCCAGCGCCTGCCGGCCACCCATCGCGGTGCGCACGCCGTACGCCTTGGCCTCGTAGCTGGCGGCGAGCACCACGCCGCCGCCGACGATCACGGGCTGCCCGCGCAGCGCGGGGTTGTCCCGCTGCTCGACCGACGCGTAGAACGAGTCGAGGTCAGCGTGGAGGACAGCCGCCGGCGGAGCCGGCGATAAGGCAGAAGCCGGCGATCGGGCAGAAGCGTCGATCGACACGAACATATGTTCGCATGTGGGGCCGACAGATCAGGGTGCGGTGCCGTAGATGCTCGTGACCCAGATGTGCGCCAGCGTGTCGACCAGTTTTCCAGCGGTCACCGCGGGCTGCTCGCCCGCGAACGCGGCCAACATCGTGCGCTCGTTCATCAGGTTCAGCGAGGCGGCGAGGTCGGCGGCCGGGATGGTGGTCGGCGCCGCACCGCGGGCCCGCTCGGTCTCGATGGACGCGGTGGTGTGGTCGATCCACTTCTGCATGAACCGGGACCAGAGCGCGCGGACCTCGGCGTTGAGCGGCCGGGCCGCGGCGCCGGCGAGCGTGACGGCGCGGTGGGTGCCGAAGGTCTCGAACAGCGCGTTGATCGCTTTCCAGACGCCGGCCGGGTCGACCGAGGTGTCCATGCCTCCCATCGCCTCGTCGGCGTTGTGGTCGGCCTCGTTGATCACCCGCTCGACGAGCGCCAGCAGGACCGCGTCCTTGGAGGGAAAGTAGAAATAGAACGTCGGCCGCGAGATGCCTGCGCCCTTGGCCAGGTCGTCGACCGAGATGTCGGCGAGGGCGCGTCCTTCGAGCAGGGTCTCCAGCGTCGTCAGGATAGCCAGCTCGCGGTCGTCCCCCGAGGGGCGGACGGCGCGCCTGGCCCGGGCGGGGCGGGCATGGCTGGTTGTCACGGCAGTGACTTTACACCGTGTCGATCGACTCGACAGGGTGTTGACTGCCTCGACAGGGCGTTGATAGCTTGGCGCCATGACTGAGTTCGTCGACGTGGTGATCGTCGGGGCCGGCATCTCCGGCATCAGCGCCGCCTGGCATCTGCAGGACCGCTGCCCCGGCAAGAGCTATGTGATCCTCGAGCGCCGCGACAATCTCGGCGGTACCTGGGACCTGTTCAAGTACCCGGGCATCCGGTCGGACTCCGACATGTTCACGCTCGGTTTCCGGTTCAAGCCGTGGACCTCGGAGAAGGCCATCGCCGACGGGCCGTCGATCATGGCCTACCTCGAGGAGACCGTCGCCGAGTACGGGATCGACAAGCACATCCGCTACGGGAACAACGTGCTGTCCGCGAACTGGTCCGACGCCGAGAACCGCTGGTCGCTGCGCGTCGATCGGGGTGGCGAGGAGGTGGAGGTCAGCGCCCGCTATCTGATGGCGTGCAGCGGCTACTACAACTACGAGCAGGGGTTCTCGCCGGAGTTCCCCGGCGCCGAGGACTTCGAAGGCGCCATCATCCACCCGCAGCACTGGCCCGAGGATCTCGACTACGCCGGTAAGCGCATCGTGGTCATCGGCAGCGGCGCCACGGCCGTCACTCTCATTCCCGCCCTGGCCGATTCGGGCTCCGGACACGTGACGATGCTGCAGCGGTCGCCGACCTTCATCGCGGCACTGCCCGATGTCGATCCGTTCACCGTCGCGACCAACCGGCGCCTGCCCGCCAAGGCCGCCTACGTGCTGAACCGATGGAAGAGCATTCTCGCGCAGTCGTTCCAGTACCAGATCGCTCGCAAGTTCCCCGACTTCTTCCGTAAGCAGTTGCTGACGATGGCCGAGCGCCGGCTGCCCGAGGGGTACGACGTGCGCAAGCACTTCAACCCGCGCTACAACCCCTGGGACGAGCGAGTGTGCCTGGCGCCCAACGGCGACCTGTTCAAGACCATCCGCGCGGGCAAGGCCGACGTCGTCACCGACACCATCGAGAGGTTCACCGGGACCGGCATCCAGCTGGCGTCAGGTCAGCATCTCGATGCCGACATCATCGTGACGGCAACGGGATTGAACCTTCAGCTGTTCGGTGGGGCGTCGATCTCGCGCAACGGCGAACCGATCGTGCTGAACGACACGATGGCCTACAAGGGCATGATGCTCACCCACATGCCGAACATGGCGTTCACGATCGGTTACACCAATGCGTCGTGGACGCTGAAGGCCGACTTGGTGTCCGAATTCTTCTGCCGCGTCATCAATTTCATGGATTCTCAGGGCTACGACCGGGTGGAACCCCGCCACCCCGGCACCAGCGTCGACGAGAAGCCGCTGATGGACTTCACACCCGGCTACGTGCTCCGCGCACTGGACTATCTGCCCAAGGCCGGCTCACGCACGCCGTGGCGGCTCAAGCAGAACTACCTGCTGGACCTGCAGCTGATCCGTCGCGGCAAGGTCGACGACGCGGCACTGGAGTTCTCGAAACACCAAGCGCCCGTTGCTGCTACGGCGTAGGGGTCAGCCGGCGTCGGGCTGGTCCGGCTTCACCACCACGATCCCGTCGTCGTCGCTGTAGGCGATCTCGCCGGGCACGAACACGACGCCGCCGAACTCGACGGCCGCGTCGCGCACCCCGTCGCCGGTCTTGGTGCTCTTGCGGGGGTTGGTGCCCAGCGCCTTGATCCCGATGTCCAAGGTGCGCAGTGTCGCCGAGTCCCGCACGGCGCCGTTGACGATCAGACCCGACCACCCGTTGGACCGCCCGAGTTCGGCGATGAGATCCCCGACCAGCGCGGTGTGCACCGAGCCGTCGCCGTCGATCACCAGCACGCCGCCGTCGCCCGGTTCGGACAGCACCGACTTGAGCAGCGCGTTGTCCTCGAAGCAGCGCACCGTGGTGATCGGCCCGGCGAACTCGGCCCGGCCGCCGTACTGGCGCATCTGCAGGTCGCAGCTGCGGACGTCGGGGCCGATCTCGTCGACGAGGTCGGCAGTGGGGCGCGGAGTGACGGTCACCGCGCCATTATGCCGTGATGATGTCGGCCCGTTCTGCGGCCGTCAGTTGCCGCGGTTGCGCCGGGCGGCGAGGAGAACCACGATGACCGCGAGCAGTGCGGTGACGACGGCCACAGCGACGGGCAGCCGTGACGACTCGGGGGTCTCCGGCAGTGCCGGCCGGGGGCTGGTGACCACGGTGCTGGCCGTTGCGACGGTCGACTTCGCTTGTGCAGCAGCCTCTTTGGCTGCCGACGTCAATGCGTCGTCGGTGCCGGGCGGCGGCGGGGCGGCCTTCTTCGCAGGCGGTGCCTTCTTGGCGGCCGCCTTCTTCGCCGGGGCGGACTTCTTGACCGGCGCCTTCTTCGCGGGTGCCTTCTTGGCGGGCACCTTCTTGGCCGGAACCTTCTTGGCGGCAGCCTTCTTCATCGGCGCCGCCTTCTTGGCCGGGGGAGTCTTCTTCGCCGGAGTGGCGGGTGGTTCCGCAGGCCTAGCGGCATCAGGCCTTTCGTCGGGCCGATCCGGCTGGTCTGCCATGTCGCTGCTCCTTGGATGTGTACACCCGCCAGTGGCCCCCAATCATGCCAGGTGCCTTCTGCGCCCCACGCCGGTGCTAGCTGGTGACCGCCAGCGACGCGGCGAGCGCCAGGGCGGTGGCCATCAACGCCAGCTCGGTGTACGCCCGTGACCGGGACACCTCGGCGGTGGCCCGGTGGCCCTGTGCGGCGGGCAGCCACAGCGTCCGGTTACGCCAGGCCAGCACCGTCAGTGCGACGGTGAGCGCGATCTTGGCCGACAGCACCCGGCCCCAGCCGTTCGAGTACAACTGCGCCGGGGAGTCCATGATCACCAGTCCGGCGACCACGCCCCCGGCGAGCAGCGCGGCCACACACAGCAGGGACAGCGCTGAGAAGCGGGGCAGCACACGCGCCCACTGCCCCCGGTGGTCCACGGTCAGAACCAGGGCGGCCAGGACGCCGCACCACAGCGCCGCGGCCAGCATGTGCACGGCGATCGCGATGCCGCCGACTCCGCTGTCGGACAGGTGCCCGGTCAGCGGATGGCTCACGATGCCGATTCCGGCAAGCCCGGCTGCCGCCACACCGGCCGAGTCCGATCGCGGAGCCAGCGACACCACCGCACACACCCCGGCGGCCGCGGCGACGGTGATCAGGCCCGCGCGTCCGGGCGCCGTGTACACGACGAACTCCCACACCGTCCGCACGGCGACCCGGCCGGCGCCCACGCCGGCGGCTTCGGCAGTGCCGAAGACGACGCGGACCAGCTCGGAGACCACCCACACCGCCGACGCGGCCACCGCCGGCACGGTGGCGCGCCGGCGCAGCTCGGCGCGGTACCGGCTGCCGTCGAGCGCGGGCACGATCACGAGTCCGAGGGTCACGACCGCCGCACCGTCGGCGACGGCCCGCACGAGCGCCGCGCTCAGCGCGCCGACCGGATAGGCCAGCGCCCAGGCCGCCAGGCACGCCGCGGCGGTGACGAGCAGCGCGCCCGCCACCGCGCGGCGTGTGGTCACGACCTGCGCCGGACCGCCCACAGCGCGCCTCCGGCGACGATGACCGCCGCAGCGGCGACGAACGGCCACACCGGCCAGTCGCCGGAGTGCGGCTGCGCCGCGGGCGGCTGCGGCGCGGCGGCCGTCGTCGCGGCCGGTGCCGACGGAGCGGTCGCGGCCGAATCCGGACCGGTGAGCCGGTACGTCCACGAGCCGTTCACCACGTGGCCGTCGGCGGAGGTGGCCCGGTAGTTGACCGTGTAGGCACCGGCCGGGGCGCCCGCGCGAACAGCGACGCTGATGACGGCGCCGTCGACCGCGGGTGAGCCGTCGGCCCACTGGCTACCGTCGGGGCCGACGACCGTCATCGCCGCGAACTGCGACTGCATCGGTTCGTTGAACGTCGCGCTCACCCGCGCCGGCGGCTGCTGCAGTTCTGCGTTCTCGGCGGGGTCGTTGGCGATGCGCGCGGCGTGCGCCCACGCAACACCGGCGTAGGCCAGCGCGCCCGTCAGGAGTCCGAGGGTCAGGACGGCGACGACGAGGGAGTGGGCGCCGAGCGGCGTCCCACGCTGAAGAGCTCTCATTGAAGTTGTTGCTTTCTCGATCGATGGGGACGTTCAGGTCAGCGGGCAGCGCTGACCGGAGGGCCCCGGTGCGACATCGAGGAAGCGACGAGCAGTGCCGACCGCAACGGTTGGTCGGCGGTGCGGCCAGGGGTGGCCCGGGGTGCGGGCACCGCCGGCGCGTCGGGGCGCGTGGTGCGGTGCAGCGCCCGCGACAGCGTCCGGCACAGCCGGTCGCCGACGACGATGAGCAGCGCCCCGGTCCCGACGGCGGCCAGATGGCTCGACAGCATGAGCCAGGCCGGCCCGGCCGACGGGGTGGCGTGGGCATGGCCCAGCGCGCTGAGAAGGCCGTGCCCGATGAGCTGGCCGGCGGTGAGCAGCGCGAGGATCGGGCCGAACCGGCCGGTCCGCGGGAGGCGGGCGGCCAGTGCACCGACGGCTGCTGCCACGAGGAGCAGCTGGGCGGTCGCGGGCCCCGCGGGCAGCGGGCCGCCTCCTGCTCCGTGTGCCGCCAGCGTGAGTGTGCCCGTCAGCAGACCGGCCGCGGCGCCGCGCCACCGCGCGGCGTGCCGGGCCGAGTTGGCGGACACTGCGGTCAGGCCACGCCCAGGCGGGCCATCAGGTCGGCGTCGATGCCGTCGAGCTGCTCGGCGATGGCGGCGTGCGCGGCGCGCCGGCGCGCCGGCGGCATGTTCTCCGCCGCGGTGACCGCGGTGGCGAGCTCGGAGAGCCGCTCGGTGATCGCAGCGGTGAACTGCTTGGTCTCGGCGTCCTTCGGCTTCTTCTCCGACAGCTGGCGCAGCGAGTGCTCGGCACCTGCGATGCGCGCCGAGAGTTCCGCGCCGTGACCGGAGAACTGACCGAGCTGGCTCAACGGGATGCCCAGCCGGTCCGCGCGGCGCTCGTCGATCAGCCCCCGCGCGGAAATGGACGCCCGGTAGACGAGCGGCACAGCCACCGGCGCCAGCAAACGAGCCACCGTGAGCGCCCTGCGAACTTTCGTGGGGGAGAACAGCTTGCCCTCGCGTGCGGCCTTGAGCTGAGTCTCAGCAACCTTGAGCGCCGCCCGGTCGCTGTCCCGCTGCGCCTTGATCTGTGCCCGCAGGGCTCGCGCCTGCGCCTTCTGCTGGGCTTTGAACCGGCGCACCTCGTTCTTGGCCGAGAGCCTGGCTTCGAGCTTGGCCTTCGCCTTGATGGCGCGCGCTTCGGCTCTCCGGGTCGCCCGGGATTTGCGTCGCTTGAACAGAGCCATCCCTGCGGCCTCCCAGTCCTGTCGTCGGTCTCTCACCGGGAATCCGGCGGTGACGCGACCCAACCCTAGCGTTGGATGCCCCAGAGTCTTCCAGCGTGCCCCGCCAAACGGTGATTGCTCGCAGTCAGCAAACGGCGCGGAGCAGTTGTGCGAGAATCACAGAAAGCAGCCAAACTGCGGTGCCCGGCACCGTGAAGGGTGGTGACGACGTGGGTTCGCGTGCGCGTATCGCTGCAGCGGCCTGCGTCATGGCTTCCGGGCTTCTCGCCGGCGGCGCCGGCACCGCAACCGCGTTCGCCGACTCGGGTGTCACCGCCGGGCGCGGACACAGCGGGCACGGCGTCAGTGGCAGACACGGCGATCGGAGTGCCGACCGCGAGGGACCCCGGCGCGGTCGTGTCACGGAGGCCGAGCGCGGAGAGAAGGGCGGCGAGCGTGCGCACCGCCCGCCGCGGCAGCAACCGCGCGAGCGTGCCGGCACACCGCGCGCCCGGGACGACGACATACCAGGCGCCCGGCTGGGGAATCGCCGCGCGGAAGAAGTCGACGGTGAAGGCGGAAAGCAGCCGTCGCCACCGTGTTGCGAGAAGGGCGCCGACGGCTGCGGAGCGCCGGGGCCGGGCCCCGGGTCGGGGCCGTCGCCGGTACCGGGAGGGCCGGGCATCCCCGAAGCACCCGGTGCCCCCGGAGCGCCCGGTATCCCCGAAACTCCCGGTATCCCCGAAACCCCCGGTGCCCCCGGAGCGCCCGGAATCCCCGAATCACCCGGCATCCCGCAAGCGCCCGGTGCCCCCGGCGTACCCGAGGCGCCGCCGGGCCTCGGCGGCGGTGCCGGTGGTCCGCCGCACGCTGTTCCCGGCGGTGGCGGCGGAGTCCACCTGCCGGTCATGACCTGGCCGCACCGACAGGCGCCGGCGTGGGTGCCGCCGGTCCGGGAGCCGCGGGGACCCGACGTACTCGACACCGTGCCCGGGGTCGGTCCGTCGACCGGTGCCCCGGTCCGCGTGCCGATCGTCGTGGCCGTTCCCCCGGCCCTCGGCCCCGGGCCGGGCTCAGCCGGCGCCGGAGTGGCCGGCGCCGGCGGCGGCGTGGCCCGGATGCCTGCCGCCCCACGGCCGGCGAGCGCCGAACCGCCTCCCGTGCGCGAGGCCCCGCCCGCGTCGTCCACCGGTAACTTCGCCGCGCCGGCGTCGCCCTACCGAGCCGGTTACCGGGAGTATCTGCGGTCGGCCGGCACTCCGCAGATCGCGGCCTTGGCGTTACCGGGAATAGCAGGAATGCTGATACTGACGGGTGCAGGAGGATATTTGGGGTACCGCCAGGCCAGAGCCGGCCGGGCGGTCCGCACTCCTGGCGTCGTGCGGTTCATGAACTGAGAAGAACTGCTCACCCCGCGGTGGTGGGCAGCGCATAGTGTTACTCCATCGAAAGGGGGATTCATGCCTGCGAGCCGCCGCGTCACCCGCGCGGTCAGCGAGGTGCTTGACATGGCCCCGAGGCGGGGAGAGGTCTCACTGCCCCGGCTTGTCGAGGCCGTGAGTGACAACCGTGACAGACCCATCGAGTTGACGACGGCCGACCTGCCGCCCGGGGTCTGCGGTCAGTGGCGGCAGTACGCCGACCGCGATGTGTTCCTGATTCAGCGCGGACTGCCCGCGTGGGATCGCACCCTGGCTCACGAACTCGGCCACCTGGTACTCGGCCACGAAGGCATCCCGGTCGTGCAGGCGGCGATGGAGAGCACCGAGGTGGCCAGCTCCGAGCTCATCGGCTACATGCTCAATCAGCGCACCGGATGCATGGGGCCCAGCGGCGAGGACGCCGAGCAGGAGGCGGAGGACTTCGCCGCGTTGCTCATCTATCGGTTGGGACGGCTGCCGTCGGACCGCTCCTCGATCGTGCAGGTCCGCCTCGGAGAGGCATTTGGTTGATCATCTGGGTGATCGCCGGTCTGCTCGGACTGGCCACCGGGTTGCGCATCGGCTGGGCGCTGGTCAACAAGCAGTCCCTGGTGAGCACCGCGATGATCCTGGCGCTGGGCAGCCTCGGTGTGGTCGCAGCACTCAACTGGCAGCCGCTGACACTGCTGATCGACACGCTGCTGCACTGGCCGAACGTCTCGATGGGGCTGAGCCAGGTGGCGCTGATCGCCTGCGCGGCCGGCAGCTGCGTGATGATCACGACGGTCTCGTCGATCCGCAGCCCCGCGACGGCGAAGAGGATCGCGATCGCCCAGTACGGCGTCGCCGCCGCGATCGCCGCGGCGAGTCTCGTGGTGTTCTTCGCCGCCGGCCAGCAGCCCGAGATGGCGCCTGAGGAGTATCTGCGCCGCAACCTGGGGTCCCAGGGCGTCTCGTTGCCGTGGCTGCTCCCACTTCTGTACGTGCTCCTGGCACTGAGCCTGGTCGTCTGGGCGGGCCTGCGTCACTCCAACCGCACCCGCAGGGGCCGGGCGCTGTTCGTGTTCACGGTCGGCATCGTGCTGATCCTGCTGGCGCTCGCGTTCTTCCTGCTGCGCGCAGTCGGAACCAGCGGACTGGTCGGTGTGGGTGCGGCCGCCACGTTGCTGGGCTGCGCGATGCTCGTGGTCGCCGCGGGGTCGCTGCTGCCGAGCCTCGAGGACTGGTTCGGGGCGCGGGGCGAGCTGCGGACCATCCAGCCGCTGCTCGACGAACTCGGCCGCAGGCACCCCGACGTCGGGATCGGTGTGCGCCCCCGGGGCCCGCTGGTCTTCCGGGTGGCCGAGCGCATGTCGCTGATCTCGGATGCGTTGTTCTTGGAGGCCACCGCCGCGGCGGGCGTGCTGCATCCGGTGGACCCGTCGGGCGCGGCGGCCGGCAGCGGCGAACTGGACGATCACGACGACGCCGCCCTCACCGCCGAGGACGACCAGGCCGCTCCAGACGTGTCACCCGTCGAGCAGGCTCATGCGATCGCCCGGTGGATCCACGCCGACGAGGACTTCCCCGGCCTGTCGTGGCTGCGCCAGCCCACCAGCTATTCGGACAGGGAATGGATCCTGGAAATCGCCCGCCAGTACCGACGGCTCACCCGCGAGGCCGGTGCGGACCGACGCCACGCTGCGTGAAGGCTGTTCGCCGTCAGGGCGCCCACGGCCCCTCGGGGCTAATCCTCGAGGTTCTCGCGACGACGCAGTTCATCGACTTTCTGCACGATGTCCTGCTTCGCCTCGGCGGAGAGCCCGACGGTCCGGGCCGCGATCCGGCGAACGCCTTCGTCCCGCATGCCGGCGAGCAGCGTCAACTCCTTGTCGAGCTTCTCGTAGTACTCGTCATCGGTGAAGTACGCGGGCTTGATCCGGAAGAAGTTGGCAAGCGCTGCCATCGTTGCCACCGACGGGTTCGTGCGGTTGCCGGAGCGCAGCTGGGACAGGTAAGGCGCCGACATCGTGATCCCCTCCGCCTTTAGCGCGGCGATCACTTCGGCGGACGTGTGCGGGCCACGTCCGGGCGGGTAAACAGTGTCGAACAAGCGGTTCAAGCGAGCGGCAAACGTGTTGCTCATCGGACTTACCTCCACATACAGACGAGCGGGTTTTCAGGGCGGCGTATTTGCTGATTATCGTAGCGACAGTTGTGTCCACAACCAAGTGCAAACCGCGGAAAAGTTAACCCGGTCCACGTCGCGGTGCGCCGCTGCTGGCGTCAACGGCGCTGGTGCCCGCACCTTGCACCCCCATCGCATGGTGCAGTTAGGCAAATAATAACGGCTCCGTAGCCAGGATACGCGCGGCTTTCGCCGACGCGTTGCGGCAGAAGTGCCCGCCGTTACCTCGGGCAACCGATCGCACGCCCGTGACCAGGCGCCTCTACGTTTGCTGAGTGTTAGGTGTAACACATCCGTCAAGGGGCTGGGTGCGGTGCTCCGCGCCATGTAGCACGGCAAACCCCGACGATCACGGGGCAAAAGGCAGCCACTGCAACTGTCAGTAGCCAATGGCAGGCTGGAACGCCGGCCGCCCGCGGCGGACTCGCTACGCGGCCAGCAGCATGGCGAGGATCGCCGTGTCGGGATGGCTGATGGGGTCGACCCCGACGCGACTGACCATCGAGGTGACCGTGCCGTCCGACTCGGCCTCGACCCAGGCGGCGCGGTGCTCCAGGCCGAGGTGAGGCAGACCGGGCAGCAGCACGCAGCCCGAGGCGGCGCCGCTGCATTCGGGAAGTGTCGGGGTGGTCTCCGAGGGTGGGTGCAGCATGAGCAGGGCCGGGGGCTGGCGCTCGGCGAAATGCCCTGGCGGCACCGCGGATTCGCCGACGACGGTGCCTTCGGCCAGCACGAGCCCGACGGTGCCGGGTTCGGGCTCGTCGGGCAACTCCTCACGCGCGCCGAAGATCGTGGTCGTGGACAGCAGACCGGGCAGGGAGGCCACGCGCACGGCCACCATCAGCAGCTGGGCCCACTCCTTGGTGGAGTCGGGCCAGCGTCCCGACACCACGAACCCCTTGAGGGACCCACGCGAATGGAACGGTGCGATCTCGATCGCCCGGCCGGACCCGAAGTTCATCTCGCCTCCTGGCATTCTGGGGCAAACGCCCGACACGCCTGTGGGTCGATTCGCTCAGGATGCGGTAGGTCCCCGCTGGCACGCAAGTGGACACGACTGCCAACACACGAAACCGGCCCGGTCGCAAGACCGGGCCGGACGGAGTTCAGGGTCGAATCGGGCGGATGTCAGGCCGGCGGGTAGACGCCCATCTGCTTGCCCTTGTCGGTCTGCCAGAAGATGTCGGCAATCTCGTCGATCGTCTTGAGCAGCTTCTCGGCGACGGCCGCGTCGAGCGACTTCTTGACGTCGCCCGCGCCGTGCACGCCGTCCCAGAACAGCTGGTGCAGGTTGGGGAACTGCTCGAAGTGCTCTTTGGTGAAGAAGTCGGCCCACAACACCATCAGGTGGTGCTTGACCTCTTCGGCCTGGCGCTCCTTGATGATGATGGCCCGAGTCTTGAAGTGCTCGTCGTCGGAGTCGTGGTACTTCTGGATCGTCTTCAGGCAGGAGAGCGCCTCGATCTTTGCCTGCGCGGGATCGTAGACGCCGCAGTACAGGTCGCAGTGGGCATGGGCAGGGGTGGCATTGGCGAAGGCGAGGAGTCGATGCAGCATGGCCCTAACTTACCCTCATGGTCATGCGGCGTAACCCCCGGCGGCGGCTAATTCCGCAGGGTTGGCCGGTGCGCCGTTTCATGGTCGTCGAGGACTCGATGCGCCCCGCGCTGTGCCCGGGTGACGGCTTGCTCGCGGTCCGGGCCGGGCGGCCCAGGACGGGTCAACTGCGGGTGTTTCCGGACCCCACGCTGCCGTCGCGGTTCCTGGTCAAACGCGTTGGTGCGGTCCGAAGCTCCGCCGAGGGCGTGGTGTTCGAGGCGGTCTCCGACAACGCCGGCGCGCCGGGCGTGGTGGACTCGCGGCGGTTCGGATGGGTGCCCGCGGCGGAGTCGTACCGGGTGGTGTTCAGGGTCCGGACGGTGCGGTCCGTTCGGACGGTCCGGCGGCGCTGAGGTTCCTAGAGCAGGACGATCAGGGCGAGCACGCCGAGCAGGAACAAGGCGATGAGGCCCGCGCGAAGGCAGGCCATCAGCTGGCTGCGGGTGTAGACGCGCGCA